>NZ_JCANSX010000005.1:1473392-1780745 GCF_059570515.1 Nocardia sp. CNS-044
GGCATGAGCGAACGCAGTGAGCGAATCCTGTGCCAGCGCGCCTCGCGCATGCCGAAGCCGAGCGCCAGCGAGGCGCGGGCATGAGCGAACGCGGTGATCGAAACATGCGCCTGCGGGCCTCGGGTATGGCCGAGCCGAGCGAGGCGCACGCATGAGCACAGTCCGGTTCCAGCGCCGTGCTCGTCGAGAGATGCCGCGTACGCCCGGTGGCGAGGTCACTCTCCAGCCGCCGCCCGAGATCCCAAGGGTCACACCGGGCAATCTGCTGATGAAGCTGATGCCCGTCGTGATGATCATCGGCATGGTCGGCATGATGGCGCTGTTGTTCACCCAGGGCGGCGGCATCGCGTCGAACCCGATGAGCATGATGTTCCCGATCATGATGCTGTTCTCGATGGTCGGCATGTTCGCGGGCCAGGGCGGCGGCAAGGGCCAGAAGGCGGCCGAGGCGAACGAGGACCGCAAGGACTACCTGCGCTACCTCGACCAGGTGCGCAAGGACGTCGACGAGACCGCCAAACAGCAACGCGCGTCGGTGGAATGGAGCCACCCGGAGCCCGGCCTGATCTGGATGCTCGCCGGCACCAGCCGCATGTGGGAGCGCCGCGCGGGGGACAAGGACTTCTGCCACGCCCGCATCGGCATCGGCGGGCAGCGCCTGGCCACCCGGCTGGTCGCGCCGGAGACCGGCCCGGTCGAGGAGCTGGAACCGATTGCCGCGGTGTCGCTGCGCCGCTTCGTGCGCGCGCACTCGACGGTGCCGGATCTGCCGACCGCGATCGCGGTGAAGGGCTTCGCCACCATCGCGTTGGACGGCGACCGGAACGAGGCCCGCGACATGGTGCGGGCGATGTTGTTGCAGCTGTGCATGTTCCAGGGCCCGGACCAGGTGCTCGTCGCCGTGGTGTGCGGGCCGGACACCGCGCGCGAGTGGGAGTGGACCAAGTGGCTGCCGCACACCCAGCATCCCGACGCCCAGGACGGCATCGGCACCCAGCGCATGTTCTACGGCTCGATCCGGGAGGCCACCGCGAGCCTGCACCCGCTGCTGGCCAATCGCGTTCGCTACTCGCGTAACCAGCCCGCGAACGCCGGTCTGGTGCAGCTCGTCATCGTGGTCGACGGCGGCCTGCTGGAGGCCGAGGACGATCAGCTGCGCGAATCCGGCTACGAGGGCGTCACCATCATCGATCTGTGCGGATACGCTCCGCGCCTCGCGGTTTCGCGCGGCATCAAGATGGTCGTCGAGAACGGCGAGTGCGTCGGCCGCGGCGCCACCGGCAATCAGGAGCGGTTCGCGCTCATCGACCGGATCAGCGCGCACCAGGCCCAGCAGGCCGCGCGCAGGCTTGCGCCCTATCGCGCGGCTACCCAGCGCAGCAGCGACGTGGAGACCGAGGACACCGAGATCATCTCGAGCTGGGCGCAGCTGATGAACCTCGGCGACATCGGCTCGTTCAACCCGGAGAGCGCGTGGCGGCCCCGCTACGGCCGGGAACGCCTGCGCGTCGCGTTCGGCCTCGACGCCGCGGGACTGCCGATCGAACTCGACATCAAGGAAGCCGCCGAGAACGGCATGGGACCGCACGGCCTGTGCATCGGCGCGACCGGCTCCGGTAAATCCGAGTTCCTGCGCACCCTGGTGCTCAGCCTGCTGGCCACTCACTCGCCCGACCAGCTCAACCTGGTGCTCGTCGACTTCAAGGGTGGTGCGACCTTCCTCGGTCTGGACGGCGTGCCGCACGTCGCGGCCGTCATCACGAACCTCGAGGACGAAGCCGACCTCGTCGACCGTATGAAGGACGCGCTGGCCGGTGAGATGAACCGTCGCCAGGAAGTGCTGCGCCAAGCGGGCAACTTCGCCAACGTCTCGGAGTACGAGAAGGCCCGCGCGGCGGGCGCCGACCTGGACCCGCTACCCGCGCTTTTCGTGGTGCTCGACGAGTTCTCCGAATTGCTCACCCAGCACCCCGATTTCGCCGAGTTGTTCGTGATGATCGGTCGACTCGGCCGCTCGCTGCACGTGCACCTGTTGCTCGCCTCGCAGCGCCTGGAAGAGGGCAAGCTGAAGGGCCTGGAGAGCCACCTGTCCTACCGGATCGGTCTGAAGACGTTCTCCGCCAACGAATCCCGTCAGGTGCTCGGCGTGCCCGACGCTTACAACCTGCCCAACAGCCCCGGTGGCGGTTACCTGAAGTCCGACTCCGGTGAGATCCAGCGCTTCCAGGCCTCCTACGTCTCCGGCCCATACGTCGGCGGCGGCTCGCAGCGCGAGGTGACCCAGGCCGGTGTCGCGGGCGGCGAGATCGACGTGAAGGCACGGCCTTTCACCGCCCACCACGTGGATTTCCGCGCCATCGACCGGGTGCCGCTGCCCACCCAGGGCAGCAGCGAGCCGGAGGAGCACCACACCGAGGACGGCGAGCAGATCTCGAACGTCAACATGCTCGTCTCGCGTATCCGCGGGCACGGCCGACCGGCGCACGAGATCTGGCTGCCGCCGCTGGACGAGGCGCCGACGCTGGACCAGCTCATCCCGCGCTCGATCCTCACCGGCGAGTACTCGGCCGTCGCGACGTTGCGCGCGCCGATCGGCATTGTCGACCGCCCGTACGACCAGCGCCGCGATCCCTTGGTCGTGGACCTGTCCGGTTCCCGAGGCAATGTCGCGGTGGTCGGCGGTCCGCAGTCCGGCAAGTCCACCGCGCTGCGCACCATGATCATGGCGATGTCGATGACGCACACCGCCGAGCAGGTGCAGTTCTACTGCCTCGATTTCGGTGGCGGTACCTTGGCCAGCCTGGAGGGCCTGCCGCACGTCGGTTCGGTGGCAAGCCGTTTGGACGAGGACAAGGTCCGGCGCACCATCGCCGAGATGACCACCATCGTCCGCCAGCGCGAGGCCCGGTTCCGTCAGCTCGGCATCGAGTCGATGGCGGAGTTCCGCCGCCTGCGTTCGATGGACCCGTCCAGCAGCCCCGCCGCCGCCGGCGCGCACGAGGACCCGTTCGGCGACGTCTTCCTGGTGATCGACGGCTTCGGCTCGATCCGGCAGGACTTCGATCCGCTCGAGCAGCCGATCATGAACCTTGCGGTGCAGGGACTTTCGTACGGCGTGCACGTCGTCATCGCGCTGGCCCGCTGGGCCGAGGCGCGTCCGGCGCTCAAGGACCAGATCGGCACCCGCATCGAGCTGCGGCTCGGTGACCCGATGGACTCCGACCTCGGCCGCAAGTTCGCCGCGCTGGTCCCGATGGGCCGCCCCGGTCGCGGTATGACTCCGGACTGCCTGCACATGCTGACGGGTCTGCCGCGCATCGACGGCAGCTCCGACCCGACCAACCTCGGCCAGGCCGTCGCCGACGCCGTGGCGACGATCGCGCGCCTGACTCCCGGTCGGCACGCGCCCGCCGCGCGCATGCTGCCCGAAGTGCTGCCGCGCGAACAGCTGTTGCAGCTCGCCGGGAACTGGCCGTCGCAGCTCAACTCGGGCGTCAAGAACGTGCGCATCCCGCTCGGCATCAACGAGTCCGAGCTCGCGCCGGTCTACCTCGACTTCAACGAGAGCCCGCACTTCATCGTCATCGGTGACAGCGAGTCGGGCAAGACGACGCTGCTGCGCTCGATCATCGAGGGCATCGCCGCCGCCAACTCGCCGAACGAGGCCCGCTTCATCCTCGGCGACTACCGGCGCACCATGCTCGGCCTGGTGCCCGACGGCTACCTCGCCGGATACGGTTCCACCGCACCGCAGTTCACGCAGAACATGAACGACCTGGCCGCCTACGTCGCCCAGCGCACGCCCGGCCCGGACGTCACCCCGCAGCAGCTGCGCGAAAGGTCCTGGTGGAACGGGCCGGAGCTGTTCGTCATCGTCGACGACTACGACCTGGTCGCCACCTCCATGGGCAACCCGGTCTCGGCCCTCGTCGAACACCTGCCGCACGCCCGCGATCTCGGCTTCCACCTGATCGTCGCCCGTCGCGCGGGTGGCGCCAGCCGGGCCATGTACGAGGCCACCATGGCGCGGATGAAGGATCTCGGTTCGGCGGGTCTGATCATGAGCTGCCCGAAGGACGAGGGCGTGCTGATGGGTACGGTGCGCCCGAGTCCGCTGCCGCCGGGCCGCGGTACGTACATCACCCGTAACGCCCAGGAACTGATCCAGCTGGCATGGATGCCGGCGGCCGAGTGATGTCGTCGGTCGACCTAGTCCTGACAGACACCCGCATCTGGGCGCGCGGCCCCGCCACGCACTGGGACGCACCGCCCTCGGTCGTCTTGGGCAGCAACGGAAACCTGGTCGTCGGCGAGTCGTTGAACCCGCCGACCCAGGTCAGCTCCGCCGTGCAGTTCGTGCCCGCCGAGCGAATCGCGCTGCTGCCGCGGGTACCCACGGTGCCGGAAGCCTTGACCGCGGTCTTCGGCACGGCGCTGGAGAACCTCGGCGTCGGCGTCCCGTGCGAGCGCATCACCCTCGTCTGCCCGACGGAATGGGGCGGCAGTCGCCGCGCCGTGCTGGACGCCGCCGCGCGCCGGTTCGCGCACGACGTCGTGTTCGAGGAGATCGCCTCGCGCGCGGTCACCGTCGACGACGGCACCGCGCGCAGCCGCCGCACCGTCGTCCTGGAGTTCGGCGCCATCACCACCACCGCCACCGCGGTGACCCGCAGCCACCTCGGCGTCCAGATCGAAGCGTGCGAGCACGAACCGAATCTCGCGCTCGCCGACCTCGGCCACGATCAGCGCGCGTTCGACACGTTGACCAGCCTGATCACCCGTCTCCTCGACGGCCGCCCTGCGGATGTCGTTCAGGCCTTCGGCGTTTCCGATCCGGCCAAGCTGGACCTCATCGCCGCGGCGGTGCAACAGTCCTGCGGCCCCGACGCCGAACTACGCCCCATCTCCGGCGGCGAACTCGTCCGCGGCGCGCACCAGGAACCGGAGTACCGCCCCGAAGCGGCTCCGGCCCTGCCCACCAACGAATGGCTCCAGCCGCTGCGCGAACGCGCCGCAGCCCAGGCCCCCGACCGCCCGATCGCCAAGTACGTCCTCGCGGGCGTCGCCGTGGTCGCGGTGGTGGCCGCGGTTGTCGTAGGTGGCATCGTCGTATCCGGCGGCTCGGACGAAGCCCCGGCCGCGGCGCCATTCAGCACCGCACCGATCACACTGTCCGTCCCACCCATTCCCTCGCTGCCACCGACGAACTCGCCGGGACCGCAGGAAACCGTGGGCCGCATCCGTTTCAAGGTGCCGGACGGCTGGCGGCTCACCCCGCCCTCCGCCCAGAACGGCGGCCGGGTCGACCTGTCCCCCCAAGACGGCGCCCGCTTCCGAATGACCCTCGTCCAAACCCCGGTCGCCCCCAACGCCGGCTACGAACAGATCGCCGCCAACCTCGAAGCCCAGATGAAGACGAAGCCATCCATCGGCGACCTCCGCCGCGACGTCGTCTTCGGCGGCCGCTCCGGACTTTCCTACGTGGAGCGTCCGGAGGGTTCCACGGTGCAGTGGCATGTGTTGGTGGAACACGGGATTCAGGTCAGCATCGGATGCCAGTACGTGGGGAACACGTGGACTGGCTTCGAGCCGACGTGTGAGGATTTCGCGTCGTCGGTGCATGTGATTCCCTGAGCGGGAATTCGCTCGACACAAACTAATTCGGGCCCCCAGCGAGAATGCTGGGGGCCCGAAAGTTTCGAACCGATCGAGTCGAACTCAGAAAAGGTTCGCGAGCGCGGAGTCGGTGCCCTGCAGCTCGGAGTTACCGGTGCTGACCAGCTGCGCGGCACCGTTCAGGGTCTGCTGCAGCTGCAGAACGTGGTTCTGCCAGTTCCGCTGCAGCTCGCTGAAGGCCTCGTTCGCGGCACCGGCGCCGTGGTCGGCCACGTACTGCTCGACCTTCTTGTGGAAGGACTCGAGCTCGTCGCGAATGCCTTCGGCGCGCTTGATGATTTGCTGGGCACCGGACTCGACGCCCGAGAAATTGGCGGAGATGGGCTTGCTCATGTTTCAGGCTCCTTTGTCGGCGATTGGGGAAAGAACGGGATCAGAGCGCCGGCAGGTCGAGGCTCGACACCTGCTGCTGCACCTTCGAGGCGAAGTCGGTGTCCTGGTCCTGGAACTGTCCGCTCATCTTGACAAGCTTTTCCGACGTCTCCATCAGCTTGTCGTTCATCTTGTCGGCCTGGAAGTAGTAGCGCTCCATGAAGGCGTTGAACGCGTCGCGCGCCTGGCCCTGCCAGTTCGCGCCGTTGGTGACGGCGTCCTCGTCGGCCTTCAGCGTCCGGATGGCCGCCATCAGGTTGCTGTGCTGCTCCTGGAACTCCTTCGCCTTCTGTGCGATGAGTGCGCTATCAGCCTTCAAGTTGTCCGCCATAGCGGCTTCCTCCTCCTGCTCGTGGTCAACGCCCGGAGTGTGAGCTGACCCTGTTCATATGATTGGACGCGCTCTGGGCTCGATCGGTTCCACTGATTTCGATTGATTTCCGGCGGATTCGATCGCGTCTCGACGCCCCTGCGCGTGGTCGACCAGCTACACCGAGGACGGAGGGTCTGGATGATCTTTCTCCCCCCACATCTCGACCGCGGTGCCGTCGCATCGGTCGCTGCCAGCGCTCTGCTCCCCTCCTTCCCCCTGCTCGCTACACCTGATCGGCGAGTGGGCTGGCTGGGCATCACCCTACCGAATGGGTTCCCCTTGCGCTACCAGCGTTTAATGTCCGCGGGCGCGCGTCGGCGCCGGATCTGTGCGGTGTCGGGCAGATGAATCCAGCGCGCCAGGACCCGCGGGCGGCTACTTCACCACTTTCGCGATCATAGGCACTAGTTTGTCCACAAGTACGCCGGTCGACTGGTCGGTCCAGACCTGGAATGCCTGGATCGTCGCTGGATCGTCGACGATCACGATCTTGGCGGAACTGCTCGTGATACTGCTTGGCAGGCCGCGGAAACCGCCGTTACCGGCCTCGCTGTCCGTTCGCACGACGATGAGCACTTCGGAATCGATCTCGTTCGAGGACATCCCGAGGGAGAGCTGGCGTGGTGATTTCTCGTCGCCGACGGCCTTGTATTTCGTGCTGTAGCGGAAACCGATATCTTGCAGGAACTTCGACTGCGTACTCGGATTCAGCACCGCGGACAACGTGGAATTTCCGAAGTTGAGCGCGGTGATCGTCTTTCCGTCGAACTGCGGATTGTTGTTGCGGACGTCGGCGAGCTGGGTTCCGCCGCCCCCGCTCGAGTCGGATCCGCTGGTGAAGAAGTAAGTGCCCGCGGCGACGGCGATCGCGATCACCACGGAGACGATGGCGGGCAGCAAGATCTTGCGCGCACGAGAGTTTTTCGCGCCGCTACCGTTACGCAGCGTCGAGACGAGCTGCTGATCCGTCGCCTCGTGCGACGAGGAATAACCGCCCTGCTGCGGGTACGGGCTGTCGCCGGGTGCGGTCACCGAGTGTCTCGGATCGGTGAAATGCGTCCGTACCTCGGCGTGCGGGTCGGTGAAAGGCGTCGACACCTCGGCGTGCGGGTCGGTGAAAGGAGTCCGCACCTGCGCGCGGGAATCGGTGACATAGGCCGGTCCGGGCGCGCGGAACATTTGGGCGCCGTACAGCGCGGCCTCGGCGTCCTGCACGAACTCTCGGCACGAGTTGTACCGATTGTCAGGGCTCTTCGCGAGGACCTTCTCGATAACGGCGTCGAGCGCGGGAGGAAGGCCCGCTCGCGCCGCGCTCAGTTTCGGCGGCGGCTCGTGCATGTGCCCCATCATGACCACCGCGGGCATGGTCGACGGGTACGGGTTCTGACCTGTCAGCAGGCGGTAGAAGGCGCAGCCGAGGCTGTAGATGTCGGAGCGATGGTCGAGTCGATCGCCGATCAGCTGTTCCGGCGAGGCGTAGGCGACGGTCGCCATGAAATTTCCGGTCGCCGTCAGATCCTGCCCGTCCTCGGCGGATTTCGCCACGCCGAAGTCGGTCAGCAGCACGCGCTCCTCGTCCCCCTCATCGGCGGCGGAGAGCAGGAAGTTGGCAGGCTTGACGTCGCGGTGCAGAAGGTCGCGCCGATGCGCGTAGTCGAGACCCTTGCCGACTTCGGAAATGATGCGCAGCGCGCGCTGCGGCGTCATGACCGACGGCCCCTTCTTCGCCTCCTCGGCCGCGTCGGTGCCATCGACGTACTGCATGGCGATCCACAGTTGGCCGCTCTCCTCGCCACGGTTGTAGACCGCGACGATGTTCGGATGGTCCAGTCCAGCGGCGAGATTGGCCTCGCGTTCGAAACGCGCGCGGAACTCCGCGTCGGTCGACAGATCGGCGCTGAGTACCTTCAACGCGTCGCGGCGGGGCAAGATCGGGTTCTGCGCCAGGTAGACAGTCCCCATCCCGCCGCTGCCGAGAACCTGAAGAACCCGGTATCCTCCCACCACTGCACCGGGCCGCAAGGCCATTCGGTCCTCCCTCAAAGATCTCGAACGCCCGGATCCACGAGCTTTCCGGAAGAATCTAGCAAGCACCGCTCGTCCGATCGACTCGCGTCGCGAGTGATCGCTTCCGTACCAGGGATGCCCGCCGCCCGCGGCGCGTACTCCATCATCCGGTCTTCAACAGGGCGTACTGCGCGGAAATCCGTTGGAAAAGGTCCTGGGGCTGCATGCTTCGCGCCTGCACGACGTAGCGGCCGACCTGAAGGATGCAGAGGTTCGCCGAGACCTTCGGCTCCTGCTGGTCGACGGTGTTCTCGAAATACTCGGTGAAGCACTCGACGTTCGCGTCCAGGCCGGACGGCGGTCCGATCAGTTTTTGGTTGGCGGGCATGTCTTTCGACGGTTGCCACTCGCGCCACAGTGCTTCGGCACCCTTCGCGGACTTGCTTCGGAACACCACCGCGTCGCCGTAGCTGACGAGGTCGACTTCGCTTCGTTGCAACAACGGCAGCATCTCCGGCGTGGGCTGTTGGAACAGCGAGAGCGCGCCGCGACCCGTGTAGACACTGTCGGGCTCCGGTCGGAACGGTGCGGTGGGGTTGCTTGGCAGTGTGCGCCCGAGCAGGCCGCTGGGATCGAGCGGTATCCGGGCGAGTTCGGCGCTCGGTGTCGGCTGGAACTTGTCCAGAAGCGGAATCTGCACGTCGAGCATCCGCTCGACTTGCGAGACCAACGCGGGAAGATCGGGCCCCGAGGTGTCGTCGACGACCTTGATGAAGATGACGTAGCGGTCGTGTACCGTCCACGATCCGATCGAGGAGATGCCGGGGCGCCAATGTGCGGTCGTGTTGGGATGTTTGGTGATCGCGACCGGCTCGTTGTCGCGGTTGTAGGTGAAGTCGTCGTGTTCCAGCGTCGGCCCGACCGTCTTCGCGCTGTTCGCGTCGGGGAACATCAAGACCGCGACGTTCATCGTGCGCCGCGGCGCGTCGCGTGGTCCACCGGTGGCCCACGCGTTCACCCAGCCCGCGACCAGGTCCTTGGCGACATCGTCGAAGGTGTCGTTGATAACCAGGTTGCCCAGCGTCTTGCGATTCAGCACGATGTGCGGTCGGAGAAACCACACGTCCTCGACATAAGAGGGGTCCGCCTCGTAGGGCAGTGCCACGAAATCGGCCAGCCGCTGCGATTCGCGTGAGCGAGCCTGCTTGTCGTTCTTGGCATTTCCGACGATGCGTGGCTGGGTCGAGTAATTGCCGACGTCGAGTTCGGAGACGTCTGGCTGAACCTGCTGGGCTGTTCCCGATATCACCGAGCCACATGCGCCGAGCCCTATCGCCACAGCGACGGCCATCAACAGTGCACCGCCGGTGCGCGGCAATACCGAATTCTTTGCGAGCTTCATCTTCTGCCTCTTGGCTACTGCTGATAAGCCAGCAACTTGTACTGTGCCGCTGCCTTTTGGTGCAGCTGCTGGGCGTTCGTTCCAGTTACCCGCGCCACGTAGCGGTCGTAGATCACGAAGCAAACCGGCGGATACTGCGGCGGGTTGCTCTTCTTGTCCTTGGTGTCGAAGCATTTCGCGGTGGGCAGCTTCGGCGGACTGTCCATCGGTGTATATCCGCTCTCGTCGAGTCCCGCGAATGCCGCGAGCAGACGCTCGGCGGCATCGGCGTTCGCGGTGCGATACACCCGGCCGCCGGAGTACGTGACGAGATCCACTTCCGCGTCCGCGAACGCGGGCCTGAGCGATCCAGGATGACGTTCGAAATGCAGCGCCGCCTGCGCAGGCATCGCAACGGATTGGTCGTACTTCCGCTTCTGGTTGTCCTCGAGCGGGAGGGTGCGCCCGAGCAGCCCTTCCGGGTCCAGCGGCAGAGTGCCGAGGCGGTCGAGCGGCGAGGGGCTGTATGACTTCAGAGCGTCGAGGATGTCCGTGAAAGCCTTCTGCGCGAAGGACACGAGCGGCGCAGCCTCCGGAGGCTCCGTCAGCGGATCGTCCATGTGTACATACATCAGCAGTGCGTCTTGCGTCAGCCAAGCATCGAGAAACTTCTTGCTGGGCGACCACTTGGCCCTGGCCTTGGGGAACCCCGGGATGGTGACCGCCTCACCAGGGAGGTTCGTCGCTTGGCGTTCGGCGAGTCTCTGCGCCGACTCCTCCGCGTGGCTCGCGTCGGTAAAACGAAGCACTCGCATCTCGACGGACCGACCGGGCGCCGGTACGGCGCGACGTTCGGCGGACGCCTCCCACCCGGTGACATAACCCTGCAAGAGCGCAGGAAGCTCCTCGCGGTCGATCGAATAGGGCGTCGAGTTGGTGTCCGGAGTCAGTCTCCGATCGGTGTTCACGAGACGTTGGAAGGCGTACTTGCCGTCGATCTCGACCGGCAACGGAACGTGCTCGCCGATTCGCACGGCCTCCAATGCCGCGCCCGTCTGATCCGACCGTATCGCTTCCGCATCTCGGGGGACCGACAGGTAGTTCCCGGAATCCAGTGCCGAGACATCGATGGCGGGCGAGGCTGACCCATCGTCTTGCCCGCAGCCGGTAGCGGCAATGACCACGGCGGCAATGACGAGGCACAAAGTGTGTCGGTATCGCATAGATATCACTCGCTCTTCGCCAGAATCGCGTACTGGGCGGCCGCGCGTTGGTACAGGGCCGGATCGATGGCGCCCGACAAACGCGCCTTCGAGACCACGATCGCGACGTAGCGGCCGTACACCACCGCGCAGAACAGGTCGTAGTCCCTGATCGTGTCGGTGGTATCGAGCTTCACGCAACGCGCGTCGGGCAAGCCCGGTGGCGGAGCCAGTTCTTCGTCGTTCCTACCCAGGCGGACCAGTGCCGATTGCAGTCGGATAGCAGCGGGCAGATCTCTTGCACGATAAGTTATTCCGCCTCGTCGCCCGACGAGATCGACGCCGTTTTCCCTGAAGGCCGCCTGCATCTCCACCACATTGCGCTCGTAATGCAGCTCACCCGCAGGCTCCAGCGCACCGAAGTCGTACTCGACGAAGAACGGGTCGGTGCCGTCCGTCGCCTTGGGGAGCGCACGCCGCATGATGCCCTCAGGATCCAGCGGAGCGTCGAGGATGTCGTCGAGCGGCGTCAGGCGCAGCTGGCCGAGTAGTTCGATCTGCTTGTCGATGGTCTTCTTGAAGACACCCGCTAGCGCGGCTTGGTCAGGTTGCGGCACACCGACATTCGTCAGGATTACGAAGGGCCCCTTGGCGAGGAATGATACCGCGGTCACGTCGTCCGCCGACGTGGCCCTCGCATCGGGATGCCCCTCGACAGCAATGGGATGACGGACCGAATCGGCGTTGGTGATCCGATCGAAATCGTCCGCGGCCTTCCTACTGTCCTGTTCGGTCGGAAAGCGGAGAATCGAGACAATGAGTTTCTTGCGTTGGCGCAGATCGGGATTGATCCGTGAGACATAAGCTCCGGCGATCAGTTTGTTGTCGATCGTGACCGGCTGATACTTCTCGGGGAGGATCTTGGTGACGAACGGATCCTCGGGATACGAGAACAGTTCGACATCGCCGATCACCGTCAGCGCACTGTCGATATCGGTCGGGAGGACCAGATAGTTGAGCATCCGCCTGGCTTCGATGGCCTTCACATCCCCAGGGCCGCTCACTCTCGGCTCGTACGCGGTCGGTTCTTTCGCATACGAGCCGGTGTTGAGTGAGCCGACGTCCACCGGGGCCAAACCCGGTTGCGGTGTGCCCGTAATGCTCGATGAACAGCCGATGGCCGCCGTCGCTGTCACGGCGAGCAGCCCCAATAGGCCACGACGGACTTTCATGCCTCCCCCAATCCGGGCATCGATACCGATGCCACCGCGTTACTTCCCGCCGGATCCTACGTCAACTCACCGAACCGTGTGCCAGCAGCAGGTATTGGGCGCTCGCCCGCTGCGCGAGGTCTTGCGGTTGGTTCGCGGTGACTTCGGCGACGTAGCGGTCGTGGGAGAAGTAGCAGCGGTGTTCCAGGATGATGCGGGCGCTCTGCGGTGGGCCAGGGTCTTCGCGGAAGCAGCGGGCGTTGGGTAGGCCGGGTGGGCTGTCGACGGGGTCGTAGCCGGGCGGGACCTGTGCGGCGATGGCTGCGGTGAGACGGGCCGCGGCGGCGGAGTCGCTCGTGCGGTAGACGCGGGTGTCCGCGTAGGCGATCAGGTCGACGCCCGCGTCCTCGAAGGCGCGGCGGGTGAGGTCGGGGCGGTTTTCCAGGTGTAGAGCGGCGGGCACCGTGTATACGCCGGTCACGTCCTCGAGGGTGCCGGGGCGTTCCGCCGCGAGGGTGCGGGCGAGCAGGTCGTCGACGGGTGTGTCGGCGAGCTTTTCGACCGGGGTCGGGGTGAAGCCGTCCAACAGCTCGAACTGGCGGTCGAAGAGTTTCTTGGTGATCTCGAGCAGCGGCGCCGGGTCGGGCGGGGTGGCGAGACCGTCGGAGACGAAGGCCCACAGCAGGTAGTCGCCGCGAGCGGTCCAGGACTGCACCGAATCGTGGGTGCTGAGGTAGGTGCGGCCGGTGGGGTATCCGGGGATTTCGAGTGTCTGCTTGGGCGGGTATTTCTCGATTCCCTTGTCCGCCAGCACGTGCATGGCGTGCGTTGCCTGTTCGGGCGTGGTGAAGCGCAGTAGCGCGATGCTGATGTCGAGTCCGAAGTTGCGATTCTCGCGGCGGGAACCGCCGGTGTGCCATCCGGCGACAAGTCCGGGCACCTGCTCGGAGAAGTTCTCCAGATAGCTGATCCCGCTGCCTCGGAACGGTGGGTTGCGGGAGGTGTAGTGATGTCCCGCGAAGTTGGTGCGGCCGTGGACGAGTCGACTGTCGAGGTCCATGGGCAGCGGGACGATGCCGCCGAGTCGGATGGATTCTCGGACGGCTCCGTCGTCGGCGGTGCGCAGCGCGGACAGGTCCCTGGGCGTCGTCGGATAGTTGCCCGGATTCAAGGCGGCCGTGTCTACGCTCGCGGCGGGCTCGGACCCGCATCCTGTGGAAAGGGCGAGCAGGACGGTGAGACAGGCGAGTGCGATGCGGGAACGTGCCACGATCACGCACCCCGCGCCAGGATCGAATACTGAGCGGCCGCACGCTGATACAGGCTCGGATCGAACAGTCCGCCGGGCAGGCCGTCGGCGCCGACGACAGCGACGTAGCGGCCGTGGACGAGGACGCAGACGTATTCGTAGTACTGGTCGAAGGTGTCCGTGTCGCGCTGCAAGCACTGGGCATCGGCGATGCCGGGCGGACTGTCGACGGGTTGCTCGTCTTCGCGCGGCTCGGTGAGGGCGCGCTGGAGGCGGAACGCCGAGTCGAGATCGCGCGTGCGGTAGACGGTCGCGTCGTTGCGCGCGACGACATCGACGCCCGCACTCGCCAGTACGGCCTGCAACTCGGCGGCGCGCGGCTCGAAATGCAGTTGTCCAGCGACGTCGTAGATTCCAGCGGGCTGGACGCGCCGGGCGGTGTCGTCGCCGCTCACCGGTAGCGGCGGTAGCGCGAGTCGCATGATGCCATCCGGGTTGGCGGGTAAGTCGAGGATCTGATCGACCGGTGTCGGAACGAACCGGGTCAATCGTTCGAGCTGTAGATCGAGCATCGTTCGCAGCTGTGTCACAAGGGCATTCGGGTCGGGCTGGGGGACCGTGGTCATGGCCATGACCACCATCGGCCCGCGTGTGGCGAACAGGTAGCCCTTCTGGTCGTTCGCGGTCGACGCCACGGCATCCGGGTGACCCGGAATCGCGAGGGCATGCCGATTCGGTATGAGTTCACCGAGCGTGCGGTCGAATTCGGTTGCGGCGGTGCGGGCCGCTTCGTCGGAGGGAAACCGCAGCAGCGCGATCGACAGGTTGCGCATGGCCCGCAGCTGCTGATTCGAGCGGACGGTGACGACGCCCGCGATCAGCCGGTGGCGTTCGGCGATCGGCTCGAACTGGGCGGGCAGCACGCCGAGAGAATCGCTGAACGCCGAACCGGGAGCGGCGACGATACGCGTGGTGTCGAGTGCGGCCATCTCGCGGTCGACTTCGTAGGGCGCGATCAGATAGCCGAACAACCGCCGCGACTCGATCGCGAAGACGTCGCTCTTGGTCTCCAACTTCGGCTCGTAGTCGACGGGCGCGGAAGGGAACGGGCCGACGGCGAGGCTTGCCACGTCGACCGGAGTCATGCCTGGCACGCCGCGCCCTTCGACCGTCTGCGCGCCGCAGCCGGAGGTCATGCTGGCGAGGACGACGAGAGCCGCGGCCGCGCAAGGCAGTGTCCGGAATCCCGAAGCGGGGCGCGGCACAGTTCTGCCTTCGATCGAATACCTGCGGCGGCAGTCGGTTTCACACGGAAATGTCGAGTCGGCGTGGCGTCGTCCACGTCGGATGCGGTCCGCAGCCGCGATCACAAACTGTTGGCCAGCAACGCGTACTGCGCAGCGACCTTCTGACGCACGTCGGGCTCCTTGTCGCTGGTCACCACGCCGACGTAGCGCTTGTACGGCACGTAGCAGCGGTACTTGTACTCCCGCTCCGGGTCGCCTTTGCTGTTGAGCTGCAGGCATTTCGCGCCGGGGACGTCGTTGGGGGCGTTGGCCGGGTCGAACTGATCGCCCGCGGTCTCGATCAGGCCGGTGACGAGTTTTTGGGCGGCGTCGCCGTCACGGGTGCGGGTCACCGAACTGGCGTCCACGATGGCGATCTTGTCGACGCCGGTGTCCTGGATGAGGCGCTCGGTGACAGCCTGGTCGTCGGAGGAGTGGATGCCGTGGTTGCCGCTGTAGATGGCGAAGGAGACCGGATCGGGGGAGTGCCCGCCGCGGTCGGCGACGGCGACGCGGGCGAGTAGACCGTCCGGGTCGACCTTCAGGGTGTCGAGCTGGGCGACCGGGGTCGGCTGGAACTTGTCCAGCGCGGGCACCTGGGCGGCGAACGTCTTGTCCGCCCAGTTCACCAGGTCGGTGCTGTCGGCGCGGGGCCGCTGCACGTACAGCGAGATGACGAATTCGCGGTGGGCGAGGAAGGCGCCGATGCTGGGAACGCCTGGGCGCCAATGGAGGTAGGCGTCGGGATATTTGGTGGAGCCGAGCCTGCGGTTCTGATCGGAGACGCCGATGTCGGCGTCCTCGAGTTCGCGGGCGGCGAGCTTGGCGCTGGCCTCGTCCGGAAAGCGGAACACGACGTTGGTGATCGCGGTGGCGTCGGCGGCGGGTCGGGTCTGGCCGGGCGGATCGGCCTTGTCGGAACCGCTTGCGGCGAAGCCGGTCACCATCTTCCGGTTGTCCAGCACCGGCTTGGAGACGTTGGCGACGAAGTCGAGGGCCGCCTCGGTGTCGGTGAGCACGGTGCTGCCGCGGCCGAAGACGAGCGACGGATCGATCCGCACGGTCGGCACCACGGCTTCGGACATGCGCATACCCTCCAGCAGCGCGCCGTCGCCGTTCGAATCCTGGTCGTACGCATGCTTGTCCACCGGATAGGTGCCGACCTCCAGGTTCCGGACGTCGAGTTCACCGGGTAGCGCGGTGCCCGCCACGCTGCTGCAACCGGTCAACGCACCGGCTACCGCCACACACGCCGCCAAGATCGCGATGCGCGAAGTCCGAACCATGACAGGCCCCTCGTTCCTCCCGTACGTGCCCTTGAAGATAACCGACGAACGCCGGGCAGAGCGACCGATCAGACACCGATTGCAATACGCTGGGTGCCATGGCGACGCCCTTGGACCAGAGCACCGGTGGAGGCCGATACCGGTGAAGGATCGGCAGGTCGAGGTCGTCGCGGGAAACCACGCTGTCGCCCGGGTCGCGGGCGCGGTGCTGGTGGTCGCGCATCGGGGACGGGACAAACCGACCGAGGACTCGCCCGCCGTCATCGCGCTCGAATCGCTCGCGGAACTGGTCAGGGCAGCCATCGAACAACAGCCGGACGGCCCGGGCGCGCTGGTCGCGCGGCAAGCGACGCGCTGGCTCATGAAGCACGCCGAGCAGATCAGCCCGGGCGTGCCGATCGATTTCGGCATCCTTTCCGCGGCGGAGAACGGCGGGGTCGCGATCTTTTTGCACGGCGCGGTGACCGCGGTGCTCGCCGGGGACGGCAGGGACGAGCGGTACCGGGGCAGCGACGCGGCGTTCACCGTCGACCGGGTCGCGCCTGTTCCGGCGCGCGGTGTCGCGTTGTTCATCGATGACGCCAACGGCCGGATTCCGGAAATGCCGCACGAGCGCGGAATCGGCTGGCTGGTAGAGGGAATCGCGCAGGCCGGAGGAGCGGTCGTCTGGTCGGACGGCGCTCGTTCGCGCGCGGTCGCCCGACCCGAGCCAGCCGAACACCGAGCGCCGCAGCACCGCACGCCCGTCGCGCCGCTGCCGACGGCACGGATCGATCCGGAGCCACGTCAGCAACCCCGGCCCGAACCGCATCGGGAGCCGCAACTCACGGCGACGCAGGCGTCGACCTCGATGCTGGACTCGGTTTCCGACCCGCACGAGGCCGACACCCAGGTCGGCGGCACCAACCCGGCCCCGCAGCCCGATCCCGATCTGCAACGCCGCCTCGAGGCCACCGCGAAGGCGACCGCGCTGACCGTGAAGGTGATGGGATTCAAGTGCGCGCGAGCCCATCCCAGCGATCCGCGCGCGGCGTTCTGCACCGTTTGCGGCATGCCGGTGGACCAGACCCAGGCGCTGATCGAGGTGGTCCGTCCGCCGCTGGGCATGCTGATCCTCGACGACGGCATGACCTACATGCTGGCCGCCGACGCGGTGCTCGGCCGCGACCCCGAACACTCCGAGGCCGCGCAGCGCGGTCTCATCCCGCTGAAGGTCGAGGACAACTCCGGCGGAATGTCCCGCGCGCACGCGGAGATTCGGCTGATCAACTGGGACGTGACCGTGGTGGACCGCGGCTCGACCAACGGCACCCGCACCCGGTTGCCCGGTTACCGCGACTGGGTCCGCCTCAATCCCAACCAGCCGATGATCCTGGTGCCCGGCACCGAGGTGATGATCGGCAACCGCGTGCTGCGTTTCGAACCGGCCGCGCCGCCGCCGTTCGGAGGCTGACGCCCAGTGCCGGTCCACCATGTTGGACACCCAATCCGGCCAAAGGTCACCGTCAGTCGCCCCACCGCGATCAAGGTCACCCTCGATCGGCCCACCCTGGGCACCCAGGTCGGGTGAACGAAGGTCAGTCGGTCTGGCGGGGTGAAGGTGGCCTTCGGTCGATTGGCGCCGACCATTCTGGACGCGGCACTACGAGTACCGCGACATGCAGGTGTTCTCGCCGTTGAGCACACCAGCGCGGAAGGCGTCGACCCTGGCGAACCCGCTCGGCACCGTCTTGCCTTGCGCGTCGCTGGCCGCGAGACCGTCGGTGAGCAGGCCCGACACCGCCTCGTCCAGGTCACCCGCGGCGAGGGAGATATCGCCCTGAGTGCGTTGGCGATTCGGGTCGGCGAGCTTGCCGGTGACCACGCCCGCCAGACACGCGGCGCGCAGCCCGGTCTTGGCGCCGACCAGCGATTGGCCGTGACTCTGCTGGACCGCGAGGGTATAGCGCGCGATGAAGACGACGTAGCCGTTGTAGTCGCCGGTGACTTTCAGCGGCAGCGGGTCGTCCTCATCGATATCGGCCGTGCCGCGTTTGGCCAGCTCGGGTATGTCGGTGGCGATGAGATTCTCGGCGGGACAGTAGGAGACGGGCGCGGTGGTGGTGCCGTCGCGGCAGTCGATCCGCGCGCCGTTGTAGTTGTAGGTCGGGCTGTCCTGGATGGGCAGGATCGCGGCGAGCGCCTTGGTGAGCTCGATCAGGCTTTCCTTGTCGATCGGGTATTCGCCGGTGCTGCCGCCCAGCGTCTGCGGCAGGCCGCCGCGGCGCTGGTTGATCTCGTCGATGTCGATGCCCTTGCACGCCTTCGGGCCGTCGGTGAATCCGATCTGCACCGCGGTGACCCGCTCGAAGGCCGAGCCGTGCACGCTCTCCGGATCGTCGGGGTCGGAGTCGCGGATCGCGACGGTCGCGGCGAGCACCGTGTTGAGACCGTCGGAGGTATTGATGGTGAAGTGCTTCGACTTGCCCTCCGCCACGTGACGGATGAACGCGCCCGCGAAGCAGTCGGCCTGCTGCTCCTTGACGATCACCGGATCCTTCGGATCGACGATCTTGGCCTGCGACTGCACGGCGTGCCCGTACTCGTGCGCGAGCACCATCACAACGGCCATCTTGCCGAAAGTTTCCGCCATGGTGGGCAACAGCACCGAGCGGTCCCAGCCGATGGAGTTGTCCAGTCGGCAGAAGGCGGCGTTCACCAGACGGTAGGTCGTCTCCTTGCAGAACTCGGGCGCGTTGTTGCGCGGCGCCTTGGCGCTCCAGGAGATGAGCCGATCGACGGGCGCGAACTCGCCGTCGAACTCCTTGCCGTACTCGGCGCCCCAGTAGGTCTGGATGTCATCGATGGCGTTGAGCGCCAGGGTGTCGATCTCGCCGCCGTCGCCGCCGGACGCGGTGAGGTCGGTGTCGGGGACGCCGGGACGTGGTCCGCTCGGGCCGCTCGTGGTAGGGAGTCCGGCGACCCGGAACGGGTCGTCGTAGACCGAGACCGCACGGCCGTCCACCTCGCGAGTACAGCCCGCGAGCAGGGCCATCGCGCACAGCACAGCCGTAATGACAGCGGTCGCTTGGAGTTTCGGCAAAGCTCCCCCTAGTCGGCCGGTATATCGTTCTCATCGGTCGCCGGATCGGGACGATAGGCGCGTCGGGGGCACCGCCGATGTCCGGTTGATGGCATAGTATCCGCTGCATGTCTTTACCGGGGGCGCAGACCATCACCGTGCGCCATGATGGAACTGAACGGGTCTTCGATTCGAACCAGCAAATCACCATGGGCCGTGCGCCCGAGGTGACGCTGTTCGTCGACAGCCCGCTGGTGTCGCGAGTGCACGCGACGCTGACCTGGCAGGGGAGCGGCTGGGTTCTCACCGACAACGGCAGTACCAATGGCGTTTTCGTCGACGCGCGCCGGCTGAGTCAGCCGGTGTCGATCGACCGCCCGACGCAGGTCAGGCTCGGCGACGCGATCAGCGGTCCGCTGCTGCATCTGCTGCCCGCCGCGGCGCCGGTCCGGCACGCGCGGGCACAGACGCCGCCGCCGTCTTCGCAACCGCAGCAGGCTGTTCGGCAACGGCCTAGCTATCAGCATCCGAACCGTCCGCCGGTCGGGCAGCAAGCGCATCAGCCCGCCCCGTCACATCAACCGACGCCTTCGCATCAACCAGTCGGGGCGCATCACCCGCCTCCGCAGCCGACGCCGCAGCAGCCCAACTTCAGCATGACGACCAAGGCCGACACCTCCGCGCTGCCGCCGCTGCGCGCCAGAGCGTCGACCTCGCCGATCGCCAGGGCCGACCGGATTCCGTCCGCCGGTCTCGCGATCGGCCGCACCACCGACAACCAGATCGTCGTCAACGATCCGCTGGCCTCCCGCAAGCACGCTCGCCTGATCGCGGCCAACGAGGGCCTCACCATCGAGGATCTCGGCTCGGCGAACGGCACCTTCGTCAACGGCACTCGTCAGCAGCGCACCGTGCTGCGCGAGCGCGACATCGTCACCATCGGCAACGTCGACTTCGTCGTCCAGCAGGGCACTCTGGTGCATCGGCAGAAGCCGGTCGCCGAACAGGGTTTGCACGTGCACGGCGTCGGATTCACCGTCGAGGGCAACAAGCAGCTGCTCGTCGACGTGAACATGCAGGCGGGCCGCGGCACGCTGACCGCGCTCATCGGTCCGTCGGGCGCGGGCAAGTCGACACTGTCGAAGTTGATCGCGGGCACCACCCAACCGTCCGGCGGCGTGGTGACTTTCGAGGGACGCAACCTGCACGCCGAGTACGAGGCGCTGCGTTCCCGTATCGGCATGGTCCCGCAGGACGACGTGCTGCACCGTCAGCTCACGGTGCGCCAGGCGCTCGGCTACGCCGCAGAACTGCGGCTGCCGCCCGACACCACCAAGGCCGACCGCCAGCAGGTGATCGACGGTGTGCTGAAGGAACTTTCGCTCACCGAGCACGCCGACACCAGGGTCGACCGGCTCTCCGGCGGTCAGCGCAAGCGCGCCTCGGTGGCGCTCGAACTGCTCACCGGCCCGTCGCTGCTGATCTTGGACGAGCCGACCTCGGGTCTGGACCCGGCGCTGGACCGGCAGGTCATGGTGATGCTGCGCGAGCTGGCCGACGCCGGGCGTGTGGTCATCGTCGTCACCCACTCGGTGGCCTGCCTGGACATGTGCGATCAGGTGCTGCTGCTGGCTCCGGGCGGCAAGACCGCGTTCTGCGGACATCCGGCCGGGGTGGGCGGGGCCTTGGGCACCAGCGACTGGGCGGAGATCTTCGCCAATGTGGCGGCCAATCCGGACCAGGCCTTCGCCGCCTACCGATCCAGACAGGCGTTCGCTCCGCCGCCGCCACCGCCGCCGCGCTACGGACCCGCGGGCAGCCCGCCGCAGTCGAGTGGGTTCAAGCAGTTCTCGACGTTGGTGCGCAGGCAGATTCGGTTGATCTTCGCGGATCGCGGTTACCTGATCTTCCTGCTGCTGCTGCCGGTCATCCTCGGCGTGCTTTCACTCGTGGTGCCGGGCAAGAACGGTTTCGCGCCCGGCGGGCTGACAACCCTGCCCACCGGTGAGATCGTGCGCGTCGGCGGCGGCGAGACCCAGCAGCTGCTTGTCGTGCTCATCCTCGGCGCCTGCTTCATGGGCGCCACGTTGACCGTGCGTGATCTGGTGGGCGAGCGGACGATCTTCTACCGCGAGCGGGCGGTCGGCCTGCTGCCCTCGGCGTATTTGATGGCGAAGATCGCGGTGTTCAGCGTCACCGCGTTCTTGCAGGCGGCGGTGCTCGTCGGCATCACCTTGGCGGGCAAGAACCCGCCGGGCCAGGGTTCGGTGTTCTCCTCGGGCAGCGTCGAGCTGTACATCGATATCGCGCTGACCGCGGTCTGCTGTGTGGTCTTCGGATTGCTGATCTCCAGCTTGGCGAAGTCGAACGAGCAGGTCATGCCGATGCTGGTCGTGATGATCATGGTGCAGCTCGTGATGGCGGGTGGACTCATCCCGGTCACCGACCGTGTGGTGCTGGAGCAGGTTTCATGGTTGTTCCCCTCGCGTTGGGGTTACGCCGCGGGCGCGTCGACCGTCGACATCCTCGAGATCTTCGCCAACGCCCAGCAAGACAACCTGTGGAAGCATTCGGCAGGCATTTGGTTCCTCGACGTGACGCTGTTGCTGGTCATCACCGGTGTTCTCGCGGTCATCACCTGGCAGCGGCTACGACTGAAGAAGTCCGCGACGTGATCACCTACTCGAACCGCCACGACCTGGGGTCGGCTGGGATCGCGCGCATCTCGCTCGCGCAGCAGGCACACTTATGACTGTGACGGTGCGAGTAGGGGCAGTGCATCTCGGTTGGGATGTGGTGTCCGTGGCAGCGGGCGGCGGGCGAACTCCGATCCGGCCGGTGCAGGTGGAGGGTACGTACACGCCGCCGGCGTATCTGCTGGCCGATTCGTCCGGTCGGTTGCACACCGCCGGTGTCGACCGGCAGCGTCCCGACCTCGGGATGGCCATCGCCGACGTGCGCGACATCCTCGGTCACCCGCAGATCGTGGTGGCCGGGGCGACTTGGCCCGCGGAGATGGTCTTCCGCGCCAGGATGTACAACCCGCTCGCCGCCATCGGCAAGTACCTGCGCGGCAAGCCGGACGTGGTGGCGCTGCCCTTTCCGGACGGCTGGCCGGACGAGAAGGTCGAGGTCTACGCCGAGCTCGTCGAGACGCTCGACGTGGTGGTCGAACCGCTGCCGGAGAGTGTCGCGCTCTCGGGGTACGTGCGCGCGCTCGGTTTGGTGCGCGCGCCCGACAAGCGCAACCCGCGTGGTGTCGGCGCGACCGGCGTCTACTCCGACGGCCGCACGATGCTGGTCGTCGCGGTGCACGGTGACGACGAGCAGCCCACCGAATCGGTCGACGTGCCGGTCACCAGCGACGCCATGCGCGACGCGCGCTCGGCCGACAATGTGGTGATCGAGGTCATGGCCGCGGCCCGATCCATCGGCGCGGACACGTCGACGGTGCTGCTGAGCGGCAATGTCTGCTTCAACGAGGCGTTGCGGTTCGCATTCCAGAATCACCTGGGTCACCGGTTGCATGTCGCCGATCATCCGATGCACGCGTTGGTCCTGGGTGCCACTCACCTGCTGGTCACGGACAGTGCGGAGGAGGAGCCGGAGCAGGGCGGTCGGCATGCGGAGCCGCGGAGCGAGTATCCGCCGCATGCTCAGCATCCTGGGCAGTGGCAGGCCGATGCGGGTCAGCGGCCTGTCGAACCACCTGTGCAACCGGCTCAGCGGCCGGTCGAATCGGCGCAACGTCCACCGGAAACGGTTCAGCGGCCCGATCTCGGTCCGCAGGCTCCGTCGGGATCGCCCGTGGTCACCTACGGCCCCGGTTACCCGACGGTGCCGCCGAACGCCGAACCCGCGCCCAGCGAGGAGCCGACCACGCGCGTAACCCGCGAGGATCTGGCGCGTGGTCTTCCGCCGAACCTCGCGGAGTTGGGCAGCCGGTTCACCAGGCCGCCAGGCCAGCACGGCGACGATCAGCGGAACGCCGCCCTTGGTCACCGGGCTCCCGACTCGCTGCCGCCCGGTCCGCGGTCGCCTTATCCGCCGCCGAACCAGCAGGGTTCCTGGCAGGCGCCCTCGTCCGAGCTCGAGGACGACGACGAGGACGGCAAGGGCCGCAAGGGCAAGATCTGGGGCAAGATGAAAGGCAACCTGTTCGGCGCGCACGCCATCGCCGGCGCGGTAGCGCTGGCCGTGGTCGCCATGCCCGCCGAGGGTGACCGGATCGAGCTCACCGGCGCCGCCGAGCCGGTCCGTTCGGTGGTCGACGAGGTCGTACCCGTGGCCTGCGGTCTGACGCCGCACGTCGCGCCGGGCGAGCGCAAGCAGGGAATCGCCTCTGTCCGGGAGCCCGCCGCGGTGGATTCGGAATGCGCGCCGCCGAGCATGGACACGCTGCGGTACGTGGTGCCCGGCCCGCCGGGCGCGATCGACCCGGGGGCCCCGGTCGAGATCTGACCGGATTCGGGGACCTCGATACCTTCCTGGTATCGTTCTGCGTTGGCGTGTGGGCGATCGGGAGATTCCTCGTGGATCACCGGTTCGCGCACCGAGGCCCGGGTCTCAACCGGCCGCCGGGGTCACCTCGACCGCACGCTTTTGGCTGGCAACACCGACTACAGACAGGGAAGCACTGTGCCTACGTACAGCCCCAAGGCGGGTGACGTGACCCGTAAGTGGTACGTCATCGACGCCACTGACGTAGTGCTCGGCCGTCTTGCCGTCCAGGCAGCGAATCTGCTGCGTGGCAAGAACAAGCCGACCTACGCGCCGAACTTCGATGGTGGCGATTTCGTCATCATCATCAACGCGGACAAGATTGCCATCTCCGGCAACAAGCGCACCGACAAGCTCATCCACCACCACTCCGGGCACCCGGGCGGCCTCAAGTCGCGCACTGTCGGTCAGGTGTTGGAGACCCGTCCGGAGCGTCTCGTGGAGAAGGCCGTCAAGGGCATGATCCCGAAGAACAAGCTGGGCAACGCGATCGCGGGCAAGCTCAAGGTCTACGCGGGCCCGACCCATCCGCACGCCGCTCAGCAGCCCGTTCCGTTCGAGATCAAGCAGGTGGCCCAGTGACCGCTCCCGAGGAATTCAACGAGGACTTCGCCGAAGAGGCCGCCGTCGAGGTCGTGGAGGAGGACTACGGCTACGACGCCGAGCCCGCCGCCTACGCCCCGGTCGTCATCGATCGCCCGGTGCAGACCGTCGGCCGCCGCAAGGAAGCCGTCGTCCGCGTCCGTCTGCTGCCCGGCTCCGGCAACTTCGTGCTCAACGGCCGCACCATCGAGGACTACTTCCCGAACAAGGTGCACCAGCAGCTGGTCAAGTCGCCGCTGGTGACCGTCGAGCGCACCGAGTCCTTCGACGTGCACGCCCGCCTGGTCGGCGGCGGCCCGTCGGGTCAGGCAGGCGCCCTGCGTCTCGCCATCGCCCGCGCGCTGATCGAGGTCACCCCCGAGGACCGTCCCGCCCTCAAGCGTGCCGGCTTCCTGACCCGTGACCCGCGTGCCACCGAGCGCAAGAAGTACGGTCTGAAGAAGGCGCGTAAGGCGCCTCAGTACTCGAAGCGCTGATTTTGGCTTCGTCGATCACCGCCATCCGGCACCCTGGGGGTGCCGGGGGCGGTATGGTCGGCGCGGCAGCTGTACGAGAGCAGGCTTCCAGCACCGCTGGTCGCCTGCTCTCGCTGTATTGAGTCGCGGCGTTCGCGGGCCCTGCGGTTGCTCAGGCCGACGCCTGCGGGCCAACGCGCATGTCGCGAAACCACCGATGAGGGGCGAGGTATGGGACGTTTGTTCGGCACCGACGGTGTCCGCGGGCTTGCCAACGGATCGCTGAGTCCGGAACTGGCACTGCGAGTTTCCGGAGCGGCGGCGCAGGTGCTCGGCCGCGGCAAGAAGCGCGCGCTCGCGGTGGTAGGCCGCGACCCGAGGGCATCCGGCGAGATGCTGGAGGCCGCCGTGACCGCCGGACTGACCGCGGCTGGCGTGAACGTGCTCTCGGTGGGTGTGCTGCCGACGCCCGCCGTCGCCTACCTCACCGGTCTCTACGACGCGTGCCTCGGCGTGATGATCTCCGCCTCGCACAACCCCATGCCGGACAATGGAATCAAGATCTTCGCCGCGGGCGGTCACAAGCTCGACGACGCCGTCGAGGACCGGATCGAGGCACTGCTCGCCGAGGACGCCACGCAGCGTCCGACCGGTGCGGACATCGGTCGAGTGCTGAACGCCTCCGGCGCGCGCGACCACGGCCTGGTCATCCCGGATCAGTACAGCCTCGAAGGCACCCACGAGCGGTACGTCGAGCATCTGGTCGAGGGCACCGGGCAGGACCTGAGCGGACTCACCGTGGTGGTCGACTGCGCGCACGGCGCCGCGGCCGAGGTCGGTCCTGCCGCGTACCGCGAGGCGGGCGCGACGGTGATCGCCATCAACGCCGAACCCGACGGCCTCAACATCAACGACGGCTGCGGTTCGACCCACCTCGAGCAGGTGCAGCGCGCGGTGCGCGAGCACGGCGCCGACCTCGGACTCGCCCACGACGGCGACGCCGACCGCTGCCTCGCCGTGGACGCCGACGGCAACATCGTCGACGGTGACGCGATCCTCGCGATCCTCGCCCTGGCCATGAAGGACGCGGGCGAGCTCGCGAAGGACACGCTGGTCGCCACCGTCATGAGCAACCTCGGCCTGCACATCGCCATGCGCGAGGCCGGAATCGCCTTGCGTACCACCGCCGTCGGCGACCGCTACGTGCTGGAGGAACTACGCCGCGGCGGCTACAGCCTCGGCGGCGAGCAGTCCGGCCACGTGGTCTTCCCGAAGTTCGGCACGACCGGCGACGGCATCCTCACCGGCCTGCGCCTGATGGCGCGGATGGCCCAGACCGGCCGCACCCTCGCCGACCTCGCCAGCGTCCTCGAGACGGTGCCGCAGGTGCTGGTGAACGTGCCGGTGAACGACAAGGCCGCGGTCGCCGCCGCACCGGAAGTGCGCGATGCCGTGTCGGAAGCCGAGCGTGTGCTGGGGGATTCCGGGCGAGTTCTGTTGCGTCCCAGCGGTACCGAGCAATTGGTTCGGGTGATGGTGGAGGCGACCGATTTGGTGCAGGCGAAGCAGCTTGCGGATGATCTGGCGAAGCGGGTTGCTTCGGTTTAGGTTCGGCTGGTTGGTTGGCTTGCATCGCTCGGCCTTCCAGTAGTGGCGTGGCGGCTGCGGGCTGGTGTACCGAGAGCTTCGCAGGCTGGTCACGTGCTTGGGGCTTGGCAGTGACCGCCGCAAGCTGGTCTCCCCAGGGCGGGTAAGACTGTGGCGCGGGCTAGGTTTCGTGGTTGCGTTGGGTGACGTGATCTCGGGGGTTCGTTGATTCGAATTGGTCTGTCTGCCATGGTTACCGTGAGCGGTGCTGGGCGCGTGGTGTCGGGAGAATGCCCGACCAACCCCGAGCCCGGACCCCACGAACAGCTGAGTCATACCACCGACCCTCGACGCGGTAGCAGTCCCTGCACGCACTGACCGGCGAGTTGTCCACAGGCGCAGAGTTGTCCACCGCCCAACCATTTCCCCAGGTCACCAAATCCAGCCTCCCACGCGGTCAGCCCAAAGTGGTCCCATGCGACCGGGACTGACGGAAGTTCGAGACAAGCAATTCGGCGCCTTCACCGCCTGGCAGGCCTTGTGCGAGTACACCCGCGCCGAAATGCGCACTCGCGTCGACCGCGGCGACTGGGTGCGCGTGTTCCACGGCGTCTACCGCGAATCCGCGACATCGTCGACCCCTCAACTGCGAGTAGAGGCCGCGCGACTATCGATCGGAGCCCAGTCGCTGGCCGCCGCGTACGAGACAGCCGCGGAGCTGCATGGATTGGCCGTGACCGAGAGCAGTGCAACCCATGTGCTCGGCGCCCAGCGATCCCGAACCTCGCGCCTGGTGGTGCACAGCGATCGGACAGAGCCGGGGGACTTGGAACTGATCAACGGCATCGTGGCCACGAACGCGATCCGAACCGCCGTCGACGTCGCGCGTACCACCGACCGACTCGACACACTGGCGACGTTGGACTCCGCACTGCGCCTCGGACTCTCCCGTACGGCCTTGCTCGCGGAGAGCGAACGCCACCGGGGCCGCCGCGGCTACGTGCAGGCAGTGGAGCTGATCGAGATCGCGGACGGTCGCGCGGAGTCGCCGATGGAGTCGCGGACACGGCTGCGCTGTATCGACGCCGGACTGCCGCGCCCCGAGCCGCAGGTCCAGGTGTCTACCAGGAATGGGCTACGGCGACTCGATCTCGGGTGGCCCGAGTGGCGCATCGGCCTGGAGTACGACAGCGCCACACGGCATTCCGGCGAAGCCGCGGCAGCACGCGACGACCTGCGGCACAACCGGCTCTCGGCGGACGGTTGGACCGTCTACTACGCGACCGCGACCGACGTGTACTTGCGACCGGAGAACTTCATCGAGCCCATCCGATGCGCGATGCGGGGGCGGTGAGCGATGGCTATCCAACTCCCCACAGCGCGGACAGGCCGGTCAGTCCTCGATGAGTTTGCCGTTGTCCATATGCCAACGCCGCGTCGCACGAACCGAATCCAGCATCCGTCGATCGTGCGTGACCAGCAGCATTGTGCCGGTGAAGGATTCGACGGCCTGCTCCAACTGCTCGATCGCGGGCAGGTCGAGGTGGTTCGTCGGCTCGTCCAGCACCAGGAGATTCACTCCGCGCGCCTGCAAAAGCGCCAGCGCCGCACGCGTGCGCTCGCCAGGCGAGAGCGTGTCACAAGCACGCAGCACGTGCGGCCCGCGCAGCCCGAACTTCGCCAGCAGCGTGCGCACCTCGGCATCCGGCCAGTCCGGCATCTGCTCGCCGAAAGTGTCCGCGAGGGAGGCGGTCCCACGGAAGAGTCCGCGCGCTTGATCGACCTCGCCGATCTCGACACCGGAGCCGAGCGTCGCGGTCCCGGAGTCGGGCTGGATCTTGCCGAGCAGCAGCGCGAGCAGCGTCGACTTGCCGGAACCGTTCGCACCGGTCAGCACGATCCGATCGGCCCAGTCGACCTGGGTCGTCACCGGCCCGAGGGTGAAATCGCCTCGGGTGACCGTCGCGTTGGAGACCGTGGCGACCACCGACCCGCTGCGCGGCGCCGCGGCGATGGACATTCGCAGCTCCCACTCCTTGCGCGGCTCATCGACGACATCCAGCCGCTCGATGCGGCGCTGCGTCTGGCGGGCTTTGGCCGCCTGCTTCTCGGTCGATTCCGCACGCATCTTGCGGCCTGCCTTGTCGGAATCCAGCTTCTTCGGGTCGCGGGCCTTGCGGCGGGCGTTGCGCACGCCGTGCTCGAGCCAGTTGCGCTGCATCTGCGCCCGCGCCTCCAGTCCCGCTTTGGTATCGGCGTACTCCTCGTACGCGTCCCTGGCGTGCTGCCGCGCGATCGCCCGTTCGGCGAGGTACGACTCGTAGCTGCCGTCGTAGACGCCCACCTGCTGCTGCGCCAGATCGAGTTCGACGATCCGGTTCACCGTGCGCGCCAGGAACTCTCGATCGTGGCTGATCACCATCAGCGGCACCCGCACGCCCGTGACGAACTGCTCGAGCCGAGCGAGTCCGTCCAGGTCCAGATCGTTGGTCGGCTCGTCGAGCAGCAGAATGTCGAAGCGGGACAACAGGACCGATGCCAGACCGGCACGGGCCGCCTGACCACCGGAAAGACCCGTCATCGGCGTGTCCAACCCCGTTGCGAGGCTCTCGGTGAGGCCGAGCTCGGCGGCGACCTCCTCCGCCCGCTGATCGAGATCCGCCCCGCCGAGCGCGAGCCAGCGTTCCAGCGCGGGCGTGTAGTCGTCCGCACCGCCCTCGGCCAGCCGTTCCGCGGCGGAGTCCATCGCATGCTGCGCCGCCGTGACCCCCGTGCGGCGGCCGAGGAACTCCAAGACCGTTTCGCCGGGGATCCGCTCCGGCTCCTGCGCGAGGTAGCCGACCGTCGCGTCCGGCGGGCTGAGCGTGATCGAGCCGGTGGGCGTCGCCCGGTCGGCGAGCATGCGCAGCAACGTCGACTTGCCCGCGCCGTTGACTCCGACCAAGCCGATCACGTCACCCGGAGCGAGCGTCAGGTCGAGATCGTCGAACAGGGTGCGTTCGCCGTGTCCGGCGGAGAGTCCGCGCGCATGCAAAGTGGTGCTCACAGGGAGAAGTCTGCCGTCTTCCCGTCGGCCCGCCGCACGCGGGCGCACTCGAAAGGGCGCCGCCGGAGACCGGGCGAACCGGATCCGCGCCCCCGCTCGGGGTTTCACCCTGAGTCGTCGCGCGAAGAAATCAGGGTCCCGATGGGTCGACGGACCGATGTGCGCGAGCGCCCGCACGCGGAGAGTGGATGGCACAGCGATCGACACCAGAGAGGGAAATCCGATGACCGCACCCGCCCGCCGCCTCACCCGCACCTCCCACGACAAGTGGATCGCCGGAGTCTGCGGCGGCATCGCACAGTACTTCGGCTGGAACGCCGGCATCGTCCGGCTGCTGTTCGTCCTGTCCTGCCTGCTGCCCGGCCCGCAGTTCATCCTGTACCTCGTTCTGTGGCTGGTGATTCCGAAAAAGTGACCACCGCGACCGGGTCGGGGGCTGCGCCAGGGACTCGTGGATGACAGGATGGAGTGATTCCGCGCGCCTGCCGGAGTTCCGCACCATCGCACGAGTCCCGTCCGAGGAGGAGCCATGATCACGTCCGGCGAGTTCCCGGGCATGGATCTACCCGACATCGACGCGTCCACCCCCTTGGACGGCCTCGGGGCTGTCGAACTGAACCAGCCCACCCAGGACATCAACGCCGACGGCATCCTGGACTCGATCACCACACAGGGCGACGACGCCATGCAGGTCTGGACCGACTACGACCACGACGGCTTCGCCGACCACGTCACCGTCGTCGAAAAAGACGGCGACTACGCCGCCTGGGAGTTCCACCGCCACCCCGACGGCTCCTCCGAATGGGTCCGCACCGACCAGGGGAAGATCGGTTAGTTTCCGGTGGAACCGAAACCGCCTCGGCCGCGTCCAATTACGTGATCGAGTAGTTTGGCGATCGACCTGCCGTCATCCGCAAGTCCCCCGCGGATGATCGGCGGTGTCGGTGGTGTTGCGCATTCCTGCGCGGAAGGATGTTCGGTGGCGGGTTTCTCCAGGTGGACGTCGAGGTCCTCGGCAAGACAGTGCAGTCGCTACGCGGTGCGGAGCAAGTGCTCAACGACGCTGCTTTCGAACTGATGTTGATAGCGGATCACCCTCGGGCGGCGCCGAGGGCATCGAGCCTGCTGACGTGCGCCGAAAGCCGACTGACCGCCCTGCGTCCCACGGTCGCGGATCCGACCATGGGACTTGATCTCCTCTGCAGCCGGGAGGTCGAGGCGGAGCGCGGTGCAGTAGCGATGTCAGGCCCAGTGGCATTAGATTTTGCGTCTACACCCGCCCTGACGGAACCACGTGGGACGTACGTGCGTCCAAGGAGATGAGGCAGCGTACGGTCGCCCGTGTCGATCCGCGCCTAGGTGGCCGGTGACAACGGAAGGGGGTCTCGATGACGACCGATGGCCAGGTAGGGGGCTCGACGAGACTCGACTCGATATACCTTGTGAACGGGGCGATTTCGTTGCTGGACCTGAGTTTCTGTCGGTGCAGTCCGCTATCGAATGCACCAGCTTGCCGACGCTGCCACGGCCGAACCGTGATAGGGCGGCGTGCTAGCTCACGCACGATCGAAGGGAAGTCGTTTTGACTACAACTCCACAGACAGCAACGGGCAGCGTTGTCGTTGATCCAGGCGCACTGCAAGCAATGGCGGGTAAGTTGCGACTGTCCGCAGCGACGATAGGTAACAACGTCAAGGCAGTAACGAAGAACGACTTCGGTCCCGATCAGGCTGGTCGGGAATACCGAACGCAGGGCACAGATATCCATGATGGCCTTGTGCGAGTTGCAAAATGGCTTGCCAACTGGCAGCAAGCGGCCGAGGGCACTGCGGATGCGATGGGTCAGAGTGCAGTAAGCTATATGATTACCGATGATGCGCGAGCCACCGAGTTGGCCAGGTTTACAAAATGATATCCTCTGATCTGGAAACGTTTACATCGGTTCGCGTGATTATCGTGGCGAAGGGGGCTGATACTCGTGGTTTACACGACCAGCGTTGACAGCTTCGACGTGAACAAGATCCTCGATGATGGTGCCAGTGGGCTCCTGTATTTCGAGAAATATCTTCAGTTGTGCCTGGAGGCCGTGAAAACGACTGGTCCGACGTATGAGGCAATGGCGGCGAAGTACGACATGCAACGCGGCATGGATCTCGAAGCGCTTCGCCGTGTATCGGCGGGACTCAAGGATGCTCTCGAAGCCGCAGATTCGGAATGGGAACTACAGAATTCCCAGTTGCAGATTCTTCCCTCCGTCTGGCAGGGAGGCGCAGCTAATGCGGCGATAACCATGATGAGCGACCAGGTGAAACGGGCCGACGAGGACCGCGGTCAGGTTCGCTTCGCTCTCAGTGCGATTGATGCGGCGGTTCTCAGCATCAGGTCGGTCATCGTGACGAAGGCGAAGACCGTCGACTCGTTTTGGGATGATGCGAACCAGGGGAGAATCGACGGGAAGACTCCGAGCGACGTATACGACATTGTCCAAGCCGCGAGAAGTGGTGCTAGTGAGGACTGGGGGACCAATCCATTCGACAGCGATCAGCGGATCGACCATCTCCGGCGAATCTTTCCCGGAGTATCCGATGACGACATGCCTCGCAAATGCTGGGAATGGGTACGCGAGATCTTCTACCCCGATGTCAAGAAGAAGGTCGATCTCTTCGACGGTGCGTGCAACAAGGCGCACCAGTCGATAGCGACGCTGTACGGAGCGATAACCACCGCCCTCGCGAAATTGGATGACGACCCGTATCCTCGCCCAGCCGTTCCGACGAGTCCGGGAAACAACCCTGGTCCGGCACCTGGCCCTAGCACGCCGGGGCCGAGCACACCGGGGCCGAGCACACCGGGGCCGAGCACGCCAGGACCTTCCACTACGCCCGCCACGACGACTGACCCCTCTACTACGACAACGCCATTCACTACGTCGCTCGAGAGCCTTACTGGACTCGCCAGCACACTGACTTCATTGGCGAGCACCGCCGCGCAGTCGATCAGTGAAGGGCTCAGTGCGTTGGCCGAGCCGATCAAAGAGGGAATCGATGGTGCGCTCGGAAACATCCTGGAAGCGGAGGATGCCAAGGAGGAACCGCAGGACGCCGAGGAGGGCGACGGAAAGCCCGGCGACAAGGCAGCGGAATTCGATCTTGCTGGCAAGCATTTGAAGTTCGAGATGGGCTCCGACGGTCAGCTCAAACTTGTCGTGACGGATGACGACGGGACGCTGAAGGAGTTCACCGTGAAAATTGATGAGAACGGCGCCCCCGTCATCTCGATGAACGGGTCCGGACCAGAGGATGACCAGCGGTCGGGCGGCGAGGAAAGCGATCCCGACGCTGAGCCTTCGACAGGTGCGGTCGATGATCAAGCGCATGCCCCCGATCCCGGATCGGCACCCGGAGAAGGACCAGGCCAGCCGGTGGTTGCGCCAGGAAAACCGCCAACTGGCAAGCGTGAAGAGGATGGTGAGCATCATCCTGGGATCGCACGGGTTGATCCACCAGAGGAGCCGTTCGATAGCGGGGCGCAATTGGCAGAGGCAGGTCCGCTGTGAGTCTGATCGACGATATCGAGCAGATCGCCGAACAGTACCGGCGTGAAATGCAGTCGACGCAGGATGAACTCGACGAATGGAACCGGAGTATCGAGGAGCGCGGTAGGGAACTCGTCGAACGGTGGGAGCGTGAAGCCGTCGACGTCGAAGAGAAGGAAGAGGCGGACGCCGAAGCCAGGGCTGAGCAGGAACGCCTCGCGGCCGAGGCGCGGGAGCAACGGGAGGCGATCGCGCGCTCGATTGCGGCACGCAAGGCCAAGGATGTAGTCACGCCGATCGATGAGGATGACGACCCCGAGTCCGAGTACTACCGGCGCAAGAGCTGGTTGATCTGAGCGAATAGGTAGAGGTGGACGGGTTTCCGCGCGTGCCGAGTTCCTGCGGCGGAAACCGTCCCGGGCGGTCCACATCGCCGTGTGGTTCCGATAGCATGGCGCGGCGGTGTGAGAATGACGAAGGGGGCGGCACGTGACCGACCTGCGGGCCGGTGAGGTGTTCGCCGGGTATGAGATCGAACGGGTGCTCGGCAAGGGCGGGATGGGCACCGTGTATCTCGCCAAACATCCGCGTCTTCCGAGGAAGACGGCGTTGAAACTGCTGAACTCGGAAATGTTCGGCGACAAGGAGATTCGGGCACGGTTCGAGCGCGAGGCGGATCTGATCGCACGGCTCGAGCATCCGAACATCGTCGCTGTATACGACCGCGGCGTCGAGGATCGCAATCTGTGGATCTCGATGCAATTCATCGCCGGAACCGATGTGGCGACGCTGGGTGCGATCGAACCGGCGCTTGCGGTTCGTGTCATCACCGAAGCCGCTGCGGCACTGGACTATGCGCATCGACAAGGGGTGCTGCATCGGGACATCAAACCGGCGAACATCCTGCTCGGCGATCCCGAGCCTGGGCAACCGCCGCGGGTCTTCCTGGCGGACTTCGGCATTGCGAGGTTGCGCGACGAGCAGCATGGGTTGACTCAAACGGGGACCTTCACCGCAACGCTTGCCTTCGCTTCGCCGGAGCAGCTGACCGGAACTCCGCTCGATCACCGGTGCGACCAATACTCATTGGCCTGCACGTTGTTCGCACTGTTGACGGGGACGGCGCCCTACGATTCGACCAATCCCGTCTCGGTGATTCGGTCGCATCTGTCGGATCCGCCGCCACCCATCAGCGCGCGGCGATACGGGCTGCCACCAGCGCTCGACACGGTGTTGGCGCAGGCGCTGGCGAAACGGCCCGAAGCCCGATACGCCAGCTGCGGTGAGTTCGCGGCAGCGGTCGCGCGTGTTTTGCAGACCGGTCGGCCTGTTACCGCTCCACATCAAGTCAGCGCACCAGTCGGGGGTGGGTGGCAACCGCCGAATCAGGCTCGCCTGCAGCCGATTGCACAAGGATTCCCGGCGGGCCAGGGCGGGATGCCACCGGCGAACCCGCCTTATCCGGCGCCGCCATTCTCGCCCGCTCCTCCGCATATCCCGACGCCGTACGGTCCGAACGCCGGGAGTCGTCCAGCCGGGACTGGTCGGCCATCCGGAAAACTGCTCGCGGCGCTGGGCGTCGGGCTCACGGTACTGCTGGTCGGGGTTGTTGGTGTCGTCGCGTTCGCCGCAAAGGCCAGCGACTCATCGCCTCGATCGTGGGCGGGCCTCACGACCGTCGCCTGGCCGGAGAAAGAACAAAAGATCGTCGCCGATTTTCCGAAGTTGCTCCCCGGCGGCAAAGGCACTACCGCGACGGGGTGGCGAGGCGTGTGGTGCACGTTCTCGGATGGCCTCGATCGCAGGGGTTTCCGGTGCCTCGGCGGAGATGCCGACGCCGCGGACCTCACTCTCTACGACTACAAGACTGCCGACGCGGTGCGCGAGAAGCTCGACTCGTTCGCCGCTGACGGTGAGGGGCCCGCGGCTGCTCAATGGTCACGGAAACCGCATGCCGGGTGTGCATCGGATCCTCTGGTTTTCCTGCCGCCGCCAGGGTCCATGTCGACCATCACCGAGGGCGACGTGTTCACTACTTTCCCGGACGACCCGCGGCTGTCCAGGTACTTGATCGGTATCGACCGGACGGGCTACAACGCCCAGCAGCTCCTCGACCACTGGTGGGTGGACGCGCCGCTCTGCGGGTGAGGCGCCTACTTGCGCAGCAGCTGGGCGAGGGTGCCGACAGAGAGTTTCGGCCGTTCCTCTTCCTGCGGGGCGTTCGGGTCGACGAGTTGGGTGTGGGGGATGGCGGCTTCCGGGTCGGCGAAGGGCTTGTAGGTCTTGTCGCCGAGGACGTGGTAGTTGAGGTAGCCGACGAGGAGGGCGCGGGTGGTGCGCGATGTCTTGGCTTCGTGCTTGCCCGCGCCGAGGGCGGCGAGGGCGCGCCGGCCCTCGATGATGCCGTTGTGGGAGGCGCCGTCGACGGTGCGCAGGAGCGCTTCGCCAGCCCAGGCCGCGGTGAGGGGGAAGGCGTTGGAGCTGACGGAGGAGACGTCGGTGGCACCGGCCACGATGAGCGCGGGGATGTCGAGGTCGGGGGCGAGGGTCTCCGCGGAGGGGGCGGTCGGCGCGGGGTAGAGGGCGGCGAGCGCGGCGACCCGGCGCTGAGCGGCGGCGATGACGGCGGCCCCCGCTCCCATGCCGTGCCCGACCAGGGCGAGCTTGTCGGGGTGCACGCTGATCTCGCCGTCGCCGAGGCGCACGCCGGTGCAGATGTCGAGCGCGGTGAGCAAGTCGGTCGCCAGGCCGAGATGTGACGGAATCGGCCCGCGCTCGGTGTCGGGGGCGGCGACGACGTAACCCCAGGACGCGAGGTGTTGGAGCAGTTCACGGTAGTTGGCGACGCCGGTGAGCCAGCCGTGTCCGAAGGCGACGGCGGGCAGGCCGAGCCCGCTTTCGGGCGTATAGACCACCCCCGGCTGGCCCGCGATGGCCAGGTTCCCCCGCAGCACCCGGTGCGGGCCGCGGCTGGTCAGGGTGCTCAGTAGCGATTTCACAGACGCCGACACGACGTGAACGTTATCCGATAAGTACTCTGGTGAGCCATGTGCGGAATCGTTGGCTACGTCGGGTACCGGGACGCGCTCGGCGTCGTCGTTGACGCATTGCGCCGCATGGAATATCGCGGGTACGACTCCGCGGGCGTCGCAATCCTGGACGGAGCGGGCGCTCTCGCTGTCGAGCGCAAAGCGGGCAGGCTGGCCAATCTGGAGGCCGAGCTCGCCGAAACCGGGGTCGCCGGCTTCGCTGGCACCACCGGCATGGGACACACCCGGTGGGCGACGCACGGCGCGCCGACCGACCGCAACGCGCACCCGCACCGCGACATCTCCGGCAAGGTCGCGGTGGTGCACAACGGCATCATCGAGAATTTCGCGCCGTTGCGGCGCGAGCTGGAGAACGCGGGCGTCGAGCTGCTCAGCGACACCGACACCGAGGTCGCGGTGCACCTGGTGGCCCGCGCCTACGCCGACGGGCCGACCGCCGGTGACTTCCCGGCCAGCGCGCTGGCCGTGCTGCGCCGCCTGGAGGGCGCGTTCACGCTGGTCTTCACCCACGCCGACCACCCGGACGTGATCGTGGCGGCGCGCCGTAGCACCCCGCTGGTCGTCGGCGTCGGCAAGGGCGAGATGTTCATCGCCTCGGACGTCACCGCGTTCATCGAGCACACCCGCGAGGCGGTAGAGCTCGGTCAGGACCAGGCCGTGGTGATCACCTCGGACAGCTACAAGGTCACCGACTTCTCCGGCGCCGAGGACGGGGTGCGCACCCGCCCGTTCACCATCGACTGGGATCTGGCGGCCGCCGAGAAAGGCGGCCACGATTACTTCATGCTCAAGGAAATCGAGGAGCAGCCGACCGCGGTCGCCGACACCTTGATCGGGCACTTCACCACCGACGAGTCCGGCGGCCGGATCGTGCTCGACGAGCAGCGCCTCGCCGATCAGGAGCTGCGCGAGTTCGACAAGGTCTTCGTGGTGGCGTGCGGCAGCTCGTATCACGCGGGTCTGCTGGCCAAGTACGCGATCGAGCATTGGACGCGCCTGCCCGTCGAGGTGGAGCTGGCCAGCGAGTTCCGCTACCGCGACCCCGTCCTGGACCGGTCGACGTTGGTCGTGGCGATCTCGCAGTCGGGTGAGACCGCCGACACGCTGGAGGCGGTGCGGCACGCCAAGGAGCAGAAGGCGCGCGTGCTCGCGATCTGCAACACCAACGGCGCGCAGATCCCGCGCGAGTCCGACGCGGTGCTCTACACCCGCACCGGACCCGAGATCGGCGTCGCCTCCACCAAGGCGTTCCTGGCGCAGGTGGCCGCGAACTACCTGGTGGGTCTGGCGCTGGCGCAGGCCCGCGGCACCAAGTACCCAGACGAGGTGGCGCGCGAATTCCGCGAGCTGGAGGCGATGCCGAAGCTGGTCGAGCGGGTGCTGGAGACGGCGCCGCAGGTGCGCGCGATCGCCAGGGAACTGGCGCACGTTCCGACCGTGCTGTTCCTCGGCCGCCACGTGGGATACCCGGTGGCGCTGGAGGGTGCGCTCAAGCTCAAGGAGCTCGCCTACATGCACGCCGAGGGCTTCGCGGCGGGTGAGCTCAAGCACGGCCCGATCGCGTTGATCGAGGACGGACTGCCGGTGATCGTGGTGATGCCCTCGCCGAAGGGCCGCGCGGTGCTGCACTCCAAGCTGCTCAGCAATATCCGCGAGATCCAGGCGCGCGGCGCGCGGACGATCGTGATCGCGGAGGAGGGCGACGACACGGTGCGCCCGTTCGCCGACGATCTCATCGAAATCCCTTCGGCCCCAACGCTTTTCCAGCCACTGCTCTCGACCGTCCCGCTACAGATCTTCGCCGCCGAGGTGGCGCAGGAGCGCGGTTACGACGTCGACAAGCCGCGGAACCTGGCGAAATCGGTGACGGTCGAGTAGGTCTCGAAAGTGCTGCTCGGCCAGGCCCGACCCACCCACGACGCCGCGCTGTCCAGCGCGCTCGGGCAGGCGGCGGCCGAACCGGAACTGGCGCCGCTCGTCGCGGCAGTCGAGGCGTTGAACACGTCCGCGCGCGGTGCGCGGATGCGGGAGTACCGGCCGGTGTGACCGGACCTACTGGACGGTGACCGTGCCGCGCATCTCCGGGTGCAGGGTGCACAGGTAGCGGTAGGTGCCGGGCTGGGTGAAGGTGTAGCTCCACTCGCCGTTGTCGAAGATCGGGCTGTTGATGCCCATGGCCTTGTCTCCGATGCCCTGCACCGAGTGTGGCGCCTTGTCGGAGAACTTCCACCTGACGGTGTCGCCGACGCCGACCGTGACGTTCTCGGGCGAGAACTTCATGTCGTCCACGTCGACGGTGACGCTGGCGGCCTTGCGCTCGCCGGTCGGTGTCCCGGATGCCGACGTGGCCTGCGCGGTGCCGTTCCCCTCGGGTGCGGACTCGTCGGAGCCGCAGCCGGCCAGCGACAGCGTCGCGGCCACCGCGAACGCGGTGACGATCGGAGCGGACTTGGCGCGGCTAACCATCGGCATGATGTTCGAGCTTAGTGGCAGAGCCGGAGGCCGGAGCGGTCGGGAACGCCTGTCCGGCGGGCAGGGCAGAACCGCCGGGACTGTGGCACGGCGGATTTCGGTGCGCGAGAAGGTAGTGTCCGGGCGGGTGGCCAGCCCGAAGCAACCAGTGGAGGCGCCGATGTCCGTTCTGCGCGGCTATTTCACCGCCGACGAAGTGCGCGCGGCCGAGGCCGAACTGTTCACCAGGGTGCCCGAGGGGATCCCGATGCAGCGTGCGGCGCACGGCCTGGCGACGATCGTCGCGGGCGAGCTGCGCGCGCGGACCGGGGGCATCGCGGGGCGGGCGGTGACGCTGCTGGTTGGCTCCGGCGACAACGGCGGCGATGCCCTGTGGGCGGGTGCGAAATTGCGGCGACGGGGCGTGGAAGTGACGGCGGTGCTGCTCGATCCGGCCCGCGCGCACGCGAAAGGCCTTGCCGCGCTGCGTGCGTCGGGCGGGCGGGTACGCGAGGAAGTCGGCGTGCCCGATCTGGTCGTGGATGGCATCGTCGGTATCTCCGGGCGCGGTCCGCTGCGGCCGCGTGCCGCGGAAATCGTCGCGGGGGTGCGCGTTCCCATCGTGGCGGCGGATCTGCCGAGCGGCGTCGATCCGGATACCGGGGCGGTGGCGGGGCCCGCGGTGCGTGCTGCGGTGACGGTCGCGTTCGGTGCGTACAAGCCGGTGCACGCACTGGCGGCGCCGTGGTGCGGACGAATCGAATTGGTGCCCATCGGTTTAGAGCTTCACGTCCCTGAACTCGCCGCGCTCGAACCGGCGGAGATCGGTGCGCGGTGGCCAGTGCCGGAGTCGACCGACGACAAGTACACCCAGGGCGTCACCGGTATCTGCGCGGGCAGCGCGACCTATCCCGGTGCGGCCGTCTTGTGCACGGGCGGTGCGGTAGCGGCCACCTCGGGCATGGTGCGATACGCGGGTACCGGTGCATCGCAAGTGCTTACACATTTCCCGGAAGTGATTGCGGCGCAGAGCGTTTCCGACACCGGCCGGGTGCAGTCCTGGGTGTTCGGTCCGGGTGCGGGCACGGACGCGGACGCGCGCGAACGGCTCGAGCAGATCCTCGCGACCGACCTGCCCACGGTGGTGGACGCCGACGGGCTGACCTTGCTCGCCGCCGCCCCCGACCTGGTGCGCGCCCGGACCGCGCCGACGGTGCTGACGCCGCACGCGGGGGAATTCGCTCGGCTGACCGGGCAGGAAGTGGGTCCGAACCGGGTCGGCGCGGTGCGCGAGCTCGCCGAGAAATGGCAGGTCACCGTGCTGCTCAAGGGTCGAGCAACCCTGGTTGCCGCCCCGGGCCGCCCGGTGCTCGTCAACGAGGCGGGCGGATCCTGGGCCGCCACGGCGGGCGCGGGCGACGTCCTCTCCGGTGTCATCGGCGCCCTTCTCGCCGCGGGCCGCGACCCCGCCTGGTCCGCCGCTGCCGCCGCCCGCGCCCACGCTTTGGCCGCCAACCTCGCCGCCCACGAGAACCACCCCACCGCCGCCCCCACCTCGGCGACTCCACTCCTCGGCCACCTTCGCGCGGCGATTCGCACGTTGCGTTCGTTGAGTGACTGAAGTTGTTCGAGGCAGCGTCCTGTCATCCAGCTCGCGCCGAATCGAACGGCCGCCGAACCCGGCGCCCGTCGGCCATGCATCTCGCTCATCCGTCCAGCTCGCGGGAACTCCGAACCGCTCGCCGATTGCCGGGGAGTGGCTGGCGGCGTTAGCCGGGTTGACGAGGGTCGACCCCATCGCCTTGGACGCCATCGTTTCACTTCGACAACCACTTCCACCCCACCTCAACGCCCCCCGATCCCACGTCCGGTCCTCACCGATCACCCCCCGACAAACCGCGATGACCTGCGGAGTCGGTACTCCCTGACAGTGCCGACACCCGGAATGGCAGGATCGGCTGTTGTGAGTGCGCAAGTGGAGACCGTCGTCGATCTCGATGCCATTGCCCACAATGTGCGGGTCCTGCGGGAGTACGCGGGGGACGCGGCGGTGATGGTGGTGGTGAAGGCCGACGGCTACAACCACGGCGCGGTGGAGGTCGCGCGGGCCGCGTTGGCGGCGGGGGCTCGGGAGCTCGGGACGACCACGATTCCGGAGGCGCTGGACTTGCGCGCGGCCGGGATCGACGCGCCGATTCTCTGCTGGCTGAACAACTCCGGCTCCGACTACGCCGCCGCGATCGCCGCCGACATCGAGATCGGCGTCTCCTCGCTCGCGCATCTGCGTTCGGTCGAGGCAGCGGCGCGGCGGATCGGCCAGACCGCGACGGTCACCCTCAAGGTCGACACCGGCTTGAACCGCAACGGCATCGCCCCGGACGAATACCCGAAGGTGCTCGCCGCACTGCGGGACCTGGTCGCGGAAGGCGTCGTGCGCTTCCGCGCGATCTTCTCGCACCTGGCGCACGCCGACGAGCCCGACCACCCGTTCCTCGACGTGCAGCGCGACCGGTTCATCGAGGCCATCGCCGACGCCGAGCGACACGGCCTGACGCCCGAGATCACGCACCTGGCCAACTCCGCCGCCGCGGTCACCCGCCCCGACCTGGCCTTCGACATGGTGCGCCCCGGCATCGCGGTGTACGGCCTGAGCCCGGTCCCGGAGATGGGCGATTTCGGCCTGCGCCCCGCGATGACGTTCCAGGCCAGGGTCGCTCTGGTGAAACGGGTGGCGGCGGGCGAGGGCGTCTCGTACGGGCACCAGTGGATCGCGCCGCGCGACACCACCGTCGCCCTCGTCCCCGCCGGATACGCCGACGGCGTATTCCGTCCGCTGAGCGGCCGCTTCGACGTGTGGCTCGGCGGCGCGCGGCGCCCCAACGTCGGGCGCGTGTGCATGGATCAGTTCGTCGTCGACCTGGGCGACAACGCCGCGGGCGTGGCCGAGGGCGACACCGCGATCATGTTCGGCGCAGACCCGGACCAGCCCGTCGCCCAGGACTGGGCCGACGTGCTCGGCACGATCCACTACGAGATCGTCTGCTCGCCGCGCGGACGGGTGGCGCGGCGGCACATCGGAGCTTGCCCGTGCTGATGCCGTGTGCTGGACTCGTCGGCGTGCGTTCCGCCGACAGATGAGGGGTTCTCGATGCGAGCGCGACGACCGAAAGCACTGCGGGGCAACAACAATCACACGAACATCTGGCGCGGCGGAATGGCGACCGCCGGCATGGTCGGCGCGCTCGCCGGTGCGCACGCGCTGCGCCGCGCGGGGGCACGGGTGCTCTGGCCCGCGCGGCGCGACGAATACCGCGACGAGAACTTCGCGCTCATTGCCGAAGACCGGGCGGGTGCGGTCGTCACCGAAGACGGCGTCCGGCTCGCCACCCGCGAGTGCGGTCCGGTCGACGCGCCACTGACAGTCGTCTTCGTGCACGGCTTCTGCAACAGCATGGAGTCCTTCCACTTCCAGCGGCGTGATCTGGAAAAGCGCTGGGGCGCAGAGGTTCGACTCGTCTTCTTCGACCTCCGCGGGCACGGACGCTCCGGCACGCCGACCACCGAGAGCTGCACCGTCGCGCAGCTAGGTCGCGACGTCGCCGCGGTCATCGAGGCGACCGCGCCCACCGGACCGGTCGCGCTCGTCGGGCATTCGCTCGGCGGCATGGCCGTGCTCGCGGCGGCGGCGCAGTTCCGCGAGCTGTTCGCGCGACGGGTGGTCGCGATCGCACTGCTCTCCACCGCGGCGGCCGAGGTCACCGCGGCGGGCATCACCCAGCTGCTGCGCAATCCGGCGATCGACGGCTTCCGGCTCGCCGTACACACCGCGCCCGCGCTGGTGCAGGCCGGTCGCTCGACGGTGCGGCATCTGATCACGCCGATCCTGCACGTGAGCTCGTTCCACGGTCCGGTCAGCCCGACGCTGTCCAGATTCACCACGCTGATGATCGACGACACCCCGGTGGAGACGATCGTCAAGTTCCTGAAAGCGATTGAACTGCACGACGAGTCGGCCGCCCTGCCGACGCTGGCCGGGCTTCCCGCGCTGGTGCTCGGCGGCGTGCACGACCTGGTGATCCCGTTCCGCAACTCGCGCGCCCTCGCCCGCGAACTGCCGAACAGCGAACTGATCCGCCTCGCCGAGGCCGCCCACATGCCGCACATGCAATTCCCCGACACCGTCAACGACGCGCTACATCGGCTGCTGGTGCGCGCCGGGTTCTTCCGCGCCGCTGAGGGCGACGAGGCTTCGGCTGGGTGAAGCTTGCCGCGCCGGGTTCTTCAGTGTGGGGGAGGCCGTCGCGGCGTCGGCGGGGCGATCGGCGGACGCGAACCTGGCTCGCCGAGGAGGGCGATGAAGCGTCGGCGGGTGAGCGTCGATCGCGAAGCTGCTCGCGGCCGATCCCGACCGCGCCGGTACGCTCGACCCGATCAACGGCAGGGTGAGAAGGAGGTCGGCGGTGACGCAGCAACGGCGAACGCTGCCGACCGTGGAGGACACCGAGGCGCTGGGCCGCGAACTGGCCGCCGGACTCGGCGCGGGTGATCTCGTGGTGCTCGACGGTCCGCTCGGCGCGGGCAAGACCGCCTTGACGCGCGGCATCGCCGAGGGCCTCGGCGTGCAGGGCCGAGTGAGCTCGCCCACCTTCATCATCGCCAGGCAGCACCGGGCGGGTCGGCGCGAAGGTGCGGCGCCGGTGCCGATGGTGCACGTCGACGCCTACCGGCTCGGCGGCGATCTGGACGAACTCGACGCGCTCGACCTCGACACCGATCTGCACGAGGCGGTGGTCGTGGTGGAGTGGGGCCTCGGGGTCGTCGAGCACCTCGCCGAGCGGCATCTGCGCGTCCTGCTGACCAGAGAACCGGAATCCGATGTGCGAACCGCGGTCTGGGAGTGGGTCGAGTAGACGCAGGTCACAGTGGGGCTGCCACCGGATCGGCCTGCGGATTTAGCTACTCGGTAGCTCCGCGCCGCGGCGAGGTACCACCCGGTATCGTTGGGCCAATCATGCTTGTACTAGCTGTCGACACCGCGACACCCGCCGTTACAGCGGGATTGGTGGAACTGGAGCAGGCCGCGCCCGATGCGGTCACCGCGACCGAGCTGCGCACCATCGCCTCGCGGGTCCGGGTCGATGCCCGCGCCCACGCCGAGGTGCTGACCCCGCAGATCCTCGAATGCCTCTCCGAGGCAGGCCGTTCCAGGACAGATATCGCCGCGGTCGTCGCCGGCGTCGGACCCGGTCCGTTCACCGGCTTGCGGGTCGGCATGGCGACCGCGGCCGCCTTCGGTGACGCGCTCGGCATCCCGGTGTACGGCGTGTGCAGTCTGGACGCGATCGCCTCGGACGCGTTCGCCCAAGGCGAGTTCGCCGCCGACGGCGAGCTGCTCGTGGTGACCGACGCGCGCAGGCGCGAGGTGTACTGGGCGCGCTACCGCGCCGGCATCCGGGTCGCGGGGCCGGATGTGGTCAAGCCCGCCGCGCTCGACCACGGCTCGGCCACGGTGATCGCGGGCTCCGCCTCGCACGTCGATCTGTTCGACCTGCCGGTGCTTCCGGTCGAGACGCCCTCGCCCGCGGGCTTGGTGCGCGTCGCCGCCGCCGAGCTGCTCGCGCGCGCCGTGCCGGAACCGCTGGTGCCGCTCTACCTGCGCAGGCCGGACGCGGTCGAGAACGCGTATCGCACCCTCGATCGGACGGGAGCGTGATGGTGGACGACGAAGTACGCGCCCACGCCTTCCACATCGAGCCGATGAACGCGGCCGACATCGAGCGCTGTGTCGAGCTCGAGCAGCTGCTGTTCCCGGAGGACGATCCGTGGCATGCGGTCGCCTTCCGCTCGGAACTGGCCGGGTCGCACAACCGCTACATCACCGCCCGCGCCGAGGACGGCCGGATGGTGGGCTACGCGGGCGTGGCGCTGCTCGGTGATGCCGAACACCCCGAGGCCGAGGTGCACACCATCGGCGTCGACCCGAGCTATCACCGGGCCGGCATCGGCACGCTGCTGCTGGAGGCGCTGCTCGCGGAGGCGGGCAAGCGCGGCGGACCGGTCTTCCTCGAGGTGCGCACCGACAACGCGCCCGCCATCGCGCTCTACGCCAAGCACGGCTTTCACATCATCGGTCTGCGCAAGAACTACTACCACCCCAGCGGCGCCGACGCCTACACCATGCGCAGGCCGGAACTGACCGCGCTCCCGCTTCCCGACGAGGTGTTGTCGTGATCGTCATGGGCATCGAGTCCTCCTGCGACGAAACGGGAGTCGGCATCGTCCGCCGCGCTCCCGACGGCAGCTGCGAGCTGCTCGCCGACGAGGTCGCCTCCAGCGTCGACCAGCACGCGCGCTTCGGCGGCGTGGTACCGGAGATCGCCTCGCGCGCGCACCTGGAGGCGATCGTGCCCGCCATGCGCCGGGCGCTTTCCGCGGCGGGCATCGCCAAGCCCGACGCGATCGCGGTCACCATCGGCCCCGGCCTGGCGGGTGCCCTGCTGGTGGGCGTCGCGGCCGCGAAAGCGTATGCGGCGGCGTGGGATGTGCCGTTCTACGCGCTGAATCACCTCGGCGGCCACGTCGCGGTGGACACGCTGGAGCACGGGCCGATGCCGCCGTGCGTCGCGCTGCTCGTGTCCGGCGGACATACCCACCTGCTGCACGTCACCGATCTGGCCGAGCCGATCGTCGAACTCGGCAGCACGGTCGACGACGCGGCGGGGGAGGCCTTCGACAAGGTGGCCAGGCTGCTCGGTCTCGGCTTCCCCGGCGGACCCGCGCTGGACGCGGCCGCGGCGAGCGGCGATCCGAAGGCGATCGCGTTCCCGCGCGGCATGACCGGGCCGCGCGACCCGCGCTACGACTTCTCCTTCTCCGGTCTGAAGACCGCCGTCGCCCGCCACGTGGAGTCCGCGCAGCGCGCCGGCGTCGCGACCGAGGACCTGCCGATTCCGGATATCGCCGCGTCCTTCCAGGAGGCGGTCGCCGACGTGCTGACCATGAAGGCCATCCGCGCGGCCGAGGACGTCGGTGTCGGCACCCTGGTGCTCGGCGGCGGGGCCACCGCCAACTCGCGAATCCGCTCGCTGGCCGAAGAGCGCTGCGCGGCGGCTGGTTTGACGCTGCGGGTGCCGAAACCGCGGTTGTGCACCGACAACGGCGTGATGATCGCCGCCCTCGGCGCGCACGTCATCGCGGGCGGAGCGAAACCCTCGTCGCTCACGGTCGCCACCGACCCGGGCCTGCCGGTCTCGGTCAGCCAGATCGCCTGAGGCCGATCGCCTTCCGCTGGCGGCTGTCCTACCCCGTCTCAGTTGCGCGGAGCGAACTCGAGTTCCAGCAGCGGTAGTGCGGTCACCGTGCCCTGCCGGGCGGAGCCCGAATTGGAGCGGGGCATCGGGTACGGGATGCGGGTCTGTGCGGGCGCCTGGGGCGGGGCGCTCGCCGGCGGCGAGGGGAATGGGATTTGCGTCTGCGCGGGCGTCTGCGACGGGTCGCCCGTGGGCGGCGGTGGGCTGGTCGACGGCCCGTATTCCTCGCGGTTCTGCTGCGTGGGCACCGAGGAACCGCCGGGCGGATTCAGCAGCGGGCCCAGCAGTTCCGGGAACGGGATGGGCGGCAGGTTCGGGTCCGGGCGCAGCGTCGGCTGGACCGACGGGATCGGCGCCGCCGTCGGTGTGGGTGTCGGCGACGGCGTGGACACGGCACCGGTGCGGGTCGACGACAGACCGGCGTCCTCGGTGACCGGCGGCGTCGCGCCGGTGGTCCGGCTGACCGGCTCGCGGGCGCCGGAGGTGTCGGTCCCCGCGCCGGTCTGCGGCGCGACCGTGACGGGCGCGGTGGGCAACAGGGCACTGCTCGTCGTGCCCGCGGGGGAGACCTCCTCGTCCGACGTCGGCGCGAAGGTCTTGAAGCCGTAGCCGATTACGAGGCCGACCACCACGATGGCTCCGGCGAGCGTGCCGATGACCTTGGTGAAGGTGCCCGCCGGCGCGTCGCCGCCGAGCGCGGCAACCGGGAAGCCGGACGGCTGTGCGGCATCGGCCACCAGCGCCGCGCCCTTGGCGATCACCGCCTCCGGATCGTCGACGGTGAGCACCGGCACGTCCAGCTCGCGTTCGAGTGTCTGCAGGACCGCGGGGATGTTCGCGCCGCCGCCGATGACCGCCACCGCCTGCGGTGACTTCGGCGCTCGCGCGAACACCGCCGCGGTGAACAGGGCGATGTCGCGCAGCAGATCGCCGATGAGTTCCTCGAAATCGGCCCTGGTCAGCTTGAGCGGGCGGCCCGCGACGTGGTCGATGGTGACCGCGGGCGTCACCGAGAGATGTTCCTTCGCGGCACGACCCCGGTTGGTCAGCATGCCGCGGTTCGGCCTGGTGCCGCGCCGGGCGTAGTGCACGTCGAGCAGGTGGTGGTAGATCAGGTCGTCGATCGCGTTGCCGCTGATCGCGTGAATGCGTTCGGAGCTCAGGACGTTGCCGTCGGCCTGCTCGGCGACGGTGACGCTCAGACCGGTCGCGCCGAGATCGACGATGGCGACCGTCTCGTAGCGGTCCAGCAGGCCGGTGTGGCGCAGGAAGGTGAGCGCGGCGGTGCCCTCCGGCACCAGCTTCAGCTCGCGCTGTTTGCCGGTGGCCGAACGGATCACCTGCGCCTGTTCCTTGCTGCGGTAGGCGACGGCGACGCTGGTCGGCGGCTTGCCCGCCGCCGCTTCCATACCCGTCGCGCCGGTGCCCGCGAAGCGGACGCCGACCGGCTGCGTGGGCCACGCGATGTCGTGCGGCGCTTGCTGAGTCGGCAGCTGGGTTGTCATCAGGTCGATCGAGGACGCGACGAGATCGCCGATGTCGGAATGGGCCGCGTCGGCGGAAACGACTCGGTAGTCGAAACTTTGGGCGCCGTTCGACGCCGTGGCGACCAGCGCCGAGCACACGACCTCGTTCCCGGCGGAGATGCCGAGGGACGTTCGCATGTTCACCTCCCTTCGAGCGGATGGTCATCGTGTCGCCGACCATCTCGAATGGACTTCCGGACCGTCGCCTTGTCGGCGAACGATCCGGACTCGGGATCCGGCCGGACCGCCGTCCGGGTGGGTCGCGGGAACCGGCTTGGGATCACGTGTGGACTTGCCCTCTGGTGAAGCTTTGTGGCGCAACGGAATCTGTGACGCTGTGCTACGTGCGAAGCTGTGCTACCTGTGACGCAGTACTACCTGTGACGCTGTGCTGGTTCTTTCGTGACGCTCGATGCCCCCCGCGGACGCCGGTTCGTGATGAACATGGCGGACCGAGGAACGACCGTCGCTAATACTGTCACAATCCGTTATCCGAACGTTACAGATTTCGCGAACCAATGGAAAGTCCCGAGGCCGTGGGGTGGCGAACCCTGGTCAGTGCAAAGTCGAACGTCCGGGCGTGTCGGAAACGCCGACGCGCATTGGCACCGCCCGGCCTTGAGCGCTGGCACTCTCGTGTATAGAGTGCTAGTGGCACTGGTGAACACGGTCGGCCGGGCAAGCGTCCACCCTACGCGTTCGCCGGATGTCAGCAGTTGTGACTACTGAGCAGGGGTCCCGGCACCCGCGACGACGGGGCTATGCGCAGGGTCAGCACCGTGACCGAACCGATGGTCCGGGACAACAGTTCCGGACGACCGTAAATCCCCTGAAAGTGGAGGGCTCAACGTGGCGAGCGTGAACATCAAGCCGCTCGAGGACAAGATCCTCGTCCAGGCCAACGAGGCCGAGACGACGACGGCCTCCGGCCTGGTCATCCCGGACACGGCGAAGGAGAAGCCGCAGGAAGGCACCGTCGTCGCCGTCGGCCCCGGCCGCTGGGACGACGAGGGCGAGAAGCGCATCCCGCTGGATGTCCAGGAGGGTGACGTCGTCATCTACAGCAAGTACGGCGGCACCGAGATCAAGTACCAGGGCGAGGAGTACCTGATCCTGTCCGCGCGCGACGTGCTGGCTGTCGTCAGCAAGTGACCGCGCTCGGCGTGATCCGGATCGGATCGCGCTTCCCGGCCACGCCCGGGATCGAGTCGTAACGACGTTGCCCCGGTACCCCTCCCAGCGGGGCCGGGGCAACGTCGTTTCAGCCCACCGGGCGGCGACAGCACGGCCCCACCGGACCGAGCCCGTCGCCCAGGCATCCAAGGAAAAGGACTTATGGCAAAGCAGATCGAGTTCGACGAGAAGGCTCGCCGGGCTCTGGAACGCGGCGTCGACAAGCTCGCCGACGCGGTGAAGGTCACCCTCGGTCCGCGCGGTCGCCACGTGGTGCTCGCGAAGGCCTTCGGTGGCCCGACCGTCACCAACGACGGCGTCACCATCGCGCGCGACATCGACCTCGAGGATCCGTTCGAGAACCTGGGCGCGCAGCTGGTCAAGAGCGTCGCGACCAAGACCAACGACGTGGCGGGCGACGGCACCACCACCGCGACCGTGCTGGCCCAGGCGCTGGTGCGCGCCGGCCTGAAGAACGTCGCCGCCGGCGCCAACCCGATCGCCGTCGGCGCGGGCATCGCCAAGGCCGCCGACGCGGTCTCCGAGGCGCTGCTCGCCGCGGCGACCCCGGTCTCCGGCGAGAAGGCCATCGCGCAGGTCGCCACCGTGTCCTCACGCGACGAGCAGCTCGGCGAGATGGTCGGCAAGGCGCTCACCACCGTCGGCAAGGACGGCGTCGTCACCGTCGAGGAGTCCTCGACGCTGGAGACCGAGCTCGTCGTCACCGAGGGCGTGCAGTTCGACAAGGGCTACCTCTCGCCCTACTTCGTCACCGACGCCGACACCCAGCAGGCCGTCCTGGAGGACGCGCTGGTGCTGCTGCACCGCGAGAAGATCAGCTCGCTGCCGGACTTCCTTCCGCTGTTGGAGAAGATCGCCGAGAGCGGCAAGGCCGTGCTGATCATCGCCGAGGACGTCGAGGGCGAGGCGCTGTCCACCCTGGTGGTCAACTCCATCCGCAAGACCCTCAAGGCCGTCGCGGTGAAGGCGCCGTTCTTCGGTGACCGTCGCAAGGCGTTCCTGGACGACCTCGCCGTGGTCACCGCGGGCACGGTCATCAACCCGGACCTGGGCGTCAACCTGCGCGAGGCGGGTCTGGAACTGCTCGGCAAGGCTCGGCGCGTGGTCGTCACCAAGGACGACACCACGATCATCGACGGCGCGGGCACCGCGGAGGACATCGCGGCCCGCAGCGCGCAGCTGCGCCGCGAGATCGAGGCCACCGACTCCGACTGGGACCGCGAGAAGCTCGAGGAGCGCCTTGCCAAGCTGGCGGGCGGCGTCGCGGTGATCAAGGTCGGCGCGGCCACCGAGACCGCGCTCAAGGAGCGCAAGTACCGCGTCGAGGACGCGGTGAGCGCGGCCAAGGCCGCGGTCGAGGAGGGCATCGTCCCCGGCGGCGGCACCGCGCTGGTTCAGGCGGGCGCCAAGCTCGTCGAGCTGCGCGACTCGCTGTCCGGTGACGAGGCTGTCGGCGTCGAGGTGGTGCGCAAGGCGCTGCAGGCGCCGCTGTACTGGATCGCCACCAACGCGGGCCTGGACGGCGCCGTGGTGGTCAGCAAGGTCGCCGAGGGCAAGGAAGGCTTCAACGCCGCCACCCTCACCTACGGTGATCTGCTCACCGACGGTGTCGTCGACCCGGTGAAGGTGACCCGTTCCGCGGTCGTCAACGCGGCGTCGGTCGCGCGCATGGTGCTCACCACCGAGAGCGCCGTGGTCGACAAGCCCGCCGAAGAGGCGCACGACCACGGTCACCACGGTCACGCGCACTGACGCGACGAGCGTGCGAAAGGCCCCCGGATGCGAGCGTCCGGGGGCCTTTTCGGCGTTCGGGGATAATGCGGCTCGACGGGACGCGTGATAGCGAGACCGGAGTCGAGTGGACGATTCGCGTTGGACCGCCCGGAGAAACCGGGACTGGCGAACGAGGACGAGGGGGGCGCGGCAACGCCCGTACCGGGCGGCGCGCCGAGAGTGATCGGCTAGGGCTCGATAGCACCGCAACCTCGAGCCTGCGGTGCGGCGCGCGAGGTCGCCGAAGCGAGAATCGGCCGCGCGGTGGGACGCGCGAGCCGCAGTGGTGAATCGTCGCTCAGGAGGCGACCGGGGGTTGCTCAGCGGCGATGGCCGCGAGCAACCGACCCCGGAGCGCGGCGGGCGGCGCGGTGACCGTTACCGCCGCGAGCGCGGTCAAAGCGTCTTTGGCCTGTTGCACCTCTGCGAGGAACTCGGCGCGTAGCACCGGGTCCTCGCCGTCGAGCAATTCCTGAACCGCGTGATGGTCTTCGTCGTCGATCGATCCGAGCGCGACGGTGTGCGCGAGATCGATCTGGGCTTCGTTCATCTCACGTCACCCCCAAACTTTTCTTCAGTCGTGTCAATCCATCCCGAATCCGGGACTTAACGGTCGGTAACCCTACGCCGAGATAGGTGGCCACCTCCGCGTACGTCCGGCCGCCGTAGTAGGCCAGCGAGATGGCTTCTCGCTGAGTTTCCGTGAGGCCGGTGAGTCCTTCGAGGACCGCCTGCTGTTCGAGCCTGCGCTCGACCTCTTCGATCACCTCGTCGAACTCGTTGCCGAGAACCCTTATCCCGTAGGCGACTTCCCGTTGGGTATGGGCCTGCTCGGCGCGGACCCGGTCGACCGCGCGCCGATGGGCGAGCGTCATCAACCACGTCACCGCCGACCCCTTCGCGGGGTCGAAGCTGGCTGCGGTACGCCAGAGCTGGAGATACACCTCTTGCGTGGTCTCCTCCGCGTACCCCGGATCGTGCAGCACCCGGAGCACCAGACCGAACACGCGCGCGCACGTCCGGTCGTACAGTTCGGCGAAAGCTTCCTGATCGGACTGACCGCAACGGTGCAGGAGAGCGGCTAGTTCGATGCTTTCGGCTGCGCGTGCCGACACCGCAGAATCCACACTCGGTGGGAAGGCTTCTCTTCGGAACGAGTCGCCCTCTGCGGCTGGCGGCCGCGTTGTCACAACGCTCCATTCTGTGTCATCGGTCACTACCGTAGCGTGCCGCTATCGCCTCCTTCCAGTGGGGTGCCAGCAAACCGCAAGTAGCTCAGCTACTTTGCGGTGAACTCCCAAACGCCGGGCGAATTCAGATGTGACACGCCAACAGCTACCGCTCGCCACCGGGCCGACAGCCGTGCGGCTTCTGCCTCGCCGCGACCGCGGGTGCAGCGGTGGTGACCGCCTGATGCCGCGCGTCAGCGTCGGTCCCGAACTGCGACGACGGTGTGCCGACGCGGTCCGGCCGGTGATCGTGCATCTGGTGTTTCAGTGGCCGGTTATTTGCTAGGCATTCGGCGCGCCGCGCGATGCGGATGGGTCGCGGATTCGCGTTGTGGCTGTCGGGCGACGGCTGGTCGCTGCTCAGACGGCCATGCGGCGGCGGTTGCGCCGCGCGTGCATCTCGCGCTCGGTCTCCGACATGCCGCCCCAGATGCCATACGGCTCGCTGACTTTCAGTGCGTGGCTGCGGCACTGCATGAGCACCGGGCAGGCGCGGCAGATCTCCTTGGCTCGCATCTCGCGTGCGGTGCGGGCGCGCCCGCGTTCGCCGTCGGGATGGAAGAACACGGCGGAGTCCACGCCTCGGCAGGAACCTCGCATCTGCCAGTCCCAGACGTCGGCGTTCGGTCCGGGGAGGTGGGTCGGCATGGGCATGGTGAACTCCTCGTAATGCGAGCTCGTCGGCGTTGTCGAGCAGTTTGTCTGCAACAGTTGCGGAACGCATGCGATCGGCGGGTCCCGCGGTCGCCCGGCCGGTCGCTGCAATTTCGCGCGGCGCCGTCCGTGGCGATGAGCTACGTTAGGGGCAGCCGCGAAATTACGTCAATAGTTCGACGCACCGGTTTTCCAAATCCGCAATGGCGAGATTTAACCTACCCGCTGTTTACTTTTAACGGGGGTTCCGGTGATACTGTTCGGTTGGCCAGTACGTGGCTGGCCCGCCGCTGTCCGAGGTATGTGACTGTTTCCGCAGGTAGTCTGTCTTTTTTGGGAAAACTCACAGGTTACTGGTCCCATGGGGGACAGATAACTGCCGTGATGGTGGCCACCGTACGGGTGGTTGCCGAGGGTCGCTCAGATGGCGGAAACGGGGCGTAGAGGTTAATTGCGCGAAACGCGCGTGAATTTGCGTCGCGGATGATCGCGCAATGCCGACGCGAGATTTACCTGATGGAAACATGGGCCACGTACCAGAAATGCTGACAAGTTGCCAGGGGTGCGGACGCACTTTTACTACGCGCCGTCGTCGGTCGCGCCCGGTATAGAGTTCGCCCGTGTTCGCGCCAGTTCCGACGGTGGATGTCCGATATGAAGTCCTCGCTATGGGAGCCTTCGGGCCTCGTCCCGGCCTCGCCGCTGCCGAGTTGCCGGATGCCCCGGATGCCCTGAGTTCGTGGCACCGGGCGGTGATTCTCGGGGGGCAGGGGCGCTATGCCGCGGCACGCGCGGAACTGGCCGCGGTGCGGCGGCGGACGACCGATCCGGTCTTGCTCTCACTCGCCGCGAGCACCGCGGGCTCGCTACTGCGCCAACTCGGCTGGCATGTCGCGGCTTCGGGCCCGGATGGCAGAGCCGCCGCGCTGGCGTTGCCCGGCGGCGCACTCCAACCCGCCCCGCCGATCGGTTCCGCGCCGGACCGAACGGACGCGGTCTGCGACGCGCTCACCGGCTTGGCCGCCGACGCGCTCGGGGCGGGCCGCCTCGCGCTGGCGCGGCGGCTGCTCGACCGGAGCCGCGCCGCCCTCGATCCGGACGGCCTGCGATGGCGGGCCTGGATCCGCTGGCACTGGGTCAGCGCCGAGACGGCGTTGGCGGCCGGCGCGGCCGGCGCGGCGCTGCCGCACACGCGCGAAGCTCTGGCTCTCGCCGAGGCCGCGCCCTCGGTGCGGCACCGCGTCAAGTCCCGTCTCCTCGTGGCCGCCGCGACGGCCGCTTCGGGTGACTTGGAACACTCTCGCGCGCTGGCCGACACGGTCGCGGCCGAGTGCCGCGAGCACGATCTGCTTCCGTTGCGCTGGGCGTGCGCGATGCTGCGTTCCGGGCTCTCGGATCCGGATGCCACGCGCGAGGCCGAACGGTGTGCCGCCGGAATAGTCCGTCGTGGCGGGCGTTTTCGGCCACCGGGCGCCGCGTAGCTGTCGGCGCGGCGTTGTCGAGACAAGTGACCATGTTGCTCGGTTCCGCGCTGCCTATCGCTATTGTTAGATCCGTTCCGCCGCTTCAGCGGAAGCACAGGTCATCGGGCCGGTGCCACTTGTAACGCCAGGAATATCTCTGACGATGACGCACACGGGCGAAGAGTTGGACCTCGCCGTCGCTGCCGCAGCGCAGGGCGACAGATCCGCTTTAGCTCAGGTACTAGAGCTGATCCGCCCGCTGGTTGTCCGGTACTGCCGCGCGCGTATCGGCGCGGCGGAGCGTGGACAGCTCTCCGCGGACGACGTTGCGCAGGAGGTATGTCTGGCCGTGATGACAGCCTTGCCCAGATATCAAGACCAGGGCAGGCCCTTCATGGCCTTCGTATACGGAATCGCTTCGCACAAGGTCGCCGACGCACACCGCAACGCCGCCCGTAACAAGGCGGAGGCGATGGCCGAAGTACCAGATGTCATATCCACCGACCAAGGACCGGAGCAGCGCGCTCTCGAATCGGAAACCAGCAGGCAGATGAACCGTCTGCTCGCGACGCTTCCGGAGAAGCATCGAGAGATCCTGATCCTGCGATTGGTCATGGGTTTGTCAGCGGAAGAAACCGCGGTCGCCGTGGGCAGTACGGCGGGCGCGATACGGGTGGCCCAGCACAGGGCACTCGCGAAACTGAAGTCACAAGTGGCGAGGGCAGGTGAAATGTATGGCTAGGGATGGCGAGCGCGGTCGGGGTGACTGGAAGGCGCGACGTGGATCGCGAAACAGCGGTCCCTACGCCGGGGGGACTGGTGACACCGGACCGGTGGACATCGCAGCGGTACGCCGCGACGATGCTCTGATCGACGCCATCGCCAGCGATGGACCGGTACAGACCGATAGTGCGGAGGAGTTTCAGCTCGCCGCGCTGCTCGCGGATTGGCGCGCGGAACTCGTTTCGCCGCCGCTACCGGGAGATCCGGATCTGGACGCGGTCGTAGCCGCGGTCAACCAGGAGATCGGCGCGCGCAAGGTTCGAGTCGGCGCAGTCAACCGTGGCCGTCTTCGGCTTGTCGGTCCGATCACGGGTGCCGCGGCCGCATTGGCACTGGTCTTCGGCGGTGTGACGGCGTTCTCCTACAGCGCCGAACCCGGCGATCCGCTCTGGCGGGTCAAGGAGGTCGTGTTCAGCGAGCAGGCCCAGACCACCGTGGTGCAGCGCGCGGGCAACGAGCTGGACCAGGCCGAGCGTGCACTGGCCCAGAACAACCCGGCGCAGGCGAAGGCACTGCTGGAGCGGGCGTCGGTGAACGTGGACCAGGTCAGCGATTCCGGCAAGAAGCAGGATCTGCAGTCCGAGTGGCAACGGCTGCTCACTCAGCTCCGCGGCCTCTCTCCGGAGGCGGCGGCCGCGCTCGAGGAGGCGGTCACGTCGACTCAGCCACGGCCGAGCGGCACCACCGATTCCACTCCCACGACGACGCAGCCCGCGCAGCAGCAGACCACCATCACCAACCAGATGGTGCCGCCGGTCACGGCGACGACTCCGCCGACCACCGTGGCCGTGGAGCCGAGCCTGCCGCCGACACAGCCCACCAGGCCGACGACGCAGCAGCCGCCGGTGACCACCGTGCCGAACAACACGACGCCCGTCGAGGAGCCGCCGACGCAGGCGCCGCCCACCACGCAGGTGCCGACGACGGTTGTCGTGCCGAGCGTGGATGTCGGCGAACCGACTCAGCCTGCGACGCGGTCGCCGATCTTGGAAGACGGGCCGGGTACGGTCATCGTTCCCAGCGTGCCCGGGGGCATCACCCCGAGCAACTGAGCTCGAACGTAAGCGAATTCACCATCGAACGGCGACCCCTCGGTTGTCGGACGGATCGCCGGTAGTCATTACTTGTGGGCGAGGTGTCGAACGACACCCTGAAAAGATCGCGCGCGCATTCGGGCGTGTCGCGATGAACCACGCGAATATTGGCGCGTCGAACGATTGCCGACCGGTGGGTCGGCTTTCGTCGTTTCAGGGTGTGTGGGAACCGAGGTCAGCTGTCGAAGCCGTCGAACCCGTCGCCGTGGAAGGCTTCGTTCATCGACGCGTCCGCGTAGCCCCGGCAGTAATCCCAGGTGACGTACGCCTCGGGCGTCGGATCGTAGGCCGGCTCGTGCGGCCGCACCGTGCCGTCGACCAGCAACTGAAGCAGGTTGGCGCGCAACATGTCCCAGTCGTGGTAATGGTCCTGTCGGCAGTCCTCGCAGCTGACGACCAGCCCGCGGATTCCGCGGTGGGCCAGTAGCGCTTCGTAGACCGCGAGGTCGGCGAGATCCTCCTCGACCGCAAGGCGCTCGTGGGGATCCAGCGGTTCGCCGGGCTCGATGGCGTCGAGCGCGGCGGACGGGTCGGAGGGGTCTCCGGCGAACGGATCCGGCGGCAAGCCAGGTGGTAGATGGTCGCGCACACACCCACGGTACGCAGAACAGGGTGGTCTTCGCCAGCTATGTAGGGTGCCAGTTTCGCCATCGCGGCGTACCTCCGGCTGTGCGGTCCGTCGAGGGACTCGCTTCGGCGGCGCCATTGGGCAGTTCATCGACGAGTTTGCGGGACAGATACCATGGGTGTCAGGCGCCGGACAGTTCTCGACACGCTGACCTCGCCGCCACCGTCCATCCCATCAGTTGTGCGCGACGCCGGTCCGTCCGGCGTCTCTCGCTTTCGACGTCCAGGAGGGGTCGATCCGAATGAGTAATCCCGTACCGGGCGAACGGCTCGCGGTCCGCCCCCCTACGGGTGGCGACGACCCGAACAAGATCGCCATGCTCGGCCTCACGTTCGACGACGTGCTGCTGCTGCCCGCCGCATCGGATCTGATTCCCAGCTCGGTGGAGACCTCGAGTCAGCTCACAAGGGAGATCCGGTTGCGCACCCCGCTCGTGAGCTCGGCCATGGACACCGTCACCGAGGCGCGGATGGCCATCGCGATGGCGCGCGCCGGTGGCATGGGCGTCCTGCACCGCAATCTCTCGGCCGCCGATCAGGCCGCGCAAGTGGAGACGGTCAAGCGTTCCGAGGCGGGCATGGTGACCGATCCGGTGACCTGTCGCCCGTCCGACACGCTGGCCGAGGTCGACGCCATGTGCGCCCGCTTCCGCATCTCCGGTCTTCCGGTGGTGGACGAGACCGGTTCGCTCGTCGGCATCATCACCAACCGCGACATGCGTTTCGAGGTCGACCAGAACCGCCGCGTCGCCGACGTGATGACCAAGGCCCCGCTGATCACCGCTCAGGAGGGCGTCACCGCGGAGGCCGCGCTCGGCCTGCTGCGCCGCCACAAGGTGGAGAAGCTGCCGATCGTGGACGGCAACGGCCGCCTGCGCGGTCTCATCACCGTCAAGGACTTCGTCAAGACCGACCAGTACCCGAACGCCACCAAGGACCGCGACGGCCGCCTGCTCGTGGGCGCCGCGGTGGGTGTCGGCGAGGACGCCTGGTCGCGCGCCATGACGCTGGCCGACGCGGGCGTCGACGTGCTGATCGTCGACACCGCGCACGGACACCAGGTGCAGGTGCTGCAGATGGTCGCCAAGGTCAAGGCCGAGGTCGGCGACCGCATCCAGGTGGTCGGCGGCAACGTCGCCACCCGTGCGGGCGCGGCCGCGCTGGTCGAGGCGGGCGCGGACGCGGTCAAGGTGGGCGTGGGCCCCGGCTCGATCTGCACCACCCGCGTGGTCGCCGGTGTCGGCGCGCCGCAGATCACCGCGATCCTGGAGGCCGTGGCCGCGTGCAAGCCGCACGGCGTTCCGGTCATCGCCGACGGCGGCATCCAGTTCTCCGGCGACATCGCCAAGGCCATCGCCGCGGGCGCGTCCACCGTGATGCTCGGCTCGCTCCTCGCGGGCACCGCCGAGTCGCCCGGTGAGCTGATCCTGGTGGGTGGCAAGCAGTTCAAGAGCTACCGAGGCATGGGCTCGCTGGGCGCCATGCAGGGCCGCGGCCAGGCCAAGTCCTTCTCCAAGGACCGCTACTTCCAGGACGACGTGCTCGCCGAGGACAAGCTGGTGCCCGAGGGCATCGAGGGCCGCGTGCCCTTCCGCGGTCCGGTCAACCAGGTGATCCACCAGCTCGTCGGCGGTCTGCGGGCGGGCATGGGATACACCGGCGCGCAGTCCATCGCCGAGCTGCAGGAAGCGCAGTTCGTGCAGATCACCGCGGCGGGTCTGAAGGAAAGCCACCCGCACGACATCACGATGACCGTCGAGGCGCCGAACTACACCGGTCGCAGCTGACGTAACCGGGTGCGGTCGGATCCGACAGCGTCGGTCCGGGTCGCACCCGGCGACCGGTCGCCGGGTGATCCCGCGGTATGAGGTGGTCCGACATATGAGCGCCCCTGCGCGGGTCGCCCACTCGGCAAGTCCGAACAAACCACGCTTGCCGTGCCGAATTGGTGCGCTGCGCTGGACGCGATTGCGCTCGCTCTGGACGAACCGTGCATGATTAACCTGTTCGCGAGTCGAAGCGACTTGGACCGGTCGCTCCCTCCCGACCACCTCGAGGGCGAGTCTTACGAGCCCGTTCGCGGCCGTCTCGCTTCCGGGCGGTCGAAGCGCATGCGACGCAGTCGCGAGTCTCGACCGCTCGGAAGCGAGACATAAAGGCCGCGAACACGCGCGCCCCGGCGCGCCAAAGACACGGCCGCGAACACGCGCGCGTCAGCGCGCCAATCAACACCGAAAGGACAGACAAGTGCGCGACATGGTCGAGATCGGCATGGGCCGGACGGCCCGGCGTACCTACGAACTGGACGATGTCGACATCGTTCCCTCGCGGCGTACCCGCTCGTCGAAGCAGGTGTCGCTGGCCTGGCAGCTCGACGCCTACCGGTTCGAGATTCCGTTCCTCGCGCACCCGACCGATGCCCTGGTGTCGCCGAAGTTCGCCATCGAACTCGGCCGTCTCGGCGGGCTCGGCGTGATCAACGGCGAGGGCCTGTGGGCCAGGCACGCCGATGTCGAGGCGAAGATCGATCAGCTGCTGGAGCTGGTCGGCAAGGGCGGCTACGAGCGCGCCGTCGGCATGTTGCAGGAACTGCACGCCGCGCCGATGCAGCCGGATCTGCTCGCGGCCGCGGTGGCCGAGGTGCGCGCGGCGGGCGTGACCGTCGCCGTGCGGGTCAGCCCGCAGAACGCCCGCGCGCTGACGCCGGCCCTGTTGCAGGCGGGCATCGACCTGCTCGTCGTGCACGGCACCATCATCTCCGCCGAGCACGTCGGTGACGGCGAGCCGCTGAACATGAAGACCTTCATCGCCGAGCTGGACGTGCCCGTGGTCGCGGGCGGCGTCAGCGATCACCGCACCGCGCTGCACCTGATGCGTACCGGCGCCGCTGGCGTGATCGTCGGCTACGGCTCCTACCCGGGCGCCACCACCACCGGCGAAGTGCTCGGCATCGGGGTGCCGATGGCCACCGCAATCGCCGACGCCGCCGCCGCGCGCCGCGACTACCTGGACGAGACCGGCGGCCGCTACGTGCACGTCATCGCCGACGGCGACATCGCGACCTCCGGTCAGCTGGCCAAGGCGATCGCCTGTGGCGCCGATGCCGCCATGCTCGGGGTGCCGCTCGCGCTGGCCGCCGAGGCGCCCGGCCGCGGGTGGTACTGGCCGTCGGCCGCCGCGCACCCGTCGGTGCCGCGCGGTTCGCTGCTCCACGTGGACGATCCGTGGGATCTGGGCGGCGAGTCCACCGAGCAGGTGCGGCCGAGCTTGGAGCGCGTGCTGTTCGGCCCGTCGGACGACCCGTTCGGCTCGCTGAACCTCGTCGGCGGTCTGCGCCGCTCGATGGCGAAGGCCGGGTACTCGGACCTCAAGGAGTTCCAGAAGGTCGGACTCAGCGTTCGCGCCTGAGGTTTCGCGCGTCGTCGTCAGTACACGCCCGTGGGCATGACTTGTTCGCGGAGGAACTGGCGGATCGTGTGGTTCACCGGTTCCGGGTGCGTCATGGTGACCGCGAGCCGGGCGCCCGCGATCTCCACGAAGGTCGCCGCCGCCAGACCCTCGGCCAATCGTTTGGCGCGGTCGTGCGGGATACCGCTGTCGGTGGCGTGGATGACCAGTGCGGGACAGGTGATTTCGGGCAGCCGGTCGAGCACCGATTCCCTGGCGAGCAGGCAGCCCGCGGCGACCTCGATGTCGTGCCGGTCGCGGCCGAGCCAGCGTTTGGTCCAGATCGCCCGGTACCAGTCGTCGTCGCCGATCAGCCAGGTGGCGAGCCGATGGACCGCGTGCTCCCTGCTGTCGTCGTCGTACCACTCGTCGAGGAAGCGCTGGGTGGCCGTGGACTGCTCGGGTGTCGGTCCGTGCGCCTCGGTGCTGATGAGGATCAGTCCCGCGATCCGCTCGGGCGCGATCAGCGCGGCGCGCAGCGCGGTGAAGCCGCCCTGCGCGGTGCCGCCGACCACCGCGCGTTCGGCGCCGAGCTGATCGAGCACGGTCAGCGCGTCACGCGCCGCGGTCCAGTAGGTGAAGGGTAGGCCCTGATCTTTCGTGCGTCCGTGGCCGCGGGCATCCCAGGAGACGATCCGGAATTCCGGCGCGAGCGCAGCCACCTGGGAAGCGAACATGGTGCGGTCCATGAGGAATTCGTGCGCTAGCAACACCACCGGACCGTCCCCGCCGCTGTCCTCGTAGTGGATGTCGGCGTCTATCGCACGGGCGAAGGGCACCGCAAGAGGATAACGAGCCGAGGCGGGGTCGACGCGGGATTCGGGCCGCCCGCTTGGAGATAGCCGGGGGACGCCGGGAGCGCCCGGTGCCCGCGGAGACAACGTGCCTGCACAGGGGCATGCCCGTTGGTTCGGGCGCGCACCCGGCTCACTAGACTGTGGCCGTGGCAGAATCCCAGAGACCGGTCCTCGTCGTCGACTTCGGTGCCCAATACGCTCAGCTGATCGCCCGGCGGGTGCGCGAGGCGAGTGTGTACTCCGAGGTGATTCCGCATACCACCACCGTCGAGGAGATCGCGGACAAGAACCCGCTCGCGGTGATTCTGTCCGGCGGTCCGGCGAGTGTGTACACCGAGGGCGCGCCGCAGCTGGATCCCCGGCTGTTCGATCTGGAGCTGCCGGTCTTCGGCATCTGCTACGGCTTTCAGGCGATGGCCCAGGCACTGGGCGGCACGGTCGCGCACACCGGCACCCGCGAGTACGGCCGCACCGAGCTGAACATCGACGGCGGTCTGCTGCACGGCGGTCTGCCCACCATCCAGCCGGTGTGGATGAGCCACGGCGACGCGGTCACCGACGCCCCGGAGGGCTTCGAGGTCACCGGCACCACCGCGGGCGCGCCGGTCGCCGCGTTCGAGGACCGGGCCCGTCGCCTGGCGGGCGTGCAATACCACCCCGAAGTGCTGCATTCGCCGCACGGTCAGCAGGTGCTCAGCCGCTTCCTGCACGAACTCGCGGGCATTCCGGCCGCTTGGACGCCCGCCAATATCGCCGACGCGCTGATCGAGCAGGTCCGCGAGCAGGTCGGCGACGGACACGCGATCTGCGGTCTGTCCGGCGGCGTGGACAGCGCGGTCGCGGCCGCGCTCGTGCAGCGCGCCATCGGCGACCGGCTGACCTGTGTCTTCGTCGATCACGGCCTGCTGCGCTCCGGCGAACGCGAGCAGGTGCAGCAGGATTTCGTCGCCGCGACCGGCGCCAAGCTGGTGACCGTCGACGCGGTGGACAAGTTCCTCGGCGAGCTGAAGGGCGTCACCGATCCCGAGGAGAAGCGCAAGATCATCGGCCGCGAATTCATCCGCTCCTTCGAGGACGCGGTGAGCGAGGTCGTCGCCGAGCACGGCGCCGAGGACGGCGAGACGCCCAAGGTCGAGTTCCTGGTGCAGGGCACCCTGTACCCGGACGTGGTGGAGTCGGGCGGCGGCAGCGGCACGGCGAACATCAAGTCGCACCACAATGTCGGCGGTCTGCCGGAGGACCTGGAGTTCGATCTGGTCGAGCCGCTGCGGCTGCTGTTCAAGGACGAGGTCCGCGCGGTCGGCCGCGAGCTCGGCCTGCCCGAGGAAATCGTTGCCCGCCAGCCCTTCCCGGGGCCGGGTCTGGCCATTCGCATCGTCGGCGAGGTCACCGGTGATCGTCTCGATACCCTGCGGCAGGCCGACGCCATCGCCCGCGAGGAGCTCACGGCCGCCGGGCTTGACCGTCAGATCTGGCAGTGCCCGGTGGTGCTGCTGGCCGACGTCCGCAGCGTCGGCGTGCAGGGCGACGGCCGCACCTACGGTCACCCGATCGTGCTGCGTCCGGTCTCCAGCGAGGACGCCATGACGGCCGACTGGACCCGCCTGCCCTACGAGGTGTTGGAGCGCATCTCGACCCGCATCACCAACGAGGTCGCCGAGGTCAACCGCGTCGTCCTCGATGTCACCAGCAAGCCGCCGGGCACCATCGAGTGGGAGTGATCCCGAGAACAACGGCCCCCGCACACGGTGTGCGGGGGCCGTCGTTTTCCGGGGATTCAGTCCGTCTTGGCGCGGCTCCAGCCGTGGCCGAGGACGACGTGGCCGAGTAGCGAGCCGCCACCGATGTAGGTTCTGGCCGGAGTGATCGGCACCACCCGCGCGACGGGCGTGCCCTGGTGCGGCGCCGGATCGGTCGCGTCGTCGTCGAATTGGTCTCGCGCCATGGGGTTCTCCTGTCTGACCATCGCGCTAGCGGCGCTTGCGCGGGGAGATGACGAGCAGGACGCCGACGACGATGGCGGCGACGACGACGATCCAGCCGAAGGAGATCGCGCCGCTGGCCGTCGCGGCGGGGCCGATGAAGCCCCAGACGCTCACCGCGAGGGCGAGCAGGCCGACGATCAGCAGGGAAGCCGACGGTCCGCGTCCCTCGGTCGTGCCGTTGGGTTGGGTCTGCTCAGCCACGCTGCACCTCCACGCTGCCCATCTGGATGTCCACGTTCAGGTCGAGCACCGGGGCGCCCGGGGTGTTCGGTCCGGTGATGCCCTCCGGGCACTGGTTGTCGCCCATGTTGACGGTGCAGTCGGTGCGGAGGGTCATGCCCTCGGGCACCAGGATGCGGACCTCGCCCATCTGCACGCCGACGTTCACGGCCCGGTTCTCGGTCAGGTTCAGCGACCGCAGGTCGAGGGTGCCCGCGCCCATCGAGATCTTGTAGTCCGGTTGCAGCTCGGCCATCGTCGCGGGGGTCCAGACGTGGTCGCCCATGGCACCCCGGTCGAATTCGATGGGACCGATCATCGAGGCGAGCAGGACGAAACCGGCGAGCGGAGCGGTGACAACCAGCAGGCCGTAGCCGCGCCGCAGGAACGCGCCGAGCACCAAGCCGAGGCCGATCACGGCGAGGGCGACGGCGGCGATGCGGCCGGGGGTCATCCATTCCGCGCCCGCGGCGGCGATCGCGCCAGCACCCGCCGCGGCCAGGATGGCCAGGCCGAGCACGACCGGGGTCAGCCGGGATCGGGGACGCTTCGGCGGTGGTGCGACCACCGCGCGGGCGGGCGTCGGTTCGGGCAGGTCCCAGGCCAGCGGCGCCACGCCGAGCGGATCCCAGGAGGGCGGGGTCACGCCGGGGAAGGCGGCGGGAGTCGGGTGCGATGGTGCGCGGGCGGGCAGGTCCGCGGGAGTCTTCGGGTTGGCGGGTGCCTTCGGTTCGGCGAGGGTCTTCGGCTCACCGCCGGTCTTCTCGAGCGAGATCGGCGCGGCGTCCTCGGTGCCCGGCTGCGGTGACGAGGTCCGCGCTTCGAGCACTTCGGTTTTCGTGTCGATCACCTCGGTGGGTCGGTCGACATCCTTGTCCAGCACGGTTTCCGCCTCCGTCTCGCGCGGCGCGTCGGGAACGTACGCGTCCGGCAGCTTGGTGTACGGGCTGTACACCGGCCCGACGTCCGGGATCGGGTAGCCGGGCGCGCGCAGCGGCCCGGTCGGGAAGGCGGCTCCGGGGTAACCGGTCGCGAAGAGGCCGTCGGCGTAGCCGCCGTCGACCATGCTGGTGCCCGGCGGCGGCTGCGGGCAGCGCATGAACAGCATCCACCAGCCCGCCAGCATCAGAGCCAGGCTGATCATCCCGGAACCGGCCAGTCCGACGCCGATCGGACCGACCGTGGTGACCGCGATGGCCAGCGCCACGACCAGCACCACGGTCTTCGTGTGCGACTGCGAGCTTTGCCCCTTGCCGAACAGCGATTCGGCGGCCGAGGACTGGTCCCCGGACTCGTTCAGCAGCAGCCAGGCGAGCAGGTACAGCACAATGCCCGCGCCGCCGAACAGGGTGGACACCACGAACGCGACCCGCACCAACACCGGGTCGACGTTGTAGCGCTGCCCGAACCCGGCCGCGACGCCCGCGACCGGGCCCTGGCGCGGCAACCGGACGGGCCGCGTCTGCCACATCTGCTGCAGCTGATCGCCGAAGGTTGTTCTCGTCATGCTTCCCATGGTGCGGCTGACCAGCGGCGCGGCGCATCGGGGGGAACCCTGAAAAAAACAACCTGATCCTGGTGGATCAGGGCGCTCACATCGTGAACGGATCCCCGAACACCGCGCCCTCCGCGGTCACGTCCGCCGTTTCCACGGTGATGATCGCGTAGGCCTGCACAGTCAGCGGGCCCGCGCAGTCCTCGACGTGGACGCGCCGGTCCCGGCTGAACACGTACCCCGTGCTGCCCGGCAGCAGTTCCTTCTCGCCGACGGGCACGTCGACGACCTTGCCCGGAGTGATCGAGAGATCGACGCCGATCCCCGCGCTCAGATACGGTCCGACGCTCACGTCCACCCCGGGCAGCAGCGACTCCGGCGACAAACCCAGGTGCGCGCTCGCGTCCGCGTCGATGCCGACCTCCGCCCCGAGGTCGAGTTTCGCCTTCAGATCGACGGCGCAGGCGACGAAGTATCCGGTCTTCAGATGACCCGTCCCGTCCGAGACCTGGCCGTAGAAGGTGTTGTCCAGGAAGACGTCTCGATTGGTCGGCATTCCGTTCAACGACCCCACCGGCCGTGCCGCGTGCTCGCTGTGGCCCACCGTGAATTCCAGCCCGCCCGGGGCGGAGTACGTCTTCTCGTGCGGTGCGAGATCGACCGCCGCCGCCTGCGATGCGAGCCCCGCGAGGGCACCCATCGCGATCGCGACAGCGGCCAGCCCAGACTTCCCATTCATGCGGGTATCCCCCTCGTTCCACACCCGGGCTCCCTACCCGGGGCGACCACGGACTGCCCCCGTGGTCGCTTTCAGCATGGTCGGGGTTGCTGAAGGAATACTTGGAAAGTTCCTGTAGGAGAGTCTGATTCAGGAACAGGGGGGTTGGTAGGGGAGTTGGGGGAGGTGGCGTTGCCAGAGGTCTTCGGTGAGTAGGGAGCCGGTGACGTCGCAGATACGGTCGATGGAGTGGGAGACGTCGAGATCCCAGACGCGGAGGCCGCCGCCGGAGATGACGAGGTGGTTGCCGTGGGGGAGGAATTGGGCGGTCCAGTCGTCATCGTCTTCGCGTGGCGGTGTCAGTGGGTCGCCGATCTGCTGCGGATGGGTGCGATCGGTCAAGTCCCACAGCGTGATCCGGCGATCCTCACCGGTGATGACGGCCCGGCGGGAATCCGGCGTGAAGGAGATCCGGCCGACCGAGAGGTTGTCCGCGATGATCGGTGAGCTGATCGGTCGGATTCGGGTGCGGTCACCGATGTCCCACACCTGCATCCTCTCGCTGTTGACCAAGATCATCGTCCGGCCGTCGGGAGCGTACCTGACCGTGTTGATGCCGCCGGATATCTCGGGAAGTTCGTCACCGAACGGAGCTGGACGTAGCGGGTCGGCGAAGTCCCACAACGTGACAGGTTGCCGGACGACGTCACTAGCCGACGCCAGCCTGCGGACCGCGAGGATCCCGCCATCGCTGCTGAATACGATGTCTAGAGCCTTGGCCAGCGGTATTTCCGCGCCGAGCGGTGTGGGGTGTGCGGGATCCTCGAGGCTCCATACTCGCAGCGAGTCGTCGTGCGACGTCACCGCGATCCGCCAGTCCGGCCGGAGGGCCAAGTACTCGGCGTCGCCCAGGCTCGTCGCCCAGTCGCCCCGAAGGCGCACCTTCGCTGGATCGGATATGTCGTATGCCGTGAACTGGCCCTCGGATGAAGCGGTCACCAGGGTCGCTCCGTCCGGGCTCACTTCGTACAGATAGTCGCCGGGGCGATGCGCGAAGCGACCGAGCAGTCGCCACCGCAGCGGATTTCGGGTATCCCAGATCTCGATGGTGTTCCCCCCTGCGGCGACGATAGCGCGATGTCCTGCCGCGTCGAACCGCGGGAACGACGTCTTCGCCGGCGGGCCGGCCACCAGCGCGGGTGGTATCGACCAGACACGTAAGTTGCCGTCCCAGCCACCCGCGGCGAGGGTTCGCCCGTCCGGACCGAAGGCGAGGCTGGTGGGGCCGCTCCGGCAGGGCATCGCCATGTCGTTCGAGAACCGGCAGGTCGTAGGGCTCGTCGTCAGCCGCTCATCGATGAGCATGGGCCGGGCCGGATCTGCCGTATTCCAGAGCGAGGCGTGCTCGGAGGTGGCGGCCGCGAGGATCGAGCTGTCGGGACTGAAGGCCACCGACCAGAGAGCGGATTTGCCGACCGTCAGCGGTATGCCGAGCGGCGTGGGTGGGGCGTCTCGTTCGATTCGCCACAGCTGTACCGTTCCCCGGTTCACCTGCCCGTCCTCCCGCAGTGAGCCGTCCCCGCCGCCGACGGCCAGAATTCGGCCGTCGGAGCTGAAATCCACGTCGGTCAGGACCGTCGTGGCGTCGATCGGCGGTCCCAACGGCACGGCGCGATCGAGACCCTCGACTTTCCATAGCTGAATCCGCCCCGAGGGCTGTGCGCTCAGGAGCCGATTGTTCGTCAGCACGGCCAGTACCGGGTCGGTGGGGCTGAACCGCACTTCGACGTTGACGTCATGTCCGGCGCGGAATGTCGCACCGGCTCGAGGTCGGCCGGGATCAGCGACATTCCACAACGTAACGGTGTCGGCGTTCACCGTGGCGAGAAGATCGCCGTCCGCGCTGAAGCTCATGACCCCGTGCGATCTCGCACCGGCCTTCGGCAATTCGGCCAGCACCCGCGGTGCATCGGGCACGGTGATGTCCCACAGCCGTGAACCCACGCTGCCGCTGGTGGCCATGACGCGACGATTTGCGCTGAATACCGCCGTCGAGACCTCGCCGGGGAGTTGTACCAGCTTGCGGGGGTGCTGTGGATTGCTGTTGTCCCAGAGGTATGCGATCTCTTCGTCGTCGACCGAAGCCAGCAGAGCACCCCCTGGCTGCTGAGCCACCTCGACGTAGCCGCCGACGTGTGCCGGGACGGTGGTCGCGAGCGACTGATCCTGCGTACCGAGCAGATGGGTCCACACCGTCGCGTCGCCGGGCCGCATCCGCTCCGCGACGAGGTAGAGCTGCGCCGACAGCGAGGGATCGGTACTGCGCAGCCGCTCCGCCTCCCGCATGACAGCCGCGAAATTTTTCTCTTCGCGCTGCCGCTGCCCGAATTGAGTCTGGGTATAAGCAGTCAGGCCGAGTACCAGGAGCACTACCCCTGCCAGCGCCAAGCCGATTCTGGTCAGCGTGGTGCGTCGGCGGGACCGTCCGCGCGATGCGCGCGAGGCGTGCAGGAAATCGCGGACGATCCCGTCCGATGCCGCCGAGTGCTCGAGCGCGGTCTCGAGCCGGGAGCCCCGATACAGCAGAGCCGGGTCCCGGTTCATCGAATTCCATTCGACCGCATCGACTTCCACCCGTTGCCGCACCAGATATCCGACCCGGTTCTCATCGATCCAGGCGCGCAGCCTGGGCCAGGCGTCCAGCACGATCTCGTGAGTGAGAAATACCGAGTCGGCGTCGAGCGTCACCAGGCGGGTGCGGGCGAGCAGTTCCAGTGCGGCCGCGGCGGCGAGCGGGTCGGTGCTGCGCTGTTGGAGCGCGGGGCGCGCCGCGATGCGCCGGGTGTCGCGGGAGTCGCGCGCCACGGTAACAAGTCCGAGCAGGACATCCTTCGCGGCCGACTGCTGCGGATCGGACAGTTCGCTCCATGCCTGTTCCGCGGTGGCGGCGACGGAGCCGACGACACCACCCGCCGCGCGGTACCCGGCGATGGTCAGTTTGCGACCCTCGCGGTGCTGCCAGGTGGCGGCCATGACGTGGGAGAGCAGCGGTAGGGCCCCGGGGTCGTAGCTCTGGCGGGTCCGGTGGTCGCCGAGGCCGCAGAGTTCCGTGATGACGAGTTCGTCGAGTCCGGCTTCGAGTTTCAGTCCGGCGCGTTCGGCGGGGCCGGTGATGGCCTCGGTCAGTTCGTCGACGCGCATGGGGCCGAGCAGGTAACTGCGCTTCTCCAGAGACTTTTGCAGGACCGGGTAGTCGAGGCAGCGGGCGTAGAAGTCGGCGCGCAGGGCAAGTACGACGGCGACCGGGTCGGTCTGCGTGGCGTGTTGGTCGAGCAGCGCCAGGAACTCGTCGCGCTCCCGTTCGTCGGCGCAGACGGTGAACAGTTCTTCGAATTGGTCGATGATCAGCAGGCGCGGACCGTCGGCGGGCCAGGTCGCCGATGCGGCGTCGGTGCGTTCCGCGTCCAGTGCGCCAAGGGATTTCGCCAGGGCGTCCATTGGATGTGCACCGGGTGTCACTGTGACGATGCGCCAGTTGGTTTGTCTCCGTGCGAGTTCGGTCGCCAGCCCCGCCGCGAGCAGCGATGACTTACCGGCTCCGGACGCGCCGATGAGCGTGACGATATCGCCGCCGTCGCGCATGGTGTTTCGCACTAGTTCCGTGAGTTCTCGGGTCGCCCGTTGGCGTCCGAAGAAGATGTCGCTGTCGGTGTTTCGATAGGACTCCAGGCCGAGGTACGGGCACGCGGCGTTGTCGGCGTCGTCGGGCGTCCAGGAGTTCGACGCGGTCCACAGCCGCTTCCATTCCTGCGGGTCCGCGAGCTTCGCGGGCAGCGTCGCGCCGCGTTTCTTGGCGAGGTCGATGAGCGTCAGCACCACCGGCAGCAGGGATTCGAAGCGGGCGGGCACATTTCGGCCCGCCTTCCAGTCGCTGATCCGCTGGGCGGAGGCGGGATTCGCCGCCGCGGCGGCCCGCATCCGGTTCTCCGCCTGGGCGGCGACCCTGCGCAGCGTCGGGTTTCCCGCGGCGGCATACAGTTCGGCGAATCGTTCAGCGAAAACAGCTCGTGGCGAACTGGTTTCCCCCCGCGGCGCGTCCCCTGTCACGCGTGCCCACGGAAACATCTGGGCGGTACGAACACAGAGACAATCTACCCGCCGCCCAGCTTTCCGACGTCGGCGCAGGCGGTGCGCCGCATCGCGCACCGTCTGCCATTTCGACCTCACAGGAAGATCGGATCGCCGTAGACCGCTTCGCGGCCGCTGACCTCCGGCGATTCCGCCTCGACGATCGTGTACGAGCGGATGGTCAGCGGACCGCCGCAATCCTGCACCGAGACGTGGAAATCGCGGCTGACGAAGTAGCCGGTGCTGCCGGGCGGCAGCTCCTTGGTACCGACCTCGAAGGGCTGGACCTTTCCCGGCACGATCGAGAGATCGATGCTCGCGCCGACGTGCAGATCCGGGCCGAGGCCCGCGTCCACGCTCGACGAGGCCGAGTCGCCGCTGCTGGAGCCGCCGACCCGGATCCCTGCTTCGAAGCCGATCGCGGCGCCGAGATCGATGCCGACGGTCAGATCGACCGCGCAGGCGACCAGGTATCCGGCCTTCAAGGTGCCGGTCCCGTCCGCTTCGACCCGTCCGTAGAACGTGTCGTCGAGGAACACCTCCCGGTTGGTCGGCATGCCGTTCAGCGGCGGGACCGGATGAAAGGCCTGACCTGAGTGCCCGACGGTGAACCGGAATCCGTTCGGCCCCTCGACCGTCTTCTCGTGCGGCGCCATCGTCGCCGCCCCGGCGAACGGACTCCCCGTCAAGACCATGCAGACAACCAGGACCGCAGCTGAGAACGCCGCCGTCAGTACCGCCATGTGCTTCATGTGTTCCTCCCCGAAGTGCTTGCTTCCCGCCGGAATGCGGGTGGTGTCGAACCGGGTGATCCCGGTGGTGACCGGGGTCTTCGGCGACCCAACGGAAAGGTATGAGGTGGAGGATGCCCCGGCCTAGCGCCGCGAGCCGGTGGTGAGCGGGAAAGCGCTGGTCGCGGCGTCGACGCGGGTTTTCCGGTCCGGTGTGGTGAGGGTTGTCGCCGACCGGTACCGGACTGCGGGAATGGCCCGGCGGGTACTTGTGTCTTCGCAGCTCAGTAAGGTTCTTTGTCCGGACCGGACAGTTTCGCCCGCCCCCTCGGGGAGGAGGGCAAGATCAGGGTGATTCCTGATGGCCGGGGATGGGGGAGCGTGCCAGTATCGAAAGCATGCACCCCACCGGTCCCGCGTTCGACGCTGCCCGCGGCGCTCCCGCGCCGGGCTTCGGGGCCGCGCCGGGGTTCGACGCCGTCCGCGGCTACGGTCCGGGGCGCGTCGGTCCCGCCCCGGTGCTCGATCTCGGCAGGCATCCGCAGCTGCGGCTGGTGCGCCGGTCGGGCGGTCGGATCGTCGGCGGTGTGGCGGGTGGTCTCGCCGATCACCTCGGGCTCGACGTGTTCAAGGTGCGGATGGCGTTCGTGCTGCTCTCCGCGCTGGCGGGGGCGGGCATCGTCGCTTACGGCCTGCTGTGGATCTTCACACCGAGCGGCGCCGACTCGGCCAAACCGAGTGGCACCGAGCGACGCCAGGCGATCGGTCTCGCGCTGCTCGGGCTCGGTCTCTCGGTAGCGGTCTCGTGGCTGATGAACGGCACCGTCGCGGCGAAGGTGATCGTGCCGATCGTCGTCGTCGCGGTCGGCGCCGCGCTGGTCTGGCGCGAATACGACACCGACGGCCCGCGCTCGTTGCTCGGTCTGCCCGCGCATCCCTCGGTGGTCACTTGGGCGCGGGTCGTCGCGGGCGCCACCATGGTGGTGCTCGGGCTCGGCGTCGTGGTGCTGGCCAGGATCGACTTGAGCGCGCTCGGTTCCGCGCTGATCGCGGTGGCGGTCACCCTGATCGGCGCTGGTCTGCTCACCGTCCCGCTGTGGCTGCGCATGATGCGCGCGCTGAACACCGAGCGCGCGGCCCGGATCCGGAACGAGGAACGCGAGGAGATCGCCTCGCACCTGCACGATTCCGTCTTGCAGACGTTGGCCCTCATCCAGCGCCAAGCGCACGACCCGCAGGAGGTGGCGCGGCTGGCGCGCAGCCAGGAGCGGGAGCTGCGCAAGTGGCTGTTCGAGGATTCCGGTCCGGCGCAGTCGAGCCTGGCCGCGGCGCTGCGCACCATCGCGGGCGAGGTGGAGGACCAACACGGCGTCAAGGTGACCCCCGTGACGGTCGGCGACGTCTCGATGGATCTCGACGACTGCGGAAACGGTCTGCCCAAGGAACATTTCACCGCGCTGCTCGGCGCGAGCAGGGAGGCGATGGTGAACGCCGCCAAGCACGCGGGCGTGCCGACCATCGACCTGTTCGCCGAGGTGGAACCGCACCAGGTGAGCGTCTTCGTGCGCGACCGCGGCGCGGGGTTCGACGTCGCCGCGGTGCCGCAGGACCGGCAGGGTCTCGCCAAATCCATCCGCGGCCGGGTCGAACGGCGCGGCGGCCAAGTGGAGATCCTGTCCACGCCCGGGCGCGGTACCGAGGTGCGGATCTTCATGCCGCGCAGCGATTCAGGTGCGCCCGAGGGGGCCGAGCCGGATACCGCTCCCGGTGCGACCGGTGATCAACCGACCGAGCGCATCCGGCAGTCGGTGCGGTCGGGAAAGTAGTGGTGAAGGGTTCGCGGGCCCTCGCGCTCTGGAATAGCTCGCGCCGTCCCCGGTTCGCCGGGAGCTGAGTTCAGCGGCGGACACGCCGTCGCGGGTCCGCTTGTGGTACCGATGAGATGCGGGCGGCCTGCGGGTCGGCGCAGTCAGGGTGGGTTGCTCCACCGAAGGGTGAGGAGAAGCAGGTGAGCGTGCGGGTCTTTCTCGTCGACGATCACGCCGTGTTCCGTTCGGGTGTGCGCGCGGAGCTGAGCCGGGAGGCCGATATGGAGGTGGTCGGCGAGGCGGGCGGCGTGGCCGAGGCCATCGCGGGGATCAAGTCCACCCGCCCGGACGTGGTGCTGCTCGACGTGCACATGCCCGACGGCGGCGGCGTCGCGGTGCTGTCCGGTATCGAGGACGGCCCGGTCTGCTTGGCGCTCAGCGTGTCCGACGCCGCCGAGGACGTGATCGCGGTGATCCGCGCGGGCGCACGCGGCTACGTCACCAAGACAATCTCCGGCGCCGAACTCGCCGACGGCATCCGCAGGGTCGCGGGCGGCGACGCCGTCTTCAGCCCGCGGCTCGCCGGATTCGTGCTCGACTCGTTCACCGGCCGGTCACCGGTCCCCGAACCCCCGCTCGACCCGGAACTGGACTCGCTGACTCCCCGCGAACTCGAGGTGCTGCGCCTGCTCGCTCGCGGCTACACCTACCGCGAGATCGCCGAGAACCTCTTCATCTCGGTGAAGACCGTGGAGACCCACGCCTCCAACGTGCTGCGTAAAACCCAGCAGTCCAACCGCAACGCCCTCACCCGCTGGGCGCACCGCCGCCGCATCGACTAGTCCGCATGAATGTTCCACAAGCTCGCATCCTGCGTGGCGTGTGAACCCGTTGCGAGGCCGTCGACGAGTCCGTTCGCCCCGCTCGACCGGGGCGGATGGAGGTGTGCACGACACGCACGGCCCGGACGGATGCGGGATTTCGCAGAACGCGCATAGCCGGAGCGAATGCGGAGGTTTCGCCTACATCGCGATGACGATGATCCCGATGATGATGAGCATGCCGATGAAGAGGCCGATGGCGATGGCCAACGGGGCGTTGCTCGGCTGCGGCTTGGCCGCGCGTTGCGGCATGGCCGTCGCGGCGACGCCCACGCCGGGTGCGCTGCGGTGCGGGCGGGGGAGCGGGGCCGAGTGGGGGCTGCGCAGGCCGGAGGCCGAGTTCCGGGCCGCCCAAGCCGGAATGGTGCCGTCCTCGGTGCGCACGGGGGCGCCGAGAATGTAGGGCCCGGTGCCGGGACCGAAAGCGGCGGTGAGGATTTCGTCCCGCGCCTCGGCCATCGTCGGCCTGCGCTGCGGCGCGGGTTCCATCATGTGCAGCAGGGCGTTGGTGAGGATGCCGCTGCGCGAGGGCGGAATGATCTGGGCCATCGCGGCGCGCTCCACCAGGACGTCGCTGTCCTCGTGCAGGCCGAACGGCGGCTGGCCCTCGATCGCGGTGTACAGCGTGGCGCCTAGCGAGAACACGTCGCTGGCCTCGGTCGGCTGCATGCCGCGCGCCACTTCCGGCGGGAGGTAGGCGGGGGTGCCGATGATGATCCCGTCCGGGTCGTCGATCTCGCCCGCGCCGCGGGAGATGCCGAAGTCGCTGAGTTTGGCCATGCCGACACCGGGGCCGCGATCGGCGACGAGAATGTTGCCCGGCTTGATGTCGCGGTGGGTGATGCCCGCGGCGTGCGCGGCGGCCAGTGCGTCGGCGACCTGGGCGCCGATCTGCGCGACCTCGATCACCGGCAGCGTGTCGACCAGCGCCAGCGCGCGCGCCACGTTGCGCGAGGGTAGATGCTCCATCACCAGCCAGGGCTCGCCCGCCTCCAGCACCACGTCGTAGACGGCGATGGCGTGGTCGTGCGAGAGCTTCGCCGCCACCCGGCCCTCGTGCATGATCCGGTTGCGCACCTCGGTGGCCTCGGCCTCGGGCAGCCCGGCCGTGGAGAGGACCTGCTTGATGGCGACGTCCCGGTCGAGCAGCCGGTCGTGGGCCAGCCACACCGCGCCCATGCCGCCGCCGCCCAGCTTGGACTGGAGGCGGTAGCGGCCTGCGACCAAATAGTCGGGGCCGACGATGGGACGGGGGCGATCGATCATGGTGTGCAGGGTATCCGAATATCCCTGCGTCGCCGCGCTTCTTATGCCGACAAGTGGGAGCGCGCGAGTGCTCTTGACGGGATTCCGGGGGTGGGTTTCTACTGTAGGCCTATCGAACGTATATTCGATAAGAGATCGATAGCTGGATCGGTGCTGGCTTCCGTTCCTCCGTGTGGAGGTGGGGTCGGTCCGCTCGCTTCGCCTCGGAGTCCATCGTGGGAAGTAGGTGGTTGTGATGGGTTCGGACGTGCGGGTGGGGGAGACAGAGAGACAACAGAAGCTGGCCGAGCTGCGCAATCGGATGGCCGCCATCCCGGGACGCGGCGAGTCGGCGGCCGCGCGGGTGCCGTTCGCCGAGGACATGCGCCGCGAACCGCTCCCGGTGCCCGATGCCCTTGCGGAATTGTTGCCGGAGGGTGGTCTCGGCAAGGGTTCCGTGGTCGCCTACACGGGTGCGCGCTCGCTGCTCGCCGGTCTGCTCGCTGCGGTGACCGAGCACGGCGGGCACGCCGCGGTGGTCGGGGTACCGAGGTTCGGGCTGCTCGCCGCCGCGGAGATGGGCGCCGAACTCGCGCGGCTGGCCGTGATCGCCGATCCGGGGCCCGATCCGATCGAGGTGGCGGCGGTGCTGCTGGACGGTCTCGACCTGGTCGTACTCGGTCTCGACGGCGTCGCCGTGCCGCCTGCGCGCACCCGCGTGCTCGCCGCCCGCGCCCGCAACAAGGGCGCCACCCTGGTGGTCACCGACGGCGACTGGCCCAACCCCACCCTGCGCCTGGATGCCCGCATCGCCGGATACGTCGGTCTCGGCACCGGCCACGGCCGCCTCCGCTCGCTGAGCCTCGAGGTCGAGGCGCGGCACCGTGCGGGCATGCCGCGGCGCGGACGTGTCGAGCTGCGTCCCAGCGGTGGTCGCGTCGAGTGGTTCGCCCAGGAGACCTCGCCCGCCCCCATCGAATTGCCGATCGCGCGGGGTGCGGCGTCATGAGTGGCGGCGCCGCCCCGCTTCCGCCGTGCCGCACCCTGATTCGGCCGCGTCGGACCTCCGGCATTCGGTTGGAACCGCGCCCCCTGGAGTTGGCCGAGGTTCCGCGGGCGACGTGTGTCGCGATCCGGCGGGATGCATGTCGCCGAGGTAGTCGGAAGAGCACGCTCCTCGCGATGATCTTCGACGCGGTTGGGCGGCGCGGTGTCGAGTGCGGCGGGGCGGCATCGTGATTCGGCGTGGACGTGCGTGTGGCGCGGCGGATACTCGCGGTGTAGTGCCGGGTCGGTGTGAGTGGCGGTGTGGCGCCGTATGTCGGCCGAGCCGGGTGCGTGGCGCCGGGCGGGTGCTCGCGGTGTGCCGTGCAGGTGCGAGTGGCGGGGCGGCACCGTGATTCGGCCGAGTCGGGCGCGGGTGCTCGCGGTGTGGTGCCAGGACTGGCCCGCGGTCGCGGCGGCGGCCGTGGCCGAGCTGCCGCCGACGCGGCCGGTGGCGGTGTTGTCCGCCAACCGGGTGGTGGCGTGCTCGGCGGTGGCACGGGCGGAGGGGGTGCGGCGCGGGCTGCGGCGCAGGGAGGCGCAGGCGCGGTGTCCGGAACTCTTTCTGGCGCAGGTTGATCCGGATCGCGATGCGCGATTGTTCGAGCCGGTGGTCGCGGCCGTCGACGCCACGGTGCCGGGTGTGGAGGTGCTGCGGCCCGGGTTGCTCGTGCTCGGTGCGCGCGGGGCCGCCCGGTTCTTCGGCTCCGAGGAGGCGGCCGCCGAACGACTGGTCGACGCGGTGGCCGCGGTCGGGGTGGAGGCGCAGATCGGCATCGCCGACGAGCTGTCCACGGCGGTGATCGCGGCGCGGCGCGGTGCGATCGTGCCGCGGGGCGGGGGTGCGGGATTCCTCGCGCCGCTCGCGGTGTCCGAGCTAGCGCTGGAACCCAGCCTGGCCGCGCCGGAGCGCGCCGAGCTGGTGGATTTGTTGCACCGCTTGGGTTTACGCCGGGTCGGTGATTTCGCGGCGCTCGGTCCCGCCGAGGTCGCCTCCCGCTTCGGCGCGGACGCCGTGCTCGCGCACCGCAGCGCGCGCGCCGTTCCGGAGCGACCGCCCGCCGCGCGCCGCCCGCCGCCCGATCTCGCGGTGGACCAGCGCTGCGACCCGCCGATCGACCGGGTCGACGCGGCCGCTTTCGCGGGACGCATGCTCGCCACCCGCCTGCACGCCAAGCTCGCCGACGCCGCGCTGGCCTGCACCAGGCTCGCGGTGTTCGCCGAAACCGAAGCGGGCGAACAACTCTCCCGAATCTGGCGGTGCGCCGAGCCGCTCACCCCCGAGGACACCGCCGACCGGGTGCGCTGGCAACTCGACGGCTGGCTGACCCGCCGCGACCGCCCCACCGCCCCGGTCACGCTGCTGCGGCTGGAACCCGTGGAGGTGGTGCGGGCGGGCGCGCTGCAACTCGGCCTGTGGGGCGGCGTCGGCGAGGAGGACGAGCGCGCCCGGCGCGCCCTGGTTCGGGTGCAGGGGCTGCTCGGCGGTGAGGCGGTCCAGATGGGCGTGCTCAGCGGCGGCCGCGGTCCCGCCGAGCGCGTCACCATGGTCGTGCTCGGCGACGAGCGGGTGCCCGCGGCCGACCCGGAACTGCCCTGGCCCGGTCGGTTACCCGAACCCGCCCCCGCGGTGCTGCTGATGAACCGTCCCGTGGTGCGCGTGGAAGCGGCCGACGGAACTCCGGTGCGGGTCACCGAGCGCGGCCTGTTCACCGCCGACCCGGCCCACCTGCACTGGGGCAGCCGCAGCTGGCCGCTGGCGGGCTGGGCCGGACCGTGGCCGGTGGACGAACACTGGTGGGTCCCGGACTCCGCCGCCGCGGCCCGCGCCCAGGTGCAGCTGGGCGGCGACGCGGGCGACGTCCGTGTGCTGCTGCTCGTCTACAGCGGTGAGTGCTGGCGCGCCGAAGGTCTCTACGACTGATCCCGCGTCCAGACGAACGCGATGGTGAACGGATGCCCGCGCAGCTCAGCCCATTTCGGCTTGGCCCGCACCCAGTCGTCGTCCACGACCGCCTCGACGACCTCGGTGAGCGCCCAGCCCGCCGTCAGCGCGGCGGTCATGTGCTCGCCGAGCATGTGCAGGTGAGTGCTGATCGCCACCGGCGCGTCGCCCGTCGGCGTGTAGTGCGTCGGCATGCCGGTCACCATCATGAACTGCGGGTGGTAGCTGACCGTGACGCAGCGACCGCCGGGTGCGGCCAGCCGCCGTGCCTCGGTGTAGAACGGGCCGAGTTCGGGCAGGTGCTCGTCGATCAACGAGGCGATCACCAGGTCGTAGGCGCCCTCCGGCAAGCCGGTCGCCCGCACGTCCGCGCGGTGCAGCGAGGTGTGCGCGCCGCGGGCGCGGGCCAGTTCGAGCATGCCTTCGCTGACGTCGACGCCGTCGATCCATGTCACCCCGCGCTCGCGCAGCCAGCCGCCGGTCCGCCCGGTCCCGCAGCCCAGATCCGCCGCCCGCTCGACGCGGTCCCACACCGGAACGCGCAGCCGCGCGAGCAAGCCGAGATCCATCTCGTCCAGCACGGTGCGCTCGTAGGTGGGCGCCCAACCGTCGTATCCGGTGGTCACGTCGACGGTGCGGTAGTTGCGGCGGTCGAAGTCGGCGAACGTTGGCATGTGCGCATCCTGCGCCGCGATGTGCTCGAACGCCAACGGTTTTCGTGCGCCACGAAATCGGCTGCCTACCTGCCCACCTGCCAGTCCTGCCGCGCCGCCCAGTCCCGCAGCTCGGTGGCTCCCGTCTCCAGCACCGACGGGTCGGGTTCCGGCGCAGTGGGCGCTCCCGGGGGCGGCGGTGTGTATACCGCGGCGATCCCTTCGGCGGCCTCGGCCCCGAGATGTGGGGTGAGCATTTCCCGATAAGCGTTGGGAGATATGGAATTCCACCGCACCGCGTGTCCCAGGACCGCGCTGAGTTCGGCGGCGACCTCGTCACCAGTCAGCGCCTGCGGACCCGCCACGATCCGCAGCGGTGGCGGAGTCGTGGCGACGATCAGATCGGCGACTGTCGATCCCAGGTCATCGAGCGCGACCCACGGGACAGGCAGTTCCCGCGGCAGCGGATAGGCGAGTTCCCCGGCGCGCACGAGCGGGGCGGACCACGGGGCGACGAGGTTCTCCATGTACTGCCGAGCGGGTGCGACCACCGTGGCCGCCTCGACGCCGCGGGTCAGTTCGGCGGACAACAGCACGCGGGCGTCCACGAACGGCACGCCGATGGGCGCGGGTGGCAGCACGGTGCCGGTATTGAAGACCACCCGCTCGACGCCCGCCTTCCGGAGACCGGCCAGCACCGCCTCGGCCTGCCGGACGGCCAGGTCGGTGAAAACGAGCGGCAACTGCACGATCACGGCGTCGGCGCCGGTGTACGCGGCTGCGAGCGAGTCGGGTTCGAGCAGGTCGGCCTGAACCGGCTCGGCGTCCGGATGCAGGGCGGGAGAAGTGCGGACGACGCCACGGACGCGGTGCCCCGCGGCGAGCAGGCCGCGGACGATGGCGGCGCCCTGGGTTCCGGTCGCGCCGTGGACTGTCACGGTTGATGTTTTCATGCCTTCGACGCTAGTTTCAGAAGTAAAGCAATACCCAGCAAGTGATATAATTTCAAGATGGAAACCATCGGTTCTGAGCAGCGGAAACAACTGCAAGCCACCGACTGCTCGGGCTGCGGTGTGGAGCGCACGCTGAAGGTTCTCGACGGAAAATGGACGACGCTGATCGTCCGCGAACTGCTCTCCGGCCCCAAGCGCTTCGGCGACCTGCGCACCGCTCTCGGTTCGCCGAGCGCCAAGACCCTGACCGACCGCCTGCGTGCCCTCGAACACCAGCGCATCCTCACCCGCACCGTCTACGCCGAAGTGCCGCCCCGCGTCGTCTACCAACTCACCGAAGACGGCGAAAGCCTCGAGGACATCCTGTACGCGATGCTGAAGTGGGGCGAGGAACACCCGCTCGCCGGGAGCTGACCCCGAGGACGCCCTCCGCTCAGCCGCCGGCCCAGATCGTCCGGCCTGGGTCGGCGGGCCAGACCCAATCCTGATCGAAGAACCAGACGAGCCCGTCCCCAGCGGCCGCCGCCGCGAACGCCAGGGCCGAGCCGACAACGGCTCCCATCCCCGCGGCGTCGCGAGTTGGTCCCTGTGATGCTGCCGACAAACACCGGGCGGTGGTCGGGCCGGGGTCGGTACTCTCGAACATCGTGAATCTGACGGCTGCCCGGATGGCGTTCGGTGGGGTGGAGATCGCCTATCGCGATTCGGGGGCGGTCGACGAGACGCCCGTCGTGCTGGTGCACGGCATGGGCGGGGACGGGCACACCTGGGATCGCTTCGCGCGTCGGTTGGCGCAGACGGGGCGGCGGGTGATCATCCCGGATCTGCGCGGGCACGGCCGCAGCTCGCACGCCGACTCCTACCGCTTCGACGAGTTCGGTGCAGACGTGCTCCGCCTGTGCGAGCACCTCGAGCTGAGCCAGGTGGACCTGGTCGGGCATTCGCTGGGCGGTTACGCGGTGTCGTGCGTCGCGCAGGAGCGGCCCGAGCTGGTGCGCAGGCTGGTCATCGAGGAATGTCCGCTGCCGCTGCGCTCCGGCGACGAGGAACTCCGGCTGACCCGCCGGTTCCCGACCCTGCCGGAACTCTGGCACGCCACGACCAGCCTGATCCGGCATCCGCGCGCCGTCCTCGCCTTCGACCGTTCGATGACCCGCACCGCGCTGGAACAGTTCCGCAAGCCGAACCCGGAATGGTGGGACCGGCTGGCCGACATCACCGCCCCCACGCTGGTGCTGCGCGGCGGGCCGGGCGGCATGGTCGATCTCGCGAAGCTCGAAGTGCTGCTCGGCTTGGTCGCCGACTGCACGGTCACCCCGTTCGCCTGCGGCCACAGCATCCACCGCGACCGTCATCGCGAGTTCGAGGCCGCGGTGCTGCCATTCCTCGCCGTGCCGTGCGGAATAGAGTGAAACGGTGCTCGTTACCGACCGGTCCGCCCCGGGCCCACGCGTGAGCGCGTGGTGAACGCGTTCGACGGCATGCTGTGCTCGGCGGCGTCGGCCGACGTCCCGCTGCCCGGCACCGCGACGCGGGTGAGCGCTTGGCTCTGCGTCGAACATCCCGGCGCGTGGGGCCGCGACGTGATCGGCGACGAGGTCCTCGGCCCCGAGATCACCGCCGAACTCGCCGCGCGCACCACCGCCGCCCGCGTCCGCCCGACCCTGATCCGTCGTCCCGGTCGCAGCGAATTCACCGGCGCTCGAACGGTTCTGCTCGTCAACTCGCGCGCCGAAGGCGGCTGGTGCGAGCGGCTCGAGATCACCGACCTGAAGCAGTTGCTCGAAATCGACCTGCACCTGCTCGACGGCCCGCCGCCAGGCATCGGCGAGCCAGTGGCCGACCCGCTTGTCTTGGTGTGCGCGCACGGCAAGCGCGACCAGTGCTGCGCCATGCTCGGCCGCCCCATCGCCGCAACCCTCTCGACCGCCTACCCCGACCAGGTCTGGGAGTGCTCGCACACCGGCGGCCACCGCTTCGCGCCCGCCATGGTGCTGCTGCCCTCGGGACTCACCTACGGCCGCGTCGACGCCGCCGCCGCGACCGCCGCCGTGGCGGCCGTCCACCGCGGCGAGGTCGCGCTCGCCGGATTGCGCGGGCGCAGCGGGCATCGGCCGGTCGAACAGGTCGCCGAACTCGCGGTGCGCGCGGAGATCGGTGCGCGTCTGGATGAACTCAGATCCGAGATCGAAAATGTCTCCGGCACAACCGATCCCACGCACGCGGGCAGCGCCCTGGTCACCCACCGCGACGGCAGGCGCTGGCGTGCCACCGTCCGGACGGTCGCCTACACCCCGCGCCAGGCCAGCTGTGGCGCGGGCCCGAAGCCGGTCACCGCCCTTGTCGCCGATCCCATCCAGGCGCTGCCCTGATCGCCCTGCTCAAACCTATAGCCTGCGTACTGCTTTCGTCATCCAGTCCGTGGGCGGCGCCTCAGTGCTGGATCAAGCCGCCGACCCGGACAGGCGCGACGTGGCCGGTCGCCGGAAGGGTCTGAGCCAGGGTGAGCCCGATGTCGACGAGCGCGGACCTGCGCAGGCGGGCGACCTCTGGGATCGGAGTCCAAATCGACTCGGCGGTCTCGCCGTTCGGTTCGGGCCGGAGCCGGCCGCCGGTGATGCGAACCTGGTAGAAAATGCCGACGTTGTGGTGCTCGGCTCCGGCGCGCGCGGCGGCAGCGGGAATCACCCGCGAGTCCACGCCCAGCAGGCGTTCGACGATCCCGTGGCAGCCGGTTTCTTCGGCGACCTCCCGGATCACCGCGTCGAACGGATCCTCCGCGTGCTCGACCTTGCCGCCGGGAAGAGTCCAGTGGGTCTCGCCGCTCGGAAATACATGACGGGCGAGCAGCACCCGCTCGTCCTCGATGGACACCGCGTACGCTGCCAGTCTGAAGCTCATCACCGTAACCTCCCGCCGGACCCTACCCAACTCCGCGCGACATCCGGCACCACCGGGGTATTGCCTTGCGAGCGTGCGGCTTCGGATGCTGGCGGAACAGGGCGCGGTACGGGGCGGGTAATGTCCCGACGGCAAGCGCGCCGGTCGAGGGAGGGACGAGATGACGACACCGCCGTGGGGATCGAACGGGCCGGGATATCCGCCCGGATCGCCGAGCAGGGAGCTGCCTGCGCATTCCGGCGGACACCCCTTGCCATCGCAGCCGACCCCGCAGGGCCAGTCGGCCCCACCTGCACCCGGCTATCCCGTCCCGCCGCACGGGAATCCCACCCCGCCACCGCATGGGCAACAGCCCCCGCTCCCGCATGGCCCCGCGACCCCACCTCCGCACGGTTATCCCGCGCCGCCCGGATATCCAGCACCGCAGCAACCTGGCTACCCGGCTCCACCGCCGCCCGGCTATCCGGGTGCGCCACAGGGATATCCCGCCCCATCACCGTATGGGCAACCGGCTCCTCCGCCGGGCTACCCGCACGCCGCCCCGCCACCTCTCCAATTCCCCGGTACCCCCGCTGTTCAGGCCTACCTCACCGCGGTCACCCACCACATGACCCGCGGCCGCATGCAGATCGCCCAGCACATGGTCGGCCCGCTGATGAGCTTGGTCGGCGTCAACGCGGTGATCGCGACCGCGCTGAACCCGATCGATTTCGTGCTCTGCGTCGCCACGCTGGAGGAGGTCTCACCGGCCGCCGTCGACTTCCCGCGCCACGTGGACGGTTTCGCCAAGCACCAGCGCAGGCGTAGCTTCATCGGGGTGAAGGGCGGCGCGATGGGCGTGGCCGCGCTGGTCTCCGAACGCGTGCACCCCGCTGCCGTGCAGGCGCTGCGGAACCGGCCGATGAGCTGGGGCTCGGTGGTGACGCCTGTGATCGTGGATCTCGGGAATCGCCAGCTGCACATCGCCTCCAACACCCCGGCCGTCGGCCTGGCGCTGTGGCACGGTGTGCGCTCACAGGCGCGGGCCTACCTGCCGGAGCCGCGTCAGGTGTTGGGGTAGCGCGTCCACAGCGCAGGGAACCGCGCAGATCACCAGTGGGTGCCGGGCACCCAGCGCGCGGCGCGGCGCAGCACGGTGCCGGTGACCCGGCGCGCGGTCGAAGGCTCCCGCGGTTCCGCTTGTGGTGCAACGGGTTCCGCGTCTTCCTCGGTATCGGCGGTCTCGCCTTTCGCGGCGGGTGAGTCCGGCAGCGCGCGGTAGTAGCGGTGCAGGACGCGGTCACGCAACTTGGGCGTGAGCAGCGCGCCGTACTCCGCGATGGTGCCGATCGGGACGTCGATCCGCTTGGGCCGCTCGGTGAGCGCGCGCACGATCGTGGCCGCCGCCCACTCGGGCGATTCCGACGGCCCCTGGTCGCCGCTCGGCGTGATCATCGGTGTGCGCACCAGCGGCATGTGGATGGTGGTGAAGGTGACGCCGTCGGCCATGGTCTCCACGGCCGCCACCTCGGTGAACTTGTCCAGCGCCGCCTTGCTCGCCAGGTACGCCGAGAACCGCGGAGTCGCGACTTGCACACCCGCGCTGCTGATCTGGACGATGTGGCCGAACCCGCGCTCGCGCATCTGCGGCAGCAGAGCCAGCGTCATGCGCAGCGCGCCGAAGTAGTTCACCGCCATGGTCCGCTCGAAGTCGTGCAGGCGGTCGGTGGAGCGGTGGATGGCGCGGCGAATCGAGCGGCCCGCGTTGTTCACCAGCATGTCGACGTGGCCGTGCTCGTCGAGGATGGACTCGAGGGTGTGGTCGACGGAATCGGAATCCGTGACGTCGCACTGGTATCCGTACGCCGATCCGCCCGCGGCGCGAATCTCCTCGACCACGGACGCGAGTTCGTCGCCGCGTCGAGCCAGCAGGAACACCGTCGCGCCTTTGGCGGCCACCGCCACCGCGGCGGCGCGGCCGATGCCGGAGGAGGCGCCGGTGATGAGGACGTGCCTGCCGGTCAGGTCCCGGTTGCGGCGGTTGGGTCGGATCTGCCCGCGCACACCGGCGTCGTCGGCGGAAGCTTGGGTCATCGGGTTTGCTCCTTTGTCGCGTCAACGGTGACGGCCCTGGATGGGCAAGAACTTACTCCGAAGTAAGTTTACTCGCCAAGTGGCGCTCGTCACGCTCGGAGACGCGTTCGAAGAGCCCTCGAATCTATCGAACATATGTGCGATACTCGTGCGCATGGCGGACGATCGGATGGCGGACATCTTTGCCGCGGTGCGGCTCGGCAGCGGGAATCCGGAAGCGGCGCGCCGCGCGCTCGGTGCGCTGTGGGAGGAACTAGATCCGTCCGGTGATCCCTTGCAGCGCTGCGTGATCGCGCATCACCTCGCCGTCCTGCAGGAGGCGGACGAGGCGGCGCTGCGCTGGGATCAGCGCGCGCTGGCCGCGGTGTTCGGCCCCGGGATCCCGCTGGACGAGGGGCTGCGCTGTTTCCTGCCCTCGCTGTACCTGAACCTCGCCGACAGTCACCGCAGGCTCGGCGATTTCGACGGCGCCCGAATGCAATTGGCGATCGCGCGCGGTCACCTGCGGATCCTGGCCGACGACGCGTACGGCGAGATGATCCGCGACGGGCTGGACCGCGTGGAGGCCGCGGTCGCCGCTGGCTCCACCGAGCGGGTTCGCGAGGGCTGATCGGCGAGCGGGCGGCGGGTCGACGAGGGGCCCGCCGCCCGCTGGTTGCGACTCGGTATCCGTTGGGCGGACCCGCGCGCATCTTCGCATCTATCGAATGTATGTTCGAGATGAGGAGGTGACGTGTCATGGGTTGGAGCAACGGCCCGCCGACCTGGGCCGAACTGGAGCGGGTGCTGTCCGGTCGTCCCGGCCGGACCGATCCGGACGCCATGTACCCGGGCGACGGCGGCGACAGCCCGGCCTGGTCGCGCAAGCGCGAGCCGTACTCGGCCGAGCCGGTCCACCGCGACGGTCCGACCGTGCCCTACGCGGAACTCCACGCGCATTCGGCCTACAGCTTCCTCGACGGCGCCAGTCAGCCCGAAGAGCTGGTGGAAGAGGCGGTGCGGCTGGGGTTGGAGGCGATCGCGCTCACCGACCACGACGGTTTCTACGGCACCGTCCGCTTCGCGGAGGCGGCCAAGGAGTTGGGGATGGCGACCGTCTTCGGCGCGGAACTGTCGCTGGGTCCGCAGGACGTGCGGCGGCGCGCGCCGAAAACGGCCACGCACGCCGACGCGCCGGACTCCGCGCCGCGCACGGGCGCGCCGGATCCGGCCGGACAACACCTGCTCGTGCTTGCTCGCGGTCAGGAGGGCTATCGGCGGCTGTCCCGCGAGATCGCCGCCGCGCACCTGGCCGCGGGGGAGAAAGGCATCCTCCGCTACGACCTCGACGTCCTCACCGCGGCGGCGGGCGGACACTGGCACATCCTGACCGGCTGCCGCAAAGGGCACCTGCGCCGCGCGCTCGCCGAGGACCTGCGCGTAGGCGACACCCGGCTGGTGCGTGCCGAGGCCGCGCTGCGCGAACTCACCGAGCGTTTCGGCGTCGAACGGGTCGGCGTGGAACTCACCCACCACGGCGTCCCGGAGGACGACGAGCGCAACGCCCACCTCATCGACCTCGCCGACCGGCTCGGTCTTCCGGTAATCGCCACCACCGGAGCGCATTTCGCCGCCCCGGCGCAACGCCGCCGCGCCATGGCGCTGGCCGCCATCCGGGCCAGGCAGAGCCTGGACGACATCGCGGGCTGGCTGGCGCCCACCGGCGGCGCGCACCTGCGCTCAGGTGCGGAGATGGCGCGGCTGTTCGCGTCCTGCCCCGACGCGGTGGCCAATGCCGCGGCGCTGGCCCGAGAATGCGCCTTCGACCTGCGCCTCATCGCGCCCCAGCTGCCACCCTTCGACGTGCCGGACGGCCACGACGAGAACTCCTGGCTGCGCGAACTCGCCCTCTGCGGCGCGGCCCGCCGCTACGGTTCGCGCGCGGAGAACCCGGCGGCCTACCAGCAGATCGAACACGAGCTCGCGGTGATCGAACAGCTCGGCTTCCCCGGCTACTTCCTGGTGGTGCACGACATCGTCAGCTTCTGCGCGGACAACGACATCCTGTGCCAGGGAAGGGGTTCGGCGGCCAACTCGGCGGTCTGCTACGCCATCGGCATCACCAATGTCGATCCGGTGGCCAATCAGCTGCTGTTCGAACGCTTCCTCTCGCCGGAGCGCGACGGACCGCCCGATATCGACGTGGACATCGAATCCGATCGCCGGGAGGAGGCGATCCAGCACGTCTACGCCAGGTACGGCCGCGAGTACGCCGCCCAGGTGGCCAATGTGATCACCTATCGCGGTAAGTCGGCGGTGCGCGATGCCGCACGCGCGCTGGGCTTTTCGCCGGGGCAGCAGGACGCGTGGAGCAAACAGGTGAGCCGCTGGACCGGCGTCGCGGCCGAGACCGGCACCGACATACCCGACGAGGTGCTGCACTTGGCCGCCGACATCGAAGGTCTGCCAAGGCATCTTGGCATCCACTCGGGCGGCATGGTGATCTGCGATCGTCCCATCGCCGACGTGTGCCCGGTGGAATGGGCGCGCATGCCGGGCCGCAGCGTATTGCAATGGGACAAGGACGATTGCGCCGCGGTCGGGCTGGTGAAGTTCGACATGCTCGGGCTCGGCATGCTTTCCGCGCTGCACTACATGATCGATATGGTGCGCGAGCACAAGGGCGTCGAGGTGGAGTTGCACAAGCTCGACCTGAAAGAGACCGCGGTCTACGAAATGCTTTCGCGGGCGGATTCGGTCGGCGTCTTCCAGGTGGAGTCGCGGGCCCAGATGGCGACCCTGCCCCGGCTGAAGCCGCGCGATTTCTACGACTTGGTGGTGCAGGTCGCGCTGATTCGTCCCGGCCCGATCCAGGGCGGCTCGGTGCACCCTTACATCCGTCGTCGCAACGAGCGCGAGAAATGGGATTACGACCATCCGGCGCTGGAGAATTCGCTGGGCCGCACCCTCGGCGTGCCGCTGTTCCAGGAGCAGCTGATGCAAATGGCCGTCGACGTCGCCGGTTTTACCGCCGCCGAGGCCGATCAGCTGCGCCGCGCGATGGGTTCCAAACGCTCACCGGAACGTATGGAGCGGATCAAGGCCCGCCTCTACCAAGGCATGCGCGACCTGCACGGCATCACCGGCGAGATCGCCGATCGCATCTACGAGAAGCTCTACGCCTTCGCGAATTTCGGATTCCCGGAAAGTCATTCGCAGAGTTTCGCCGCACTGGTGTTCTATTCGGCGTGGTTCAAGCTGCACCATCACGCCGCGTTCACGGCCGGATTGCTGCGCGCTCAGCCGATGGGCTTCTACTCCCCGCAATCCCTGGTCGCCGACGCGCGCAGGCACGGGATCGCGGTGCACGGCCCCGACATCAATGCCAGCCTGGCCGAGGCCACCCTGGAGGCGGCGGGCACCGAGGTCCGGCTCGGGCTGGCCGCCGTCCGGCACCTCGGCACGGACCTGGCCGAGCGGATCGTCGCCGCCCGGCGCGAAAGCGGACCGTACACCTCGTTCCTCGACCTCACCGGGCGGGTGGAACTCTCTGTCGCGCAAGCCGAATCGCTGGCCACCGCGGGCGCGCTCGGCAGCCTCGGCATCAGCAGGCGCGAGGCGCTGTGGGCGGCGGGCGCGGCGGCGGGAGAGCGCGCGGATCGGCTACCCGGCACCGGCGCCGCGACCACCGCCCCCGCCCTGCCCGGCATGAGCGAGCTGGAGCTCGCGGCCGCCGACGTGTGGGCCACCGGGATCTCACCGGGTAGCTACCCGACCGAATTCCTGCGCCCCCAGCTCGACGCGCTCGGCGCCATCCCCGCCTCCGGCTTGCTCGCCGTCCCCGACGGTTCCCGTGTGCTGGTCGGCGGCGCGGTCACCCACCGCCAGCGCCCCGCCACCGCCGAGGGCGTCACGTTCCTCAACCTGGAGGACGAGACCGGCATGGTGAACGTCGTCTGCTCCGTCGGCCTGTGGGCCCGGTACCGCCGTCTCGCCCAGAGCGCCACCGCCCTGCTCATCCGCGGACGGGTGCAGAACGCGGAGGGCGCGGTCAGCGTCGTCGCGGAATACCTTCAGCGTTTGCACCTGCGGATCGACGGGAAGTCACGCGACTTCCGTTGAGCGAATGTCGATCTCGCGTCATGCAGTCGATTCGCTCCAAGTACGAGGGCCTCCGGTTGGACTTGGCGGATGCCGTCGGAGTCGCGCTCGCCGACAAGTACCGGACCGATTGCATATTCACGTTGGATCAGCGTCTTTCGGGCTATCGAACCGCTGACGCCAGGCGTCGCGGCCTTCCGGATTCTGCCCGCGGATCTGTGATGCCGCGCTCCGACATCTGCTGACGAACGGCGGTGACCGGGCGGGGTGCGGCGGTTACGCTGCGAGCATGCGGAAGCTTGTTGTGGTGTGCGTCGCTTTGCTCGGCTTGGCGCTGCTCGTCGGCTGCGGGAGCGATGACCGGGCCGACTCCGGTGGGCCGCCCGCCAAGACCGGTGCCTCCGCGCCGGTGTCGCCGCCCGGGTTCCGGGAGCAGGCGCCGGTGCCCGGCGACAGTCGTGGGCAGGACACCGACACCGTCGACCGCAAGGAGGTCGTCACCGGCAGCATCGACATCACCGCGGGCGATCCGATCGAGGCCGCGGCGCAGGTCTCCGACCGGGTGCGCGAGGCGGGCGGCCGGGTGGACAGCCGCACCGAGCAACCCGGTACCGACGACACCGAACCCAGCGCGTCGCTGACCGTGCGGGTGCCCGCCGACAAGACCGACGCGTTCGTGAACGGCCTCGGCGCGATCGGCACCCTCACCAGGGTGAGCACCAACCGCGACGACGTCACCATGCAATGGGAAGACCTGGACGCCAGGATCAAGGCGTTGCAGGCCTCGGTCGACCGGCTGCGCGCGCTGATCACCAGCGCCGCCAACACCGCCGATCTCATCGCCGCCGAACAGGCGCTGTCCAGCCGTCAGGGCGAACTCGACAGTCTCACCGCCCAGAAGCGCCGCCTCGACGATCAGGTCGCGCTGTCCACCCTCACCATCGAGATCACCACGACCGACAAGGAATCCGACGAGGGGCCGAGCAACTTCTGGGACGGCATCGTCGCGGGCTGGAACTCCCTGGTCGACTGGCTGAAGGACGCGATCGTGTTCACCGGCAAGGCGATTCCCTGGCTCGGCTTCCTCGCGATCGTCGGCGCCCTCGTCTTCGCCGTCGTCCGCTTGGTGCGCCGCAGGCGTCGACCTGTCGAAAGCCCTTCCACCGCAGCGATTCCCGCGACTACCCGAACAGGAGCCCCCGATGCCGCCGACGGTGGTCAGGGCGATCATCAAACCCAACAGCCGTAAAGGCCCACTCGTCGAACCACTTCCGGACGGCACCCTCCAGCTCTACGTCCGCGCCCCCGCCGTCGAAGGCAAGGCCAACAAGGCCGCCATCGAACTCCTCGCCACCCACTTCGACGTCCCCAAAACCGCCGTCCGCCTCACCGCGGGCACCACCTCTCGCTTCAAACGTTTCGAAATCGAGGACTGAGGGGCGGAGGCCTCAGAACTCGAGTTCGGTCCACGGAATGCTGATCGGGAACGGAAAATCGAACTCGATACCGTTCAGGGCCTCGCGGGTCCATTCCCCGGTGAGCAGATAGTTAGAGGGGCGCAGCGGGCGAATTCCGTCGGGGAGTTGTCCATATCCGGTTTCGAGTCCGTAGACCCGGACGATGTCTATGGCGCTGTCGTCGCGGGCGAGTGAGACCTCCCAGTACCAAGGGATGCCACCGCTGGCGTAGCGCGCCTTCTTGGCTTCGATGTCGGATTGGGTATTGCCCGGGGAGAGCACTTCACCGACCAGGAGGACATCACCGGCGCGAACATCCTGGTAGGGCTGTTCCAGGCAGCGATGGACGAGGAAGTCGGGTGTCACGAAGTCGGACTTGCCGGTCCTACCGAAGAAGACGTTGGTCTCGAAGTTCGCGCGCAAGCAGTGCTCGGTATCGGACGACATGTATTTGCGTGCGCAGCGTTCGAGTGCTGTCCACATTCGGCCGGTGAATATCTGGTGTTCGCCGGGGCCACGGCGCAGCCAGACCACCCGCCCGTTCCACAGCTCGATCTGCGCGGCGATCTCGGCGGGTAGCTTCTCCAGTTCCTCCCATGTCATGTGGGTGGGGAGATTCGGCTGCTCGCGGTGCGGCTCTGGCATGCGTAAATGGTAGCCGTGCCGAGCTCAGATCCCGCCGGGAAAGCCCAGCTGGCGCCAGGCTTCGTAAACCGTGACGGCGGCGGCGTTGGAGAGGTTCATGGAGCGGCGGCCGGGGAGCATGGGGATGCGCAGGTGGGCGGTGACGTGCGGGTCGTCGAGGACATGGTCGGGCAGACCGGTGGGTTCGGTGCCGAAGAGCAGGACGTCGCCGGGTTGATAGGCGACGTCGGTGTAGCGGGTCGTCGACTTGGTGGTGAAGGCGTAGACGCGTTCCGGCCGCAGCGCCGCCCACGCGGCGGGCAGGCTCTCGTGCACGGTGACCGAGGCCAGATCGTGGTAGTCCAACCCGGCCCGGCGCAGCTTCGACTCCGAGAGGTCGAACCCCAGCGGCTCGATCAAGTGCAGCTCACAGCCGGTCCCGGCGACCAGACGGATCGCGTTGCCGGTGTTCGGCGGAATGCACGGCTCGTGGAACATCAGGCGGAACACGCAACCAGTCAATCAGGCGCCGCTACAGCCGAGCCGACGGGCCACCGCCGAGAACCGAGTTCAGTTCGGCAGAAGCCGGAAAGGCACTCGGCGATGACCGACGCGTCGACTGCGCCCAGAGGGAAGTCCGCGTACTTGCGGACGAGTTCGGCCATCCGCAGCAGTCGCATTCACTGCATGAGCCGGTGGCGGGCGCGGCTCTGCATCGACGGGAGCGGGTGGTGGGGGCAGGGGTGGCGAGGGTGCGTCTGCAAGAATCGGTGCCGTGACCGATCTCGACGCGTCCGGCGGACGACACGCAGGCGGTAGTCGTGCCGCGCAGTTCGTGCGCAGTCATCTGCCGATGGTGGTCGTCGCGCTGGTCGTCTTGGTCGCGGTGGTGTTCGTCGCTTCGGATCGGTGGCGGCGCGGTGCCCTGTTCTTCGGTGGGGCGACGTTGTTGGCGGCGGCCTTCCGGCTGTGCCTGCCGACCGCGCGGGTGGGGCTGCTCGCGGTGCGTAGCAAGCCGTTCGACGTGGGCGCGCTGAGTTTGCTCGGCTCCGCCATCGTCTTCTTGGCGGCGACCATCAACACGCTCGGTGTCGGCTGAGGCCGTAGCCTCCCTTCCGAGCGCTCCGACGCGGTGTCCGGCGAACCGCGACTACCGGTTCTCGCGCGCCAACCGCATGGTCTCGATGAGCAACTTGGAGACCGCTGCCGCCTCGGTCAGAAACCCGTCGTGCCCGTCGCGCGAGTGCACCACTTCCAGCCGGGCGCAGCCGGGTAGCGCATCGGCCAGTTCCTGCTGCGTGCGCAGCGGATAGAGCCGGTCGGAGTCCACGCCGCCGACCACGCAGGGCACCGGCGTCGCGGCGAGCGCGGCCTCGATACCGCCCCGTCCGCGCCCGACGTCGTGTCGGTTCATCGCCTCGGTGAGCAACACATAGGTGGCGGGATCGAAACGCTTGCACAGCTTTTCGGCCTGGTGGTCCAGGTAGCTCTGCACCGCGTAGCGCCCGCCACGCCGCGGATCCTCCGAGCCCTGCGCGTGGTTCTCGAAGCGGTGGTCGAGTTCGCCCTCGGTGCGGTAGGTGAGGTGCGCGATGCGGCGCGCGATGCCCATGCCGGTCATCGGCGCGCGATCGGTGTCGTGGTAGTCGCCGCCCTGCCAGTCCGGATCGGCCTTGATGGCGGCGATCTGGGTGGTCTGGGTGCCGATCTGGTCGGCGGTGGCGCGCGCGCCGACGGCCAGGACCAGCGCCGCGGCCACCCTTTCGGGCGCGCCGATCATCCACTCCAGCACCCGCATGCCGCCCATCGATCCGCCGACGACCGCGGCGAGCCGCTCGATGCCGAGCAGATCCAGCAGGGCGGCCTCGGCGCTCACCTGATCGCGGATCGAGATCTCCGGGAAACGCGAGCCCCACGGCTTGCCGTCCGGCGCGAGCGACGACGGCCCGGTGCTGCCCTTACAGCCGCCGAGCACGTTGGTCGCGATCACACACCATTCGTCGGTGTCCACCGGCGCGCCGGGCCCGACCATGCCCTCCCACCAGCCGGGCTGCGCGTGGACGTCGTCCGGCGTGCCGACGACGTGCGAGTCACCGGTCAGAGCGTGCTCGACGAGCACCACATTGTCCAGGGTGGGGGAGAGTTCGCCCCACCGCTGCACGGCGAGATGGACATTCGGAATCACCGCGCCGCTTTCCAGCCGCACGTCCCCGATGGCGATGACGCCGGGCCTGCCGTCCGGCGGCGGCAGCAGGCCGACGCCGGACTCGATGCTCTGCTCGGTGCTCACGGTCACGTCGTCGCCGCCGTGAATCCGGCGCGCAGATCGGCCAGAATGTCGTCGATTCCCTCGATGCCCACGGCGAGGCGGACCAGTCCCGGGGTGACGCCGGAGGCGAGCTGTTGCTCGGGTGTCAGCTGGGAGTGCGTCGTCGATGCCGGATGGATCACCAGAGAACGCACATCCCCGATGTTGGCCACGTGGCTGTGCAGGACCAACGCGTCCACGAACTTCTTGCCCGCGTCGACACCGCCGCGCAGCTCGAACGAGACGATCGCGCCGGTCCCCTTCGGCGCGAGCCGCTTGGCCCGCTCGTGCCAAGGCGAGCTGGGCAGTCCCGCGTAGTGCACCGATTCGACCGCCGGATGCTCGGCCAGGAATTCGGCGACCGCCTGCGCGTTGGCGACGTGGCGCTCGACGCGCAGGCTCAGCGTCTCGATGCCCTGCGCGATGAGGAACGCGTTGAACGGCGAGACTGCCGCGCCGAGATCGCGGAGCAGCTGCACGCGGGCCTTCAGCGCGTAGGCGGGCGCGCCGAGATCGGCGAAGACCGCGCCGTGATAGCTGGGGTCCGGGGTGGTGAAGCCGGGGAAACGCGGCTCGCCCCTGTCATCGCGGACGGTCCAGTCGAACTTTCCGCCGTCGACGATCGCGCCCGCGATGGCCGTGCCGTGCCCGCCCAGGTACTTGGTGGCCGAGTGCACCACGATGTCGGCGCCGTGCGCCAGCGGCTGGATCAGGTAAGGGGTCGCGACAGTGTTGTCCACGATCAGCGGGATCCCGGCGGCGTGCGCGACCTCGGCGATGCCGGGGATGTCGAACACGGCACTGCTGGGATTGGCGATGGTCTCGCCGAAGAACGCCTTGGTATTGGGCCGGATCGCGGCGCGCCACTGTTCGAGATCGTCCGGGTCCTCGACGAACGAGACCTCGATGCCGAGCTTGGGCAGCGAGTAATGGAAGAGGTTGTAGGTGCCGCCGTACAGGTGCGGGCTGGACACGATGTGGTCGCCTGCGGAAGCCAGGTTCAGGATCGCGTACGTCTCCGCGGCCTGCCCGGAGGCGAGCAGCAGTGCGGCGACGCCGCCTTCCAGGGCGGCGATGCGCTGCTCGACCACGTCCTGGGTCGGGTTCATGATGCGGGTGTAGATATTGCCCGGCTCGGCGAGACCGAACAGCGCCGCCGCGTGGTCGGTGTCGCGGAAGGCGTAGGAGGTGGTCTGGTAGATCGGCAGGGCGCGGGCGCCGGTGCTCGGATCGGGGGCTTGGCCCGCATGCACCTGCTTGGTCTCGAAGGACCAACGGGCAGGATCGAACTCGGCCGCGACGGGGTCGGTCATATCATGCTCCACAAGAGTTGTTCGCCGGACTAACGAGATCGGTGATGCGGTCTATCCAGGACAACACATTTCCGGGAACCTCCTGACAGCGCGCTTGCCCTCGACCTTCGAGGGCCCGGTCATCACCCGGAGCACCCCACCGCTGCTGGAGGGTTGCCGTCCAGCGAGCCGGGGCTTGGCGCTGGCACTCATGACCTGACGGACATGGTAGCTGGCGGGCGGCCAATGGCCGAAATTCGTAGCCGATCTCACTCCGCCGATTCCGTCGGCGGTTCCGTGCAGACCCGCATGAACTCCGCGTACGCGTCGAGCAGCGTCGCCCGCGCCGCGCGCACCGCGATCTGCGGATCGCAGTCCATGATCAGCTCGCTGTGCACGTCCATCGCGAGGTGACACAGCATCTGCCAGGTAGAGACGATCAACCGCACGCTGAGCGCGCCTTGGGTGGTGCCGAGACGGTCGGCGAGCACCGCGGTGATGGCAGCGGACTTGCTGTCGGCGAACTCCAGCGCGCGGCTGTTGACCGAGGGGCTGTCGCGCGCGATCCGCTGCATCTGCTGGAACCTGCAGAACGACACCGCCGAGTTCTCCGTCGCCGCGTCATCGATCACCTGGAGGTAGGCGTTGCACAGCGCGCGCAGCTCGTTGCCGCCGCGCGGCTCTTCTCGCAACTTGTCGGCAACCATTTGACCGAAGTCGAGGACCGGCGCGAGGACGATGTCCTCCTTCGTCTCGAAATACCGGTTGACGGTGCGCGGCGAGACGTCGGCCGCGTTCGCGATCTGCTCGACCGTCGTCGCGTCGAAGCCCTGCTTGTCGCACAGCTCGAGCGCGATGTTCATGATGCGCTGCCTCGTCTGCTGCTTCTTGCGCTCGCGCAGGCCGAGAGGTGCTGTGTTGTCTCGCGTCGTGGACGCGGCGTTTTCTCGCGTCGTGGACACCACGCCTTCCCGTTCCGTGGACGCGAGGCCGCCCGACGTCGCCCGCGCTGTGCTGTTCCCGGTCGCGGCGGCGTCCTCGGCCGCGTTCGTGCCCACCGGCGTCGATGAGTCGAGCATCTCCCCACTGTAACCCAGACACTCGCTCAACTGTCGCAACATGGCAAATGTCTGATTGCGACATTTTTCTATTGACGCCAAATGTCGGACAGTGACAGGATTGCTCGCACGCGCACTTCCGGACGACGAGGAGACAAGGTGAGCGAGATATCGACAGCGGTGCACGCGCCGGGTGACCGGCGCGACTCGGCCCGCTGGCTGGCGCTCGGCGTGATCGGGCTGGCCCAGCTGATGGTGGTCCTCGACGCGACCATCGTGACTATCGCGCTGCCGTTCGCGCAGCGTGACCTCGGCATCAGCGAGGGCGACAAGCAGTGGGCCCTCACCGCCTACACGCTGATCTTCGGCGGCCTGCTGCTGCTCGGCGGCCGCCTTGCCGACTACCTCGGCCGGCGCCGGATCTTCCTGGTCGGCCTCGTCGGCTTCGCGGCCGCCTCGGCGCTCGCGGGTCTGGCGCAGAACGGCGCCCAGCTCTTCGCGGGTCGCGGCTTGCAAGGCGCCTTCGCCGCGCTGCTCGCACCCGCCGCGCTCGCGCTGGTCTCGGTGACGTTCACCGAGGCGAAAGAACGGGCCCGCGCCTTCGCCGTGTTCGCGGGCATCTCCGCGGGCGGCGCCGCGATCGGCCTGATCGCGGGTGGCGCGCTCACCGAATACGCGTCCTGGCGGTGGACCCTGCTGGTCAACACCCCCATCGCGATCCTCGCGTTCGTCGGCGCGCTCGCGTTCGTCATCAAGGACGTGCCCGCGCCGCGGACCGGCGGCTACGACGTGCCCGGTGCCGTCACCGTGACAGCAGGCCTGATCGCCATCGTGTACGGCTTCAGCCGCGCGGCCGATCACGGCTGGACCTCGGGCGGCACCCTCGCGCTGCTGGTCGCCGGGCTCGCACTGCTCGTCGCGTTCGTCGCCATCGAGCGCCGTTCGTCGAATCCGCTGTTGCCCCTGCGTATTCCGGGGGAGAGCAACCGCGGCGGCGCACTGCTCGCGGCGCTGCTGATCCCCATCGCGATGTTCGCGATGTTCCTGTTCCTGAGCTTCTACTTCCAGGTCACGCTCGGTTACTCGCCGCTGAAGGCGGGCGTCGCGTTCCTGCCGTTCCCCGTGGGCATCGCGGTGTCGGCGGGCATCACCAGCGCGCTGCTGCCCAAGCTCGGACCGCGTCCGCTGATGGTCGTAGGCGCCGCGCTCGGCGTGGTCGGGTTGCTCTGGCTGGCGCAGCTGAGCTACGGCGACAGCTACGCCGCCGGTGTGCTGCCCGCCCAGCTGCTGATCGCGCTCGGCATGGGACCGCTGTTCGTCGGTATGCAGGCGGTGGCGCTGCACCGGGTGGACGAGGCCGACGCCGGTGTCGCCAGCGCGTTGCTGAACGCCGCCCAGCAGGTCGGCGGCGCGGTCGGCACCGCGCTGCTCACCACGATCTCGGTGCAGGCGGCGAAGGACTACCTCGCCGACAACCCGACCGTCGACGATTTGGCCGCTCGCGCCGCCATCTACAGCTACGACGTCGCGTTCTATGTGGGCGCGGGCTTCTTCCTCGCCGCGATTCCGGTGATCGCGCTGATGATCAAGGCCAAGCCCGCCGACTTCGCCGAGGACGCGGAGGAGAGTGTTCGCGTCCCGCTCGCGGTCTGAGCAACACCGGATACGGCCCGCGCATCGACGGTGCGCGGGCCGTCTCGCGCGCCCGGCCGCCCTTCGGTTCCGGCGCAGGTCGGCGCGCTCGACTTGCTCCGGATGACATGATGGAGAAAGTGGTTGGGATCACTCGTGGGGCTACTCGTGGGTAACCGTCTAGGAGTCCGCACAGTGGCCCCTCCCCGCGCGGTGAGATCGTCGGCAGCAGTACGCTTGTCTTGCTTGCACCACACGTCCCGCAAACAACGCGGTACATATACGTTGTCTGTTGAACAGCTGGGGTCCGCTCACAAGCGTGTTCGCCTGGCCGTGCAATAAGGGCACCATCCTAGGAGGACACGAAGATCCATGTCCAAGATCAAGGTTGAAGGCACCGTCGTCGAACTCGACGGTGATGAGATGACCCGGATCATCTGGCAGTTCATCAAGGACAAGCTGATCCACCCGTACCTCGACGTGAACCTCGAGTACTACGACCTCGGCATCGAGTACCGGGACAAGACGGACGACCAGGTCACCATCGACGCGGCCAACGCCATCAAGCAGCACGGCGTCGGCGTGAAGTGTGCCACGATCACGCCGGACGAGGCCCGCGTCGAGGAGTTCGGCCTCAAGAAGATGTGGCGCTCGCCCAACGGCACCATCCGCAACATCCTCGGCGGCACCATCTTCCGCGCGCCGATCATCATCTCCAACGTCCCGCGACTGGTTCCCGGCTGGACCAAGCCGATCATCATCGGCCGTCACGCCTTCGGCGACCAGTACCGCGCCACCGACTTCAAGGTCTTCCAGTCGGGCACCGTCACCCTGACCTTCACCCCAGAGGACGGCAGCGAGCCGATCGTGCACGAGGTCGTGAAGATGCCGGACGAGGGCGGCGTCATCATGGGCATGTACAACTTCAAGAAGTCCATCGAGGACTTCGCGCGCGCGTCGTTCAACTACGGCCTGCAGCAGAACTACCCCGTCTACATGTCGACGAAGAACACCATCCTGAAGGCCTACGACGGCATGTTCAAGGACACCTTCCAGGAGATCTTCGACACCGAGTTCAAGAGCCAGTTCGACGCGGCGGGCCTGACCTACGAGCACCGTCTCATCGACGACATGGTCGCCTCCTCCATGAAGTGGGAGGGCGGCTACGTCTGGGCCTGCAAGAACTACGACGGCGACGTGCAGTCCGACACCGTGGCCCAGGGCTTCGGTTCGCTCGGCCTGATGACCTCGGTGCTGCTCACCCCGGACGGCAAGACCTGCGAGGCCGAGGCCGCGCACGGCACCGTCACCCGGCACTACCGCCAGCACCAGCAGGGCAAGCCGACCTCGACCAACCCGATCGCGTCGATCTTCGCCTGGACCCGTGGCCTCGAGCACCGCGGCAAGCTGGACAACACCCCCGAGGTGATCGGCTTCGCGCAGACCCTCGAGGACGTCGTCATCAAGACCGTCGAGGGCGGCCAGATGACCAAGGACCTCGCGCTGCTCGTCGGCGGCGACCAGGGCTACCTGACCACCGAGGAGTTCCTCGGCGCGCTCGACGCGAACCTGGCTCGCGCGCTGCGCTGAGTCGGCACCGGGGGCCGGACGCGATCCGTCCGACCCCGACCGGCGCTGGGTGATCCCAGCGCCGGGGTTGAACCGGGCACCCGCCCCACCTCACGGTGGAACGGGTGCCCGACGTGTATTAGGGGTAGACCGCGACATCGAGCTTTGGCGTGCGACGTGCACGCGCGAAGCATGGAGCCGGAGCCGACTCCGAGTGCCGCGCGCGGAAACGCCGTCCGTGTCGGACGAGCGCCGATTGCGCGGCAGTCAGTTGCCGGCAGGCACAGGTGCGTCGAGCAGACCGGCGAACGCCCTGGTGAAGCTGGCTGCCCCGTGCCCACGTTCGACCTCGGCGTCGAACAGCCGCTGCAGCGGATCGAGCAGATCCGTCGCCACGCCTTGGTTCCGGCTGGTCGTGCGGATGTCCGCGAGACCGGCCGCGTTGACCGCGAGATCGGAGAAGTTCACCGGGAACTCCCGCGAGTCGATCTCGGCGGCCAGCGTCGGCAGCATGTCGAGCAGCGCGCGCAGCCAGGGCGCCAGGAACGTGTCGGTGAAAGCGACCGCGGAGACCCGCTCGGTGTGCACCATCGCCGTCGCCTGGAAGAAGCCGCCGAACAGCCCGTACATCCCGCCGAGCACCGCCATGTCGTGCAGCGCCGCGAGGCCCGGGTCCGCGCCGACGTACTCGGTCGCGCCCAATTCCGCTAGGACCTCGGCGAATTCGGCCTGCGCGCTGGACTCGCCGCTGTAGACGAGCAGCGTATCGGGCGTGCCCACCGTCTGCGGGACGCCGAAGATGCCGCCGTCGAGGAAGCGCGCACCGTGCTCGGTGAGCCGTTCGGCCAGCTCGCGCGCGGTGTCGGGGCGGCCGGTGGCCACGTTCAGCACCGTCCGCCCGCGCAGCGTCGCGCCGAGTGGCACGAGCTGCTCCCCGGCGGCCGCCGTGTCGGCGAGCACGGTGACGATCAGTTCGCTCGCCGCGACCGCCTCGGCGACGCCGTCCGCGCGCCGTGCGCCGAGTCCGTCCAGGTGAGTCGCCTTGCCCTGCGTGCGATTCCACACCGTGGTCGGATGGCCGTTGCGCAGGAAGACCTCGGCGATCGCCGCGCCCATCCGCCCGAGACCCAGCACGGTGACCGATGTCTTGCTCATGATTCCTCCATCGTGTCGTTCTGTCGGGTGGGCGCCCGTCGACCAGTGTTCGCGACAGAGCCGCCGAGCAGTGAGTGGCAGAACTGCCGCCTATCGAACGATTGCTGCCATACTCGAGGTATGAGCGAGCGATTCATGTGCCAGCGCGCGGGGCGCGGACCGAAGCCGAGCGTCGGCGAGGCGCGGGCATGACCGGTCGAACCGTCGCCATGGCCATCGCGCCCGGCGCGCTGCACCCGTGGGATCTCTACGAATTGGGCGTCGTCGCTTCGATTTTCGGCACACCGCAGCCCGATCTGGCCGACCCCTGGTACGAGCTGAAGGTGTGCGCGGTGGCCCCGGACCAGCAGACCCAGCCGATCGGCTTCGGCGCGTTCCTGCGCGCCGAGCACGGCCTCGACGACCTGCTCACGGCCGACACCGTGATCGTGCCCTCGGTGGCGCACGAATGCGTGACCGCCGAACGCGAACTGCCACCCGAGCTGCTGGAGGCACTGGCCGCCGCGCATCGCCGCGGCGCGCGCATGGTCGCCCTCTGCGACGGCACCTTCGCGCTCGCGGCGGCGGGTCTGCTCGACGGCAGGCGGGTCACCGCGCACTGGGCGCACGCCGAGATGCTGGCGAAGCGCTTCCCGAACATCGAGGTCGACGACTCCGTGCTCTACGTCGACGACGGCGACGTGCTCACCAGCGCGGGCATGACCGCGGCAGTGGATCTGTGCCTGCACCTCGTCCGCCGCGACCTGGGAGCTGAGGTGGCCAACCAGCTCGCGCGCCGTATGGTGATCCCGCCGCACCGGTCCGGGGGTCAGGCGCAGTACGTCGACCGGAACGTTCCCGCGCGTGCCGCGGACGACCTCGGCGTGGTGCTGCAATGGGCCGTCGAGCACCTCGACGAGCCGCTGACCGTCGATACCCTGGCGGCTAAGGCCAATATGAGCCCGCGCACCTTCCACCGCCGCCTGCACCGCTCCACCGGAGCCACCCCGATGCAGTGGTTGCTCAACCAGCGCCTCGCGCACGCCCAGTCGCTGTTGGAGACCACTGACTTCAATATCGAGCGGATCAGCCGCCTGTCCGGACTGGGGACCGCGACGAATCTGCGCCGCCATTTCGCGTCCGTGGTCGGCGTGACACCCGCCGAATACCGGCGAACCTTCGCGCGCCGGGAGCCGATCGCCTGACAGATTCCCGTGGCCAGAATGGCTGTCGGTGACTCTGGGGGCGTAGGGCGATGCCGTGTGAGCTGGACTGATACCACAGCGGGCGGTGGCCGAACTCACCTCGGCTCGGGGAGCGATCGGACGCGCGCGCCGGTTACATGAAGGCGTGACCAGTCAGGTAGCCACCCCTCTGCCAGCTCCGCCCGGCCAAGCGCGGACCGATTGGCATATCCCCGCGATGCTCGCGCTCGCGCTCGGCGGCTTCGGCATCGGCACGACCGAGTTCGTCACCATGGGTTTGCTGCCCGACATCGCGCAGGCCATGCACGTCTCGGAACCGACCGCGGGACACGCCGTGTCCGCCTACGCGCTCGGCGTGGTGATCGGCGCGCCGGTGCTTGCCGCGCTGTGCGCACGGGTTCCGCGCAAGCGGCTGCTCATCGCGTTGATGATCGCGTTCAGCGTGGGCAACGCGGCAACTGTGGTGGCGCCGAGCTTCGAGAGCCTGGTCGTGGCGCGCTTCGTCTCCGGTCTGCCGCACGGGGCGTACTTCGGGGTCGCCTCGCTGGCCGCGGCCACCCTCGCGCCCGCCGGGCAGCGAGCCAAAGCTGTTGCCGCCGTTATGCTGGGGCTGAGCGCCGCCAATGTCGTCGGCGTTCCCGCCGCCACCTGGCTCGGCCAGCATCTCGGGTGGCGGGACGCCTTCGTGGTGGTCGCGGTGATCGGCCTCGCGACGGTCGCGGCGCTCGCCCGTTTCGTGCCGGAGCTCACCGGCGTCAGGACCACCGATCCCCGGACCGAACTCGGCGCGCTGCGTCGCTCGCAGGTGCTGCTGACCTTGGCGGTCGGCGCCGTCGGCTTCGGCGGCATGTTCGCCGTCTACACCTACATCACCACCACCCTCACCGACGTGGCAGGCATGTCGCTGGGCTTCGTGCCGCTGGTGCTGATGCTGTTCGGGCTCGGCATGGTGGCGGGCAACATCGTCGGTGGCGTGCTCGCCGATCGCGGTGTGGACCGTGCCGTCTTCCTCGCGATGATCGCGATGGCCGTCGTGCTCGCCGGTTTCGTCGCCGCGGCGCACAATCCGTTCACCGCCGCAGCGGGCGCGTTCCTGGTCGGCGCGACCGGCGCGGCGCTCGCGCCCGGGCTACAGACCCGGCTGATGGACGTCGCCGCCGACGCCCAAACCCTCGCCGCCGCGCTCAATCACGCGGCGTTGAACATCGCCAACGCCGCGGGCGCGTGGCTCGGCGGTGTGGTCATCGCGGCGGGTCTCGGGTACACCGCGCCCGCCGCCGTCGGGGCGGGTCTCGCGGTGATCGGTTCGCTGCTCTTCGCCGTGACAGTGCTGGTCGGTCGGCGTCACCCGCCAGAACATACAGATCTGTATGTAAGTGTAGAATCGTCGGAATGACCAGGACCGCCGCCGACAAGCCGCAGCGCCGAACCCAGGAACAGCGCAGCAGCGAGATGCGCGTGCGGTTGCTCGACGCCACCATCGACTGCCTGGTCGAATACGGCTACGCGGGGACGACGACGCCGCGGGTCGCCGAGCGCGCGGGCGTCACGCGCGGGGCGCAGGTGCATCACTTCGGATCCAAGAACGATCTCGTCGTCGCCGCGATCAGTCACCTGGCCCAGCGCCGCGCGGAGACCGCGATGCGGGAAATGGCCAAGGTCGAAAGCGGCGCCGACCCGGTCGCCGCGGCGTTGGACTTCCTGTGGGAACTGCACCAGGGTCCGCTGTTCATCGCGACCGTCGAACTGTGGGTCGCGGGCCGGACCGACCCGGTGCTCGCCTCGGCCATGGAGAAGGTCGAGCCGTTCGTGAACAACGCGGTGCTGATGGCGGTGGCCCGATTCGTCCCGGACGAGATGCGCCGCAAGGACGCTCGCGATTTCGTCTACACCGCCATGGACGCCCTGCGCGGCATCCTCATCTCGAACTTCATCGAGCCGGATACCGACCGCGCCCGCCGTCGCTGGGGTCGCGCGTCCGCGAACCTGCGGGCCGCCGCGACGGCGAGCCTCGTGCCGCGGAGTGAATGACGAGCGCTCGCGGGGTCGCTGGAGCCTCGCTGGGGGCTATGGCCGCATGGCGAATCCGCTGATTCCCGCTGGCGGCGAACGCTGTGAAACACAGCGGCCGCGACGCCGAGTCTCCGATGACGATCGACGCGGCGAGGCGATACGGGACGTGGTCCCAGTCCGACCGGTGGTCGATGAGGCGAGGCGATACGGGACGTGGTCCAAATCCGACCGGCAGTCGACGAGGCGCTGCGGAGCGCGCGATGTGGTCGAGTTCGGCCGATGTGGCAGTGCGGCATCGCAATGGCGTCGAGTCGCATACGCATCACGCTGTTACCGAGGCTTGCTGACGCCCGCTGGCTGACTGCTGCGGGCTGAGTGTCGACCGCCTGTCGGCGCTTCGTGCGGCGTCGGTGCGGCCGCAGTGTCGGTGCTGCCGTCTGCCGCTGACGGCGATCGCTGTGACCGTGGGCTCGGTCTCGAACCGCTTTGCGGGCCGAAAACTTCGCGGTGGGCAGCGGTACCGCGAGCCGGGATCGGCCGCCTGCTCGGCGGTGCCGGGGAAGCGCCGAGGATTGCGCCGCCGTTGGCCGGGTCTGGCGCGGCGTAGTGCTCCCGTCCCGAAAAACATCCATCGGGCGTAACCGCCTACATCTCAGCGGCGGGTGGCTCCAGATACACAACTAGTTGTATGTCTGTCAATGCCACTCTGACCTGCGAATAAAGCTGAATTGATCCTAACTAGCGCAGGACCCTTGCATCATTACATACAGCTTTGTATGTTTGTTTCAGCTCGATCCGTTCGGATCGGACGCTGATGTCCGCCGCCCGCACCGCTGGTGCACACCACGGCGCGGGCAGGCACGAAGTAAGGAGTTCGATGGCGAACAGGGTTTACGTCGTCGGCGTCGGCATGACGAAGTTCGAGAAGCCGGGCCGTCGCAAGAACGAGGACGGCACCGACTGGGATTACCCGGACATGGCGCGGGAGTCGGGTACCAAAGCACTCGCCGACGCGGGTATCGACTACCGCGAGGTGCAGCAGGCCTACGTCGGCTACGTCTACGGCGAATCCACCTCCGGGCAGCGCGCCGTCTACGAGCTCGGCATGACCGGCATTCCGGTGGTCAACGTCAACAACAACTGCTCGACCGGTTCCACCGCGCTGTACCTCGCGGCGCAGGCCATCCGCGGCGGGCTCGCCGACTGCACGCTGGCGTTGGGCTTCGAGAAGATGCAGCCCGGCTCGCTCGGTTCCACCTGGGACGATCGCGAGCAGCCGATGGCCAAGCACATCATGGCGCTGGCCGAGATCTCCGAGGTGCTCTTCCCGGTCGCACCGTGGATGTTCGGCGCGGCGGGTCGCGAGCACATGAAGGAATACGGCACCACCGCCGAGCACTTCGCCAAGATCGGCTACAAGAACCACAAGCACTCGGTGAACAACCCGTACTCCCAGTTCCAGGACGAGTACACCCTCGACGACATCCTCGGCGCGCGGATGATCTACGACCCGCTCACCAAGTTGCAGTGCTCGCCGACCTCCGACGGTTCCGGCGCGGTGATCCTGGCGAGCGAGGACTTCGTGAACTCCCACGACCTCGCCGGGCAGGCCGTCGAGATCGTCGGCCAGGCGATGACCACCGACTTCGGTTCCACCTTCGACGGCACCGCGAAGAACCTGATCGGCTTCGACATGAATGTGCAAGCCGCGCGGCAGGTCTACCGCCAGGCGAACCTCGGCCCCGAGGACTTCCAGGTCGTCGAGCTGCACGACTGCTTCTCCGCCAACGAGCTGCTGCTCTACGAGGCGCTCGGCCTGTGCGGCCCGGGCGAGGCGGGCAAGCTCATCGACGAGAACCAGACCACCTACGGCGGCAAGTGGGTCGTCAACCCCTCCGGCGGCCTGATCTCCAAGGGGCATCCGCTGGGCGCCACCGGTCTTGCGCAGTGCTCCGAACTCACCTGGCAGCTGCGCGGCGCGGCCGACAAGCGTCAGGTCGAGGGCGTCACCGCCGCGCTCCAGCACAACATCGGCCTCGGCGGCGCCGCGGTCGTGACCGCCTACCAGCGCGCCGATCGCTGATCCGAAAACCATTCCCCGACAGGAGAGATCATGGGACACATCGAAGCAACCACGGATGTCGACGCCACCCCGGAAGCGCTGTGGGCGGTCGTCTCCGACCCGCAGACCTGGGACAAGTGGTTCACCATCCACGAGCGCTTCATGGAGGAGCCGCCCACCGTCTTGGCCGAGGGGTCCAAGCTGGTCGCCAAGATCGTCATGCTCGGCATGGCGAACAAGCTGGAGTGGACCATCAAGGCGGTCGAGGCGCCGAACAAGCTGACCCTCGGCGGCACCGGAATGGCCGGCGTCAAAACCGAATTCACCTTCGACATCCAGCCAAAGGGCGCGGGCAGCACCATCGTGGTGTCCGGCGACTTCGAAGGCGCGCTGATCAAGGGCGCGCTCGGCAAGGCGGTCGAGAAGGACGGCATCAAGCAGCTGGACAAGTCGCTCGACCAGCTCGACGCGCTGGCCTCGGCGTAGGGCGTCGCGATGACAGCGGAAACCACCGCCGCACGCGTCGTCGAATTCGACGACGCGGGTCTGGAAACCTGGTGTGACGACGAGCGTTTCGAGGTGACCTCGGAGCGGATCGCCGAATACGCCGCGGCCACCAACGATCCCATCGCGGCGCACCGTGCGGGCGAGGTGGCCTCGCCGGTGTTCGGCATCGTCCCGGTCTTCGAGGCCATGATGATGCCGGTGATCGACGTGGCGCCGATGGACATCTTCGGCCGAGTAGTGCACGGCGAGCAGGACTTTCACTTCCACCGTGCGATCCGGCCCGGTGACGAGCTGGTCACCCGCGCGAAAGCGGTGGGCTACGCGAGCAAGTCCAACGGCAGCACGATCACCATCCTCGTCGAATGTCGCGACGAGGACGGGGAACTGGTCAACGAGCAATACCTGACCGCGTTCTTTCGCAACATCGACGCGGGCAAGTCCGTCGGACAGGCCGCGCCGCCGCACAAGTTCGACGAGTCGCTGCGCGGAACCGAGCCGTTCGCCGTCGTGCCGCAGCACGTCGACGACGACCAAACCTTCCGCTACGCACCGGCTTCCGGCGATCCGGTGCCACTGCACCTGGACGAGCAGGTCGCCAAGGACGCCGGACTGCCCGGCATCATCGCGCACGGCCTGTGCACCATGGCCTTCGCGTCGTGGGCGGTCCTCACCGAGGCGGCGGGCTCGGACGTGCATCGGCTGCGCCGTTTCGCGGTGCGCTTCGCCAAGATGGTCTTCCCGGGCGACGACCTGGAGACCCGGATCTGGAAGGTGGGCGCCGCCGACGGCGTCACCACCTACGCCTTCGAGACGGTGCGCGGCACGGACGTCGTGCTCAGCGACGGCCTCGCCGAGATCGCCGACTGACCCGATCGGCCCGCGGCGTTCGGTCGCGGGCCGGTACCCCATTCATCACACCCTCGTCCGATCGGGCGGGAGCACCACACAGGAGACGCACACATGGGCGCATTGGAAGGAAAGGTCGCCGTCATCACCGGCGCGGGCCGGGGGATCGGCCGCGAGCACGCGCTGCTGTTCGCGAGCGAGGGCGCGCACGTCGTCGTCAACGACCTCGGCGGCAGCAACGCGGGCGAGGGCACCGATTCCGGGCCTGCGCAGCAGGTGGTCGAGGAGATCGTCGCGGCGGGCGGCAAGGCGGTCGCCAACACCGACAACATCGCCTCCTGGGAGGGCGCGCGCAACCTGGTCCAGCAGGCGGTCTCGGAGCTGGGCGGCCTGGACATCGTGGTCAACAACGCGGGCATCCTGCGTGACGCGTTCCTCGCGGGCATGGACGAAGCCCAGTGGGACGCCGTGATCGCGGTGCACCTGAAGGGCCACGCCGCGGTGCTGCACCACGCGGCCGTCTACTGGAAAGAGCAGAGCAAGGCGGGCAATCAGCCCAACGCGGCGGTGATCAACACCGCGTCCGCCTCGGGCACCACCATCCCGAACGCCGGTCAGGCCAACTACGGCGCGGCCAAGGCGGGCATCGCCGCGCTGACGCTGGTCGCCGCCGACGAGCTGGCCCGCTACGGCGTGCGGGTGAACGCCATCGCGCCCATCGCGCGGACCCGGCTCACCCTCGCCACGCCGGGCATGGGCGAGATGATGGCGGCCGAGGCGGAGGCGGCTGAGGAAGCGGGCGGATTCGATGCCTTCAGCCCCGCCAATATCTCCCCGTTGGTCGCATACTTGGCTTCGGACAAGTGCCCGATCACCGGCAAGGTGTTCGCGGTGCAGGGCGGCGCCATCTCCGAGTTGGGCGGCTGGCACGACGTCAAGACGATCGAGACCGAGGGCCCCTGGCTGATCGACGACATCGCCGCCCGGCTGCCCTGAGGTTGGGCCGCCAGAAAGGAGAACGACGATGTTCGAATGGTCCGAGACCGATCTGATGATCCGCGACGCGGTGCGCACCTTCATCGACAAGGAGATCCGGCCGAACCTGGACGCGCTCGACACCGGCGAGATGCTGCCGTATCCGATCATCCGAAAGCTGTTCAGCGAGTTCGGGATCGACGCGATGGGCGGCGACGCGGTCGAGAAGATGCTCGCCAAACAGCGGGCCAGGGAAGCCGCGGTCGCGGCGGGGGAGCCCGCGCCGGAGAAGAAGAAGTCTTCCGGCGGTAGCCCGTTCAGCGGGCAGGAGTCGCTGATGGCGGTGCTGATCGGCGAATTGTCCGGTGTCTGTATGGGTTTGGTGACCGCGATGGGCGTCAGCATCGGGCTGGGGGCGACCACCATCATGTCGCGCGGCACGCTGGCGCAGAAGGAGCGGTGGCTCGCCGACATCGTGACGATGAAGAAGGTCGCGTCCTGGGCGATCACCGAACCCGACTCGGGCTCGGACGCGTTCGGCGGGATGAAGACCTACGTCAAGCGCGACGGTGAGGACTACATCCTCAACGGCCAGAAGACCTTCATCACCAATGGTCCCTTCGCCGATGTGATGATCGTCTACGCGAAGCTGGACGAGGGTGATTCGGCGGAGAAGCGCGAGCGCAAGGTGCTGACCTTCGTCCTCGACAAAGGCATGGAGGGGCTTACCCAGGGCAAGCCGTTCAAGAAGATGGGCCTGCACGCCTCGCCGACCGGCGAGCTGTTCTTCGACAACGTCCGCCTCGGCCGGGATCGGCTGCTCGGCGAGACCGAGGAGCACAAGGGCGGCGACGGTCGCGAGTCCGCGCGCTCCAGCTTCACCGCCGAACGCATCGGGGTGGCGTTCATGGCGCTGGGCATCATCAACGAATGCCACCGGCTCTGCGTCGAGTACGCCAAGAGCCGCAAGCTGTGGGGTCAGGAGATCGGGCGCTTCCAGCTGGTCCAGCTCAAGCTGGCCAAGATGGAGATCGCCAGGATCAACGTGCAGAACATGGTGTTCAACGCGCTCGAGCGCGGTCGCGCGGGCAAACCGCCGACCCTCGCCGAAGCCTCCGCGATGAAGCTCTACTGCTCCGAAGCCGCCACCGACGTGGCCATGGAAGCCGTCCAACTCTTCGGCGGCAACGGCTACATGACCGAATACCGCGTCGAACAACTAGCCCGCGACGCCAAATCCCTGATGATCTACGCGGGCTCCAACGAAATCCAAGTAACCCACATCGCCAAGGCCCTCCTCGGCCGCTGACGCTCCCACACCCCTACCGCACGCCTCACATAGGCACCGCCTATGTGAGGCGTGCACAGGATGTGTGAGATTCACACGGCGCGGAGATGGGTGCGGCTGGCGTAGACGTGTTCGGCGATGAGGGTGGCTATGCGGTCGGGGGCTTCCAGCATGGGGACGTGGCCGACGCCGTTGACGAGGATGCGGTCGGCGGAGTCGGGGAGTTCCTTCAGGTAGCGGCGGGCGTAGACGCGGTTCGGGATGATGCGGTCGTACTCGGCGAGCAGCAAGCGGACCGGCGTGGGCAGGTCGGACAGGTCGGCGAGGGCCGGGGCGCGCAGGCCGCCCGCGATCATCGGCACCATCGCCGTGCAGTACAGCGCGGCGCGCAGGACGTTCGCGATCTCGCGGCGCGGCACCGCCGAAGCCTGCTTGCTCAGCAGGAACAGCGCGAACCGCTGCGGAATGAAGTTGTCGGTGGCGAAGTCGCCGAGCCGCCTGCCGATCCGGACGAGCGGGACCAGCGAGAGGAACTTCAGGCCGACCCGGAACTGAGTGATCGAGGGGACGTTCCAGCCACCGGCGGGCGCGATGAGCGTCAACGTGCGGGCCCGGCCGCGGCGGGCGAGTTCCACCCCCACCCAGGCGCCGAGCGAGTTGCCCGCGATGTGGCAGGTGCGCCAACCCAATTCGTCGAGCTGGGCCTCGATCCCGTCGGCCAGCACGGACACGTCGGTGTGCCAGCCCTCGGAGGGCGGGCCGCCCCAGTGCCCGGGAAGCGCGGGCGCGTACACCTCGCAGGCCGAGGACAACCGGTCCGCGGTGCGTTCCCAGCAGTGCGGCGAGAGCATGAACCCGTGCAACAGCAGCAGCGGATCGCCGGAACCCAGGTGCAGGGCCTTGACCGGTCCGGGTTTGTCGGCCGCGCGTGCGGTTCGCGCTCGGCTGGAACGCGGGGCGGCCGGGGACTTGGAGGTGTCGGACGTCATCGTCAGCACCCCTTCCTGGACGGCGGTGTCCGGGGGCGATATCTCTGACCAGCATTGTACGGTCGTCGGGTGCCCTACATCATCTCTACGATCAACGTAAACGGCGTCCGAGCGGCCACGGGTAAGGGCATGCTCGAGTGGCTCGCCGCCACCGAGGCCGACATCGTCTGCCTACAGGAGACCCGCGCCACCGACGAGCAGACCCGCGCCGCACTCGCCCCCGCGCTGGCCGACGGCTGGTGGCTGGCGCATGCCGAGCCGGGGGCCAAGGGCCGGGCCGGTGTCGGCATCCTCTCCAGGCGCGAGCCGAAGGCCGTGCGCGTCGGATTCGGCAGCGCCGAGTTCGATGCTTCCGGGCGCTACCTCGAGGCCGACTTCGACGAGCTGACCGTCGCCAGCGTTTACGTGCACTCCGGCGACGCGGGCACCCCGCGCCAGGACGAGAAGTACCGCTTCATGGCCGAGTTCGGCGCCTACCTGACGACCCGCACCGGCGAATTCGTGGTCGGCGGCGACTGGAACATCGCGCACACCGAACGCGACCTGAAGAACTGGAAGGGCAATCTGAAGTCGGCCGGATTCCTGCCCGAGGAACGCGCCTGGATCGATGAGCTGATCGCCGCGGGCTACGTCGACGTGGTGCGTCAGCTGCATCCGGGCGTGGACGGTCCGTACAGCTGGTGGTCCTACCGCGGCCGCGCCTTCGACAACGACTCCGGTTGGCGCATCGACTACCAGATGGCCCGCGGCGAGCTGCCCGGCCGCGCCAAGCAGGCCGTTGTCGAGCGGGCCGCCGCCTACGATCAGCGCTGGTCCGACCACGCGCCGGTGACGGTGCAGTACCGGTGACCGAACGGAGTGAGCGAATCATGTGCTTGCGTGCCGCACGCGGGGCGTCGAGCGTATGTGAGGTGCGGGCATGTCCGGCAAGGTGATTCGGGCGCTCGCGGCGCTCGGCGCGGTGGCGGTGGTGTTGCTGGTGGCGGTGCTCGCTCTGCGCGGCGGCTCCGACACCGACCGCACCGCGGGCTCGGCCACTACAGGCACCATCGCGACTGCCACGAACGGCCCGGCGCGCTCGCCCGCCAGTAACAGTCCCGAGCGTTCGCCCGCCACCTCTGCCGTCGCGGCGACCACAAGCACGGCGCCGAGCCGGGCGCAAGGCGTCCCGGACCGCGCCTACGTGACGCTGGCCGAGATCGACGCGGGCCGCTGGCCGGATTCGGCGAACGCGCCCGGCACCAAGGGCGGCGAACGGTGGATGAATCGCGAGGGCACGCTGCCGCGCACCGACGCGGCGGGCAGGTCGATCACCTATCGGGAGTGGGACGTCAATCCCAAGCAGCGCAATCGCTCCCGCGACGCCGAACGCATCGTGACCGGCAGCGACGGCACGGCGTGGTACACCGGCGACCACTACGAGACCTTCACGAGGATGCGCTGATGACCCGCCCGGTTCCGCTCTCGCGATTCCTCGCCCGCACCCCAGACGGCGCGCCCGCCGTCCTCGGCGGCCTGTCCACGCCGGTGCTCGGCGCGCTCCCTGTCGACGCGCCGGAGCTGAGCGAGGTGCGTTACCGCGCGCCCGCGGGCTACCTGGTGCGCGAGCTGCGCGGGCCCAAGATGCGCGGCACGGCGGGCGTGTTCGACGAGTGGGCCGCGGCGTTCCAGTTCCCGTACTACTTCGGCGCGAACAAGGACGCCTTCGACGAATGCCTGCGCGACCTGGACGATTTCGTCGGCAACGCGAGCGGCTACGTGGTGGTGGTGCGGGACGCGGTCGCGCTGCTCGCCGATCAACCCGACGAGCGAGACTGGTTCGAAGAGGCGATGCGCGACTGCGCGGGTTACTGGGCGCGGCGCGATGTCGCGTTCCGCGTGGTGTACCAGGGCGCCCCACCCTCGGGTGAGTTCGTTCCGCTGTCCTTGGGTTGATCCGGGGGCACCTCATCCGCGTGTTCTCGGGGCTCTTGGGCGCAGGCCGGGTGACCTCCCCGCCGCGCTGTACGGCGACGGCGTGGTCACCGGCCACGGCCTCGTCGGTCGGTCTCGGGCCGATCAGCCGAGGCGGCGCGCCAGATCCTCGCCGAGCAGGACGAACACATCCGTGGTGTGCTCGATGAGTTCCTCTTTGCTGAGCGGCAGATCGCCCTGGAGCCACGTGGTCAGCGTCTGCACCAGCCCGCCGACCAGGTAGGTCGCGCGGAAGAAGATGGCCGGATCCGGTTCCGGCTCGGTGATGCCGTAGAAGTCGATGCCCTCCGCCGCGACCATGCGCGCGAATACCCGGATGGTCTCGGTGGTGCGGGCCCGCAGCTCCGGCGTCGCCATGCACGCGATCAGCGCGACCTTGGCCTTGCGCGGATCGTCGGTGAGCAGGTGGATGCCAGCGGCGATGGCCGAATGCGCCTTGGCCCGCGAGTCGTCCGGCGCGTCGCGCAGGCCGCCGAGGATGGCGACGGCCAGTTCCTCGGCGATCCGGTCGGTCAGCGCGGTCAGCACGGCGTCGCGGCTGTCGAAGTTCTCGTAGTAGTAGCGCTCGTTGAGCCCGGCCTGCGCGCACAGGCCGGAGACGGTCAGCTTGGCGATGCCCTGGGTGCCGACGATCTCGAGCGCCGCGTCCAGCAGGGCCGTGCGGCGCTGTGCCCTGCGCTGGTCGGCGGAGACGCCGCCGTAGGTCCGCTGCGCTGTCACAGCTCGATTCTGGCACGGCAACGATTCTGGTAGTGGTCCTTGCCACAATGAGAAATCTGGAGGATTCTATTGCCAGATGCCGTGGGCCCCGGTGTATGCCGGGTCCTTCGATGAGGAGACAACGATGTCCGCACGCTCGTCCACGCCGGGATACTTCGCCGCCAACTCGATGGCGCGGCGCGTCATGAGCAAGCGCGCGGTCGGCCTCACCTACGGTCAGCGCGCGCTCGTGGTCGGGGCCGTGCACCCTCGGCTCTACGTCGGGACCGCGGAGAACACCGAGCACCGCGATACGCCCTACACCCGGCTCGCGCTCACCGGCAAGCTGTTCGAGGCCGTTTTCCTCGGCAGCAAGGAGGAGGCGGATCGGGCGCTGGCGTTCACCACGAAGAAGCACGCCAAGGTCGTCGGCGAGCTGCCCGAGGACGCCGGGCCACACCATCCCGCGGGCACCCCGTACTCGGCCCTCGATCCGCACCTGATGTTCATGACCATGGCGTTCACCTTCGACTCCGCCGAAGTGATGTACGACCTGCTGGTCCGCAAGCTGACCGACGGCGAGCGGGAGGGGCTGTACCAGGACTATGTGCGTTGGGGCGAGCTGTTCGGCATGCCGCGCTCGGCCGCGCCCGCCGACTACCCTGCCTTCCGCGACTTCTTCGACGGCTACCTCGCCTCCGACGAGCTGTTCCTCACCGAGGAGGCTCGGTTGGTCGGCTCGTACCTGGCCGGTCAGCGTGTGCCGTATCCGCAGCGTGCCCCGTTGCACCAGGTCACATCGGCGTTCTTCCTGCTGGTGCAAGGCAGTCTGCCGCCGCGCGTTCGGGCCATGTACGGCATGCGCTGGGGGATGGCCGACGAACTCGCCTTCCGCGCGCTGGCCCGCGGCGTGCGCACGGCGCATTTCGCGCCGCCGCTGGCACCGAGGGTGCTGCGCGGCACGCTCGCCGGTCCGAGCGGCCCGGTCTACCGGCTGGTCTCCGAGCGGGAGCGCGCGCTGGCGCGGACCGGGCGACCGAGCATGCCCGGCGTCGACCCGCGCAACTGGGCGGCTAGAAATTCCCCTGGACTCACATGGGAAGATCGGAGGCATGTCGAGTCCCGCACCAGCCCCGGCCGCCGAGCGTAAGCAGCGTGTGCTGTCCGGGATCCAGCCGACCAGCTCCTCGTTCCACCTGGGCAACTACCTTGGGGCGCTGCAGTACTGGGTGACCTTGCAGGACGACTACGACGCGCTGTACTTCATCCCGGACATGCACGCCATCACCGTCGCGCACGACCCGAAGCAACTGCGGGCGCGGACACGGGCCGCCGCGGCGCAACTGCTGGCGATCGGTATCGACCCCAAGAAGTCGACGCTGTTCGTGCAGAGCCAGGTGCCCGAGCACGCCGAGCTGGCCTGGGTCCTCAGCTGCATCACCGGTTTCGGCGAGGCCAGCAGGATGACGCAGTTCAAGGACAAGTCGGTCCGGCAGGGCGCGGAGAACGCGACCGTCGGCCTGTTCACCTACCCGGTGCTGATGGCCGCCGACATCCTGCTCTACCGCCCGCATCAGGTGCCGGTCGGCGAGGATCAGCGCCAGCACCTGGAGCTGACCCGAAACTTGGCGCAGCGCTTCAACGCCCGCTACAAGAAGACCTTCGTCGTGCCGGAGGCGCACATCGTCAAGGGCACCGCGAAGATCTACGACCTGCAGGACCCGACCGCCAAGATGAGCAAGTCGGCCGCCACCGACGCGGGTCTGATCAACCTGCTCGACGATCCGAAGATCACCGCGAAGAAGGTCCGTTCGGCGGTCACCGACACCGAGCGCGAGATCCGCTACGACACGGACGCCAAACCGGGTGTCAGCAATCTCCTGGTGATCCTGAGCTCGCTGACCGGAACGCCGATCGTCACGCTGGAGAAGGATTTCGAGGGCAAGGGTTACGGGGACCTGAAATCCGATGTCGCCGACGCGCTGGTGGAATTTGTCACGCCCTTGCGCGCCAAGGTGGAAGAGTATCTGGCGGATCAAGGCGAACTCGACCGTATCCTCGCCGCCGGCGCGGAGCAGGCGCGTGAGATCGCCGGCAACACTCTCGCACAGGTCTACGACCGGGTGGGTTTCCTGGCCCGCTAGCCCGGGTACGACGCTTGCGAGGGCGTACCGCCGCCTTCGCTCCGGCCGTGCGCGGGGAGCCGACGGGCCGGGTTCGTCAGGAGGCGTCGAAGGGGCGAGCAGGTGCAGGCGATCGACAACATCAAGGCCGGGATCGAACGCCGCGTGCAGGCGCGGCCCTGGCTGGACCATCTGATCCGGGCCGGTGGCCGCTATCAGCGCCAGCGTGGCGACTACTTCGCGGCCGGGATCACGTATTTTACTGTGCTGTCGCTGTTTCCGTTGCTGATGGTGGCGTTCGCGGCCGCGGGCTTCGTACTCGCGGGCAATCAGGAACTGTTCCAAGAGCTTCAGGACAAGATCGTCGAGACCATCCCCGGCGAGCTGGGCACCCAGCTCAACGATCTCATCGACCAGGCGGTCCGATCCCGCGGTACGGTCGGCGTGCTCGGCCTGCTCGCCGGCCTCTACACCGGGCTCGGCTGGATGGCGAACCTGCGCGCCGCGCTCACCGAGCAGTGGGAACAGAAGCACGAGGAGGGCAACTGGATTCGCACCAAGATCTCCGATCTCGGTGCGCTGATCGGCCTCGGCCTGGCTTTCGTGGTGTCGCTCGGTCTTTCGGCGCTGGCGTCGAGCAACCTCGGCGCTCAACTGCTCGAGCGCTACGGCCTCGCCGACCTACCTGGCGCCCGGGTGCTGTTGACGCTGCTGTCGATCCTGCTCGCGTTGCTGGCGAGCTGGGCGGTGTTCGCGTGGATCATCGCCAGGCTGCCCCGCGAGCCCGTCACGGTGGCCAGCGCCGCGAAAGCCGCGCTGATCGCCGCGATCGCCTTCGAGATCTTCAAGTTCGTCGCCTCGATCTACCTGCAGATCGTGCTGCGCAGTCCGGCAGGGGCGGCCTTCGGTTCGATCATCGGTCTGATGGTGTTCAGCTACATCACCTACCGCATCATCCTGTTCGCGACCGCGTGGGCCGCGACCGCATCCGAGAACGAGCCCGAGGTCGCGCCCCCCGCACCGGCCCCGGCCGTCATCCAGCCGCGCGTGATCGACAATGCCGGACCGTTCGGCCGCGGCGCGGCCTACTTCGGCGCGGGCGCGCTCGCCGCCCTCGGGTTGGCCACCCTGCGCAGGCGGCGCTGAGGTACGCGGCGGGGATGGGCCGCGCTGATCGGACTCGCCGGAGCGATGGCATCGAAACTGCCCAGCGCCGTGGGCAGTCGACGTTCCGCGTTGAGCAACGCGGCTGGGATGGGCTGAGCGGACTCGCCGGAACCGAATCCGCTCAGCGCCGTTGGCGGTTGATGCGCCGTGCCTTGAGCAGCAGGAACAGGATCAGCACGATACCGCCGACCATCAGCAGCGTGCGGAAGCCCGCGTTGTCGCGCTCGTGCGGCGGGCTGGCGAGCACGTCGCCGCCCTCCGGGCCCGGCGGAGCGGCGAGGGCCGCCGTGGATTTCGCGTCCGTCGAGTTGTGGTTCGGCAGCATGCCGACCTGGGTGCCCGCGGGCAGCGCGAAACCGTAGTCGAGCAGCCGGGCCGCCTGCTCCCACGGCCGCAGCGGGCGCACCTCGGCCTGCAACAGGGCGACGGCCAGCCTGCGCCCGTCGCGCTGTGCTGCCGCGACGAAGGTCTGCCGCGCGTCGTCGGTGAAGCCGGTCTTGCCGCCGAGCGCGCCCTCGTAGTTGAACAGCAGATGGTTGTCGTTGCCGACGGCGAAGCCCGGGTGGTCGACGTCGTCCGGGATCTTCGGATTCTTGGGATAGCCGGGGAACTCGATCTGCTCGGTGCGGATGAACTCGGCGAACAGCGGGATGGTCATCGCCTCGCGGAACAGCAGCGACAGGTCGTAGGCCGATGTGCTCATGCCGGGACCGTCCAGCCCGGACGGCGTCGCCGCGCGGGTATCGAAGGCGTACAACGATTTCGCCAGCTCGTTCATCTTCGCCACGGCGGCGTCGTCGCCGCCGAGCTGCGCGGCGATCGCGTGCGCGGCGTCGTTGCCCGAGGCCATGATCAGCGCCTGCATGAGCTGCCGGTTGGTGTAGCGGCCGCCGGGGCCGATGCCGACGCGGGTGCCGTCGACGTCCGCGTCCGCCTGGGTTCCGGTGACCACCGTGTCCAGCTGCAGCGTGCGCAGCGCGACGGTGGCGAGCAGCACTTTGATCGTGCTGGCGGGCCGGTAGCGCCCGTGCGGGTCCTTGGCCGCGAGCACCTCGCCGGTGTCCAGATCCGACACCACCCACGCGGTCGCGGAAATGTCCTTCGGCGGAGGCGGCGCGCCCTTCGGCAACACCACGCCGCACTCGCCCATCCTGGTCCCGCCCACCGGAGGCACGGGGACCGCCAGCGGACCGGGCGTCGGTTGACCCGGCGCGGGCACCTCGGAGGTGTCGATCGGCGCGGGCGGCTTGGTCTTCTGCGGGCAGCTATCCGTGTTCGGGGTGGTGAACGGGGCGGTGGTGGTCGTCGGCGCCGCGAAAGCCGGTGCGGCGAAAGCGCCGCCGAGCAGGGTGGCGGCGAGCGCACCGGCGAGACAGCGCGCGGCGCGGTGGCGGGGATGCGGGATTCTCATCGGGAGCGAGCCTAATAGGCGCAGGCGGACGGAGTCGGCCAACAGACCGTGGCTGGCCGGAGCGAAGGCCGAGGTCCGCCTAACAGGCGCAGCCGGACGAAGTTTCGGCGCCAGGCGCTCGGCCGGAGCGTCGGCGGATACCGGGCACAGTATTGACAGCCACCATAAAATGGTAGTTACTATCAAAAAATAGTAACTTCCATTTACGGAGGGATCGTGAACGCGGACACCCGACGCTGGCTCGCGCTCGGCGCGCTGGCACTCGCCATGCTGACCATCGGCCTCGATATGACCGTCCTGACTGTCGCGCTGCCCACCCTCGCGGTCGACCTGCACGCGAATACCGGTGCGCTGCAATGGTTCAGCTCGGCTTACACGCTGACGCTCGCGGCGTTCATGCTGCCCGCGGGCGCGCTCGGCGACCGGTACGGACGCAAGAAGATCCTGCTCGCCGCGCTCGTCTTGTTCGGTCTCGCTTCGCTCGCCTGCGCCTTCGCCGACACCTCGGGGCAGTTGATCGCCGCGCGGGTGGCGCTCGGTATCGCCGCGGCGGCCATGACGCCGTTGTCCATGGCGGTGCTTCCGGTGCTGTTCCCCGAGCAGCGCGAACGGGCCCGCGCCATGTCGATCTGGGTCACCGCGACCTCGCTCGGACTGCCGCTGGGTCCGGTGCTCGGCGGCTGGCTGGTCGACAACTTCTGGTGGGGTTCGGTCTTCCTGATCAACGTGCCGATGGTCGTGCTCGCCGCGACGGCGGTGACCGCGCTGGTGCCGGAATCGCGCAATCCGGAACGGCGTCCGATCGATCTGCCCGGTGTGTTGCTGTCGATGCTCGGGATGCTCGGTATCACCTACGGTTTCATTCGCTTCGGCGAAGAGGGCTGGGGCGATGCGACGGCCTGGATCTTGCTCGCCTCGGGCGCGATCGCGATGGCGGCGTTCCTGCTGTGGCAGCGGCGCGCCCGACACGCGCTGATCGACCTGGAATTGTTCCGCGCCAGAGGTTTCCGCTGGGGCTCCGTGTTCGCCGTGCTGATCACCTTCGCGATGTTCGGCATGTTCTTCACCGTGCCGCAGTACTACCAGGAGGTGCTCGGCGCCGACGCGCTCGGCAGCGGTCTGCGGCTGCTCCCCATGATCGGCGGCGTGGTGGTCGGGGCGCGGCTGGGAGATCGGCTGCTGCCGAAAGCCGGTGCGCGGGTGGCGGTCACGGCCGGGCTCGTGCTGCTCGGCATCGGCCTCGGCTCGGGCGCGATGACCGACGTGGACAGCGCCTACTGGTTCACCGCGTGCTGGATCACGCTGGTCGGCGTCGGCATGGGCATGGGCATGCCGGTCGCGATGTCGGTCGCCATCGACGATCTGGACGTCGCGCGCAGCGGCGTCGGGTCCGCGCTGCTGCAGGCGCTGCGGCAGGCGGCGGGCACCATCGGCGTCGCGCTGCTCGGCACCGTGCTCGTCACCCGGTACCGCGCCGAACTCGGTGCGCTGAACGTCGCGCCCTACGACGACGGCGTGAGCGGCGGGGCGGCCGCGGCGAAGGCGAGCGGAAACGCGGACGCGTTGGCGCAGGTCCAATCGGCTTTCGTCGGCGGGATGAGCCTGATGCTGTGGGTCTGCGCCGCCCTGTGCGCGGTGTCGGTGCCGCTGGCGCTGTGGGTGCTGCCGCGCCGCGCGCCGGAGCCGGTCGACGCACCTGCCGCCGCGGCGGCGCTCGATGAGTCAGAATCGACGCATGTCGGTTGAGTCAACGGGTGAGGGTGTCGCGGCGCCGGGATTGCGGGAACGGAAGAAGGAGCGGACCCGCCGGACGATTCGCACCGAGGCCTTCCGGCTGTTCCGCGAGCAGGGCTACGGGGAGACCACGATCGAGCAGATCGCCGCGGCGGCCGACGTCTCGCCGAGCACCTTCTTCCGCTACTTCCCGACCAAGGAGCAGCTGGTCATCGCCGACGACCTGGACCCGGTGCTGATCGATGAGATCCGCCGCCAGCCGCGCGGGCTTTCCCCGATTCTCGCCTTCCGGCAAGCGATGGACACGGCGTTCGCCACCCTGACGCCCGAGGAACTGGCCTTCGAGCAGGAGCGCCAAGCCCTGCTCTACCACGTGCCGGAACTGCGCGCGGCGATCGGCATCGAGCTCGAGCGCGGCATCGAGATGATCGCCGAGCTGCTCGCCGAATACCTCGACCGCCCCGCCGACGATTTCGAGGTCCGTGTGGCGGCCGGTGCGATCGCCGGAGCGGGCCTCGCCATCTCGTTGCGCGCGCCGGTGAACGCGGACAACCTCGGTCGCGCGATGGACTTCCTCGACGCCGGTCTGCCGCTGGACCCTTCCGTCGATTGACCGCGTCAGCTCGCCCCGGCCACCGATGGCCGCTTCTGCTCGCGCAACGCGCGCAGGGGAGTGTCGTCGTCCATCTCGGCGAAGAAGCCGCCGATCACGTCCTCGATCTCCGAAACCGACTCGGCGCAGTAGAGAATCGGCTGGTAGTGGGTGATGTCGTAGGTGGCGGTTCCCATCGCGACCACGTCGAGCGGCCGCAGCTCGGCCCGCCGGAACTCGTCCAGCTCGCCGTAGGAGGACAGCAGACCCGCCCCGTAGCAGCGGATTTCGCCGTGCTCGCGGACGACGCCGAACTCCATCGAGAACCAGAACACATCGGCCAGGAATTTCAGCGCCGTCTCGGTGGTCAACCGGGCGACCGCCGCGCCGACGGTTTCGTAGATGGCGGCGAAGCGGGGGCTGGCGATCTGGTTGGCGTGCCCGATGATCTCGTGGATGGCGTCGGGCTCGGGCGTGTAGAGCGGGGCGGAGTGATGCCGGATGTACTGCGTCGAGTGGAACACCCGGTCCGCGAAAGAGCCGAAGAACTCGCGCAGCGGCACCAGGCCGGCGGCGGGGACGTAGTGGAAGCCGGTGAGCGGGGCGAGTGCCGCTGTCACCTGGTCGAGTTGCGGGATGTGGTCGCCGGGTAGGTCGAGCCGGGACGCGGCGGCCAGCACTTCCGCGCACGCGTACGTGCGGTGTTTGCGAGCCAGTTCGGCGGAGACGATCCGCCAGACCTGTTGTTCTTCCTCGGTGTAGTCGATCTCGGGTACGGGTTCGCCCGGCCGGTAGGCCAGCGCGAGAGCGGCGATGGCGTTGCGGCGCGCCCGGTACTCGGGGTCGTGCACGCCGGGGTGCTCATCGCTCAAATGCACCGTCACGTCGCCGTCGCCGCTGCGGGTGACCGGCGAGTACAGCTGAGCCTCGGTGAACATATCTCGATGCAAGCACCGCCTGACCGTTCCGACAACGAAAGCCCGGCCAGCTGTACACACTGCCTAGCTGGCCGAGCGGTTTCCGTCGATTGCCGGTCTCGTTCATGGAAACGGTGACACTGGCGATTCAGTGATTTGCGTGGTACACGTGCACCACCGCATGCCCCTTGCCGCGCCCGATCAACCACTTGTTCACCGGTGTGGTGACCACGAAGGCGACGGCGAAAGCGAAGGCGAGCGCGCCCCAGAAGAGGGCGTCGTTGAGTCCGGCGTGCATGGCGCCGGGCACCGCGAGCAGCACCGCGTTGTCGGTGATCTCCATGACGGTGATCGAGAGGGTGTCGGCGGCGAAGGCGACGGACAGGGCGGCGCCGAACGCGACGCCCGCCTTCATCACGCCGCGGATGGTCAGCGCGTAGCCGAAGACGAAGGCGAGCACGATGGCGAGCACCATCGTCGGCAGCGTGCTCCAGCCCAGCGCGGTGCCGATGACCAGGCCGAGCACCTCGCCGATGGCGCAGCCGGTGAGGCAGTGCAGCGTCGCGGTCGCGGCCATTTTCCAGGTGGCCGCCGGACGATGCTCGGCGTGTGCGGAGTGGTCCGCTGCGGCGGTGTGGGCTTGCTGCGCGCCGTGCGTGCTCTCGTGCCGACCGGCCGCATGTCCTTCGTGCGCGGTCGGTTCGGAATGCCCTGCGTGCCCGGCGTGTGCGTGATGTGCTCCGTGGCCGTGTTCCATGTCTCGAATTATACCCCCATGGGGTATCGAGTCAAGCCCGGTATCGCGGCGCGTGTACGCGATTTGCCGGACATGAGCGGGGGTGATGCCGCAAGATGGCGAAAGTACGAAGGAGGACGCATGCATACCGTGCGGATCGATCTCGACCAGAAGCTGTTGGCCGCCGCCGCCGCGATCATGGGGACGGCCAACAGCAACGCCACCGTCAACGAGGCGTTGCGCCGAATCGTGGTGCACGAGCGGCAACTCCATCACCTCGAGAAACTGGCCTCGGGTGTGCTGTGCGCACTACCGGCGCCGGAGGCTGTCACCGTCGACGGTTAGACGGGCGCTGCCGGACGACGTCCGTCGACAGTCCCATGCATGGTCGCAGCGAAGGCGGAGGCCCGACCCGCGGCCTATCGCTGTGGTACGCACCGTGTGTCCGGTGGTGGAACGAGTTCGATCAGGTATTTCATGACCGGCTCGTCCACGCAACGCACGCCCTTGAACACGACGCCGTGCTGGGTGGCCGTGTAGGTGATCAGTGGTGCGTCGAGGGCCTCGGCCAGCCGCACGCCGCCCTCGTACGGTGTCGCCGGATCGCCGGTGGACGCCACGACGACCACTTTCGGCAGGCCCGTGATCACCGGCGGATGCGGCTGCCAATTCGGCGGCACCGGCCAGAACGCACACACGTCCAAGGGGGATTCGGTGATGGGCAGTCCGCTGTCGAAAATGGGGGCGACCTCGCGGATTCGGCGTTCCTGCTGGGTTACTTGTGCCCGCTCGGTGACTCTGACCTCCTCGAGGCACTTCACCGCCCGGTGCACGCCCATCCCGATGGACTCGGAATGGCCGGTGATGATCGCCTGGAGGGCGTCACCACGGCCACGGGTCAGCTCGGCGAGGGCTGCGGTGAGCTGCGGCCAGAGTGCCGGGCTGTACATCGAGGCGATCACCCCGTCGGCCGCATCGAAGAAATCCACTCCGCGCTGATCCGTGGTGGCCGCGGGATGGCTGATCAGCGGCAGGGTCAGCTTCCGGTAGACCTCCGTCGCCTGCCGGGGGTCGGTGCCGAGAGGGCAGTCGGGTGCCGTCGCGCAGTCCGCCGCGTAGGCCTCGAATGCCCGCTGGAACGCGGCGGCGTCGGCCACCGGATCACCCATGTTGGCCGCCGGATCGAGGGGACCGTCCAGCACCATCGCCCGGACCCGGTCCGGGAACATCTCGGCGAAGGTGGAACCGAGACGGGTGCCGTACGAACCACCGAAGTACGTCAGCTTCTGCTCGCCGAGCACCGTCCTGATCACATCGAGATCCCTGGCCACATCGACGGTCCCGACATGTGCGAGCAGCTTCGTCCCCGAACCGGCCGCACACGAGACGGCGTAGTCCTCGGCCTCCTCTTCCAGTTGATCGATCTCGCCGAAGGCATGGCCGGCCCCGAGTATCAACCGCTCCGTCCGCGTCTCCTCCGCGGATGGGCAGCGCACCAGCGGCGTCGAGGCGCCGAGTCCGCGCACATCCATGCCGATCACGTCGAAGCGTTCGGCCAGCGGCGTTTTCGCCAGCATCCTCGGCATGTCCAGGCCGGGTCCGCCCGGGCCGCCCGGGTTGGTGAGGATCGCGGCGACGCGCTCGCCGCGCGCCCGCAGCCGAGAGATGGCGATACGGGCGGTCTCGCCCCCGGGATCGGCGTAGTCCAATGGAACCGTCACCCGCGCGCATTCGATGCCCTCGGCGGAAAGCCCCGCGCCGCCGGGATAGTTCTCGCACGACTCCCAGGTGAGGGTCTGGCGGAGGAACGGTTCCAGGGTCGGAGCCGGCGCGACGAGCGGTTCATCGTCCGCGCACGCCGCCGTGGTGAGCAGCAGCGCCGCCAGCGCCGCGCGCGGAAACCACGACCGCACCACGCCCTGAATTGTCCTGCGCCTTCGCACTATTCGCCTTCTCCTGGGTAGCGGTTCGCCGAAGAGTGTGCCCGAACCGGCGGTTGTCGCTCCTGCTGGGATCCGCTCAGGCCGACTGGCAGACCAGTCCTTCGGGTGGTGGGGTGAGGTCGATCAGATACCGCAACACCGGCTCGTCCACGCACGCCACACCCTGGCCGAAGACGCCGTGCTGCACACCCTCGTAGGTGACCAGGGAAGCGCCGAGCGCGCGGGCCAGGTTCTTCCCGCCCTCGTGCGGGGTGGCCGGATCGCCGGTGACGGAGACGACGACGACCTTCGGCAGATTCGATACCGAGGGGACGTGCGGCTGGGAATTCGTCGGCACCGGCCAGAAGGCGCAGACGCCGAGGGGAGCCTGTCCGGTGCCGCGACCGTCGTCGAAAATCGGTGCGGCGGAGCGGGTGCGGCGGTCCAGTTCGGCGGCCTCGGCGCGATCGGTGACGCGCTTCTCCTCGAGGCAGAACACCGCCTGCTGCAAATCCCGCTCGACGATGCTCGGGCTCGCGATGACGTCCGCGAACGCCAGCAGAGCGTCGCCGCGGCCGTCGGCCAGCTCCTTCAGGCCCTCGGTGATACCGGGCCAGCCCGCCGGGTTGTACAGCGAATTGGCCACCGCGCTGAGCGCGTCGCGATAGCCGAGGCCGCGCGGGTCGGCGGTGGCGGCCGGTCGGTCGATCAGCGGGAGGACGAGGGCGTGGAAGGCCGCGGTGGCGCGGGCCGGGTCGGTGCCGAGCGGGCAGTCCGGCGCCTTGGCGCATTCGGCGGCGTAGGCGTCGAAGGCCTGTTGGAAGCCGCGCGAGAAGACCACCGCGTCGACCATGTCGGTGGCCGGGTCGACGCCGCCGTCGAGGACCATGGCGCGCACGCGGTCGGGGAACATCTCGGCGAAGGTGGAGCCGAGGCGGGTGCCGTAGGAGCCGCCGTAGTAGGTCAGCTTCTCGTCGCCGAGCGCCGCCCGGATCACGTCGAAATCCCGTGCCACATCCCGGGTCCCGACATTGGCCAGCACGTCGACACCCGTGCGCTGTACGCATTTCGCCACGTAGTCGCGGTTCTCGCGTTCGGTCTGCGCGATGCCTTCGGGTGAATAGTCGACGTCGAGCTCGTTGCGCTCCGCTTGGTACTCCTCCGGCGTCAGGCACACCACCTTCGGCGTGGAGGCGCCGAGGCCGCGGACATCGACGCCGATCACGTCGAAACGTTGCGCCACCTCGCTTTTCGCGAACATCAGCGGCATCACGATTCCGGGCGATCCGGGGCCGCCGGGGTTGGTGAGCAGGGAAGCGACCCGCTCGCCGCGGGCGGGGAGGCGGGAGACGGCGATCGAAGCCGTCGCGCCGTCGGGCTCGGCGTAGTCGAGCGGGACGGTCACCCGCCCGCATTCGAGGCCGCCCGCCGCAAGCTCGGCGCCGTGCGGGAAGTCCGCGCAGGAACCCCATGCGACGTGCTGGTCGTAGTACCTGCCGAGGTCCGGGCTCGCCGCGGTGTCGGAGCCGCCGCAGGCCGCGAGCGTCAGCAGCGCGGCTGCGCCCAGTGCGCGCACGGCGTGTGCCGCGCCGTCGCGGCCGTGGGCCGCCGAGTTGTTGGAGTTCTTGCGCCAACCAGACATTCGTCCCCCCGATCGGTTCGTTCCCTCATTCTGCCCGAACCGCGCGCCCACCCGACCTGTCGGTGGCCGCTGGCACAATCCGAACTCTCCAACGCATTCGAGGGGGATTGTGATGTCGGTACCGATCGCCAACCTGCCCTTCGGCCAACGCCCGCGCGAGCGACTGCTCGCGCTCGGCCCGCACGCGCTCAGCGACAGCGAATTGCTCGCCCTGCTGCTCGGTCAGGGTCGCCGGGGCGAGAGTGCGCTGGAATTGGCCGCGGAGCTCCTCGCCGAATACGGCGGCATCCCGGGCCTGGCCAAGGCTCGGCCCGAGGAACTGTTCCGCAGAGCCGGGATCGGGGTGGCCAAGGCCGCCGCGATCATCGCGGCCTTCCAGCTCGGCAGCAGGGCACGCGCCGAACCCGAGGCCGCCCCGCACCTGGAGAGCGCCCTCGATGTCGTCCGCATCGCCCGCCCGCTGTTCGACGGCGTCCGCGTGGAACGGGTTCTCGTGCTGGTCTGCGACACCCAGAATCGCTTGCGGCAGAAGGTGTTCGTCGCCGAAGGCGCGGTCGATCAGGTTGCCGTCCCGATCCGCGAAATCCTCAACACCGTGCTGCGCCACGACGGCCGCGCCTTCGCCCTCGTCCACAACCACCCCTCCGGCACCGCCACCCCCAGCCTCGACGACCGCCGCACCACCACCGCCCTCATCGAAGCGTCCCGCACCGTAGGCCTGCGCTTCCTCGACCACGTGGTCCTCGCGGGCGAACACTGGTCCTGCGCGACTCCCCTTCCCCTCGGCCGGGAATGAGTCGGCTCATGCTGCCCCGAGGACGACCCGCGCCTGCGGTTGCCGGGTGGACGGTGGATACCTGCTTGCGAGATGCCACGTTTCGCGGCGTCACCGCTCGTGCCGTGCTCCCTCCGACAGGTGGCCGCGCAGGCCGATCTCAGCGGCTCGGTGCACGATGCCGGTGATCGTGGTGGGTGTCAGCTTTCCTCTGGCGGAGTCGTCGAGCACCGCGTCGACCGCACCGACCATCGCACCGCTCAACGCCGCCGCGTGCAGGTCGTCGAGGTCGGCGGGGTAGGCGTCGAGGAGGGCTTCGGTCAGGCGCTGCCGCAGTCCCGCGTTGCGCAGCAGAGCGGCAGCGCGCAGGGCGGGCACTTCGGCGATGAGACGTGCTCGTATGTGGGTGAGTTCGTGGTCGAGCGGGAAACTCCAGCTCGTCGCCGCGCTCAGCTGATCGATCACGCGCAACAGCAGGTCGGCGGGGCCTTCGCGTGGAACGCGGGCGGCGAAGATCTCCGCGAGAAGTTCGTCGTAGAGGTCGTCGTCGGCGAAGACGACGTCTTCCTTGGCGGTGCAGTAGTTGAAGAAGGTCGCGTAGGAAACCTGTGCGGCGGCGGCGATCTCGGCGACCGTGGTGTTGTCGTAACCCTTCTCGGCGAACAATCGCAGGGCCGCCTCGACCAGAGCCTGCTTGGTCTTCCGCTTCTTCTGTTCCCGCAGTCCCATGCCTGGATTCTTACATGCCATCGAAATTTAGACAGAGTCTAACTTCTGCTAGCCTGGCGCCATGATCGAACGAACGGGGTGCGTCGTCGTGGGTGGCGGCCCAGCGGGGATGATGCTCGGACTGTTGCTGGCTCGCGCGGGCGTCGAGGTGACCGTGCTCGAGAAGCACGCCGACTTCCGCCGGGACTTCCGCGGCGACACCGTCCACCCGTCGACACTGCGCCTTCTCGACGAACTCGGCTTGGGTGAACGGTTCGCGAGAATTCCGGCCGGGCGCCTGCGGCAGATGCGGATACGCATCGGCGACACCGTCGTCGTGATGGCGGATTTCAGCCGAATTCCCGGTCGGCACAAGCACATCGCGATGGTGCCCCAGGGCGATTTCCTCGATCTGCTCTGCGCTGCCGCTTCCGAGGAGCCGACGTTCACCCTCCGTCGCAATTGCACCGTGACCGGATTGCGCCGCGACGACGACGGCCGGGTCACCGGCGTCGACTACACCGATGCGGACGATGGATCGCGGGCGCTCACGGCGGATCTCACGGTCGGCTGCGACGGCAGGTGGTCGGTGGTGCGCCGCGAATCCGGACTGCCGGTGCGCGAGTTCGAGGTTCCGATGGATGTGTGGCAGGTCCGAGTCCCCAAGGCTCACAGCGGCGACGGCGAGGTGTTCGGCTGGTTCGGCGGTGGTCAGGTGGCGGTCGCGATGGACCGCGGCGACTACCAGCAGGTCGCCTACCTCATCGCGAAAGGCACCGACGAGCAGCGGCGAAGCGAGGACATCGCGGCGTGGCGGTCCCGTCTGGGCGAGCTGTGCGGTTTCTCGGATCGGCAACTGGCCGCCATCCGCGACTGGGACGATGTCGCCGTCCTGCGGACCGGGATGAACCGCCTGCGCCGCTGGTACGCCGACGGCGTGCTGTGCATCGGCGACGCCGCGCACACCATGTCACCGGTCGGCGGCGTCGGCGTCAACCTCGCGATCCAAGACGCCGTGGCCACCGCCCGCTACCTCGCCGAACCCTTGCGCCACGGCACAATTCGCCGCACCGACCTGGCCCGCGTCCAACGCCGCCGCTCTCTCCCCGCGGCGATCGTCCAGCAGACCCAGCGCGGCGAACACGACATGCTCATCCACCCGGCCCTCGACGCCACCCTCGATGAACACCACCTCCCAGCGCCCCTACGCCTGCTCCGCCGCTCGCCCCGGCTACGCGCCATCACCGCCTACATCGGCGGCATCGGCCTCCGCCCCGAACACGCCCCACCCTTCGCCCGCCGCACAGAGCGCTCCCCAGTCCTTTGAGCGGTCCGCTGCGCGAATCCCGTGGGCGGCATCTGCGGACCCATCGCGAGTGAGTCAGTTCAAGCTGCCCTGGGGAACGACCCACACCTGTGGTTGCCGGGTTACGGCCGCGATGTGCTCGAAGTCGGCGTCGTAGTGGACGAGGACCGCGCCGTGGAACTCGGCCACGGCGGCGGTGAGCAGATCGATGATTCCGGCTGAACGATGCTGACTCCTGCGCGCCATCAGCAGCTGAACTTCCCGGGCGCGATCGGCGATGGTTTCGTTGATCGGCAGGTTGATGTACAGGGAGCGTCGTCGTTGGCCGATGTTCTGGACGTCGGCGAGATTGCGGCCGGAGTACCCGGCCTCGAGGTCGACGGTTACGCAGGTCGCGGCGGCGCGGTCGGCGATGAGGCCCGCGATGACGCTTTGTACCGGTGCATGCCTGATGCGAGCGGCCGCTGAGGTGTCCACGAGATGCAGCCGCAGTGGTGTCGTTTCGGTCAACGGCGAGCCTGGCGCATGATTTCCGGATCATCGATGTCCGGCCCGACCCCGAACCCGTGGGGATCGTTCAGCACCTGCTCGATCCGTCGCCTGCGATCGGCCACGAACTCGAGCGCGGCATTGACCGTGTCCTTCTTCGTGGTCGTGCCCAGCTCCTTGGCGGCCAGCGCCAACGCTTCGTCGTTGAGGTCGATCATGGTCTTCATATGTCTCATGATAAATCTCCAGCAGAGTACCCAGCAATATCGATGGGTATTCGTAGCCCTCGACGCTGCGGATCGGTGCGTGCCGGTCGCGGGGCGGAGCGCCAACGACGAAGGCCGCCACCATGTTTGGATGGTGGCGGCCTTCGTTGTTCGGCCGGTGGGTCCGGGGGTCAGCGGGCGAAGAGGAGGGCTCGCTTGACTTCCTGGATGGCCTTGGTGACCTCGATGCCGCGGGGGCAGGCGTCGGTGCAGTTGAAGGTGGTGCGGCAGCGCCAGACGCCTTCGACGTCGTTGAGGATGTCGAGGCGTTCGCGGGCGGCTTCGTCGCGGCTGTCGAAGATGAAGCGGTGGGCGTTCACGATCGCGGCCGGGCCGAAGTAGCTGCCGTCGCTCCAGTACACGGGGCAGGAGGTGGTGCAGCAGGCGCACAGGATGCACTTGGTGGTGTCGTCGAACCGGGCGCGGTCGGCCTGGCTCTGGATGCGCTCGCGGGTCGGCTCGTTACCCGTGGTGATCAGGTAGGGCTTCACCGCGCGGAACGCGTCGAAGAACGGCTCCATGTCGACGACGAGGTCCTTCTCCACGGGCAGGCCGCGGATCGGCTCGACGGTGACGGTGAGCGACTTGCCGCCCTTGGGCAGCATGTCCTTCATCAGCACCTTGCAGGCCAGCCGGTTCACGCCGTTGATCCGCATCGCGTCCGAACCGCAGACGCCGTGCGCGCACGAGCGGCGGAAGGTGAGCGTGCCGTCCAGGTAGGACTTGATGTAGATGAGCACGTTCAGGAAGCGGTCGGTCGGCAGGACCGGCACCTGGAAGGACTCCCAGTGCGCGCCCTTGTCGTCCTCCGGGTTGAACCTGGCCACCTTGACGGTGATCATCACCGAGCCGTCGGGGACCGGAGCGGGCTTCTGCGAAGAGGGTGCTTCGGCAACAGCAGTCATCAGTACTTACGCTCCATCGGCTCGTAACGGGTCTGCACCACCGGCTTGAAGTCGAGGCGGATGTCGGAGATGAGCTCGGGGCTCTCCTTGTAGGCCATGGTGTGCCGCATGAAGTTCACGTCGTCGCGGTCCGGGTAGTCCTCGCGGGCGTGGCCGCCGCGCGATTCCTTCCTGTTCAGCGCGCCGACGACGGTGACCTCGGCCAGCTCGAGCAGGAAGCCGAGCTCGACGGCCTCGAGCAGGTCGCTGTTGTACCGCTTGCCCTTGTCCTGCACCGAGATCCGCGAGTACCGCTCCTTGAGCGCGTGGATGTCGGTGAGGGCCTGCTTGAGGGTGTCCTCGGTGCGGAACACGGCGGCGTTCATGTCCATCGTGTACTGCAGTTCGGTGCGGATGTCGGCGACCCGCTCGTCACCGTGCTCCGACAGCAGCATGGCCAGCCAGTCGGTGACCATCTGCGCCGGCTTCTCCGGCATGTCGACGAACTCGGTGCGCTGGGCGTACTCCGCGGCGGCGATGCCCGCGCGGCGGCCGAACACGTTGATGTCGAGCAGCGAGTTGGTGCCGAGGCGGTTGGAGCCGTGCACCGAGACGCACGCGCACTCGCCCGCGGCGTAGAGGCCGGGCACGATGTCGGTGTTGTTGCGCAGCACCTCGCCGCGGATCCGGGTCGGGATGCCACCCATCACGTAGTGACAGGTCGGCATGACCGGCACCGGCTCCTTCACCGGGTCCACACCCAGGTAGGTGCGGGAGAACTCGGTGATGTCCGGGAGCTTCTCCTCGAGCACGTCCTCGCCGAGGTGGGTCACGTCGATGAGCACGTAGTCCTTGTTCGGACCGGCGCCGCGGCCCTCGAGCACCTCGAGCACCATCGAGCGGGCGACGATGTCGCGCGGCGCGAGGTCCTTGATGGTGGGCGCGTAGCGCTCCATGAACCGCTCGCCGGACGCGTTGCGCAGGATGCCGCCCTCACCGCGGACCGCCTCCGAGATCAGGATGCCGAGACCGGCCAGACCTGTCGGGTGGAACTGGTGGAACTCCATGTCCTCCAGCGGCAGACCCTTGCGGAACACGATCGCCATGCCGTCGCCGGTCAGCGTGTGCGCGTTCGAGGTGGTCTTGTACATCCGGCCCGAGCCGCCGGTGGCGAACACGATCGACTTGGCGTGGAAGACGTGCAGCTCGCCGGTGGCCAGCTCGTAGGCGACCACACCGGTGGCGACCGGACCGCGGTCGGTCTCGGTGAGCACCAGGTCGAGCACGTAGAACTCGTTGTAGAACTCCACGTCGTGCTTGACGCAGTTCTGGTACAGCGTCTGCAGGATCATGTGGCCGGTGCGGTCGGCGGCGTAGCACGCGCGGCGGACCGGAGCCTTGCCGTGATCGCGGGTGTGACCGCCGAAGCGACGCTGGTCGATCTTGCCCTCGGGGGTCCGGTTGAACGGCAGACCCATCTTCTCGAGGTCCATCACCGCGTCGATGGCCTCCTTGGCCATGATCTCCGCGGCGTCCTGGTCGACCAGGTAGTCACCACCCTTGACGGTGTCGAAGGTGTGCCACTCCCAGTTGTCCTCTTCGACGTTGGCCAGCGCGGCGCACATGCCGCCCTGGGCGGCGCCGGTGTGGCTACGGGTCGGGTACAGCTTGGTCAGCACGGCGGTGCGGACCCGGGGACCGGCCTCGATCGCCGCGCGCATGCCCGCGCCACCGGCGCCGACGATGACGACGTCGTAGCGGTGTTCCTGAATCGGTCGCGATTCACTCATGCCTGCGCCTCGCTCCGCTCAGCTCCGGCATGTGCGAAGCACGCTGTGTCGATGATTCGTTCGCTGCGCTCACTCATGCGAGGGCCTGTTCCTAACTGATGTTGGGGTCGAAGGTGAAGATGACATAGGTGCCGACGCCCGTGACCAGGATCATCGAGATCACCAGCAGGGTCTTGAGCCAGAACCGGGTCGAGTCCTTGCGGGAGTAGTCGTCGATCACGGTGCGCAGACCGTTGCCGCCGTGCAGCTGGGCCAGCCACAGCATGGTGAGGTCCCAGATCTGCCAGAACGGGGAGGCCCAGCGGCCCGCGACGAAGGCGAAGTTCAGTCGCTGCACGCCGCCGTCGATCATCAGCATGATGAACATGTGGCCCAGCACCAGGACCATCAGCAGCAGGCCGGAGAAGCGCATGAACAGCCACGCGTACTTCTCGAAGTTGTTGCTGGAGCGAGCGCGCGGCGAGCGAGGCAGATCCAGGCTGGCCGGACGGTCGTAAGACTTACCGAGTACAGGTGCGCTCATCGCGATCAGTGCTCCGTCAACAGGTAGAAGAACTGGCGGCCGATACCGGCGGCCGAGACCAGGATCCAGATGGCGAGCACGATCCAGAGCATCTGCCGCTGGTAGCGCGGGCCTTGGGACCAGAAGTCGACGAGGATCACGCGGACGCCGTTGAGCGCGTGGAACAGCACGCAGACCACGAGGCCCATCTCCATCAGCGCGACGAGCGGCGTCTTGTAGGTCTCGATCGCCGCGTCGTAGGTCTCCGGGCTGACCCGGACGAGTGCGGTGTCCAAAACGTGCACGAAGAGGAAGAAGAAGATGGTGACACCGGTGATCCGGTGCAGCGCCCAGGACCACATTCCGGGGTCGCCTCGGTACAGCGTCTTCCGCTTCGGCTGGGCCGGAGCTTCGATCGTGGTCATAGAGTGCGGTGCCTCCAACGTCGTTGATGGACCCGGTCTCAGGTCCCGGGCCGGCCGCGTGAAGGGGGCGAATGCCCAGGTTGCTGCGCTGTGCTCCAAGTGTGCTGGAGTACGGTGCTCCGTTCGCACGAGGCCCGCCGGGAACCTGAACCGATCTGTTGTGGACTCTAATCCTCTCGGTTTCGCGGAACTAATTCGGCGTGCCGTGCGTTGCGCGACATTCCGCTGGGTTAGGTTTACCTTTGTTGATGCGTAATGGGGTGTGCGCGGGCTCTCGCGCGGCCTCGTCGCGGTGGTTCGGCGAGAGGTTCACGATGCCGGAAATCGAGTGGAATGTTTTGCGCGACAATGCTATTCGAGTTATGCGCAACGCCTATGCGCCCTACTCCCGTTTCCCGGTCGGCGCCGCGGCTCTCACTTCGGACGGTCGAATTGTGAGCGGTTGCAATGTGGAAAATGTCTCATATGGATTGGGCCTCTGCGCCGAATGCGTACTCGTCGGTAACTTATTCGCGGGCGGCGGCGGGCGTCTCGCGGCGGTCTCGGTCTGCGATTCCCGCGGCGAAATCCTGATGCCGTGCGGTCGCTGCCGCCAGCTTCTCTACGAGCACGGCGGCCGCGATCTCCTGGTGGACCACCGCACGGGCCCCGTCCGGCTGAGCGCGCTGCTGCCCGACGCCTTCGGTCCTGAGGACCTGAGCGCCGGACAGCAGTAGGTTTCGTCAGCAGTCGGCTTCGAGCGCGTCGTCGATTTCCGCTTCTGTGGGCATCGATACCTCCGCGAACTCGAGCGGTGGCAGGCCCATGCGTTCCATCATCAGCGCCATGCCGCGGCCCAGCTGGTTCATGCCGACGACCAGCCGACCGGTCGCGATGTCCGTCCGCGCCGCCCGTCGGGTCAGCTTGTAGATGGACTCGGAGTGACAGGCCTCGACCTCGCGGGTGCGCTGCTCGAGCCTGGTCACCCGTCGGTCCAGCTCGGTGTAAGTCATCTGTTTCCCCCTTCGTCGATCGATTGATGCGGCGAGGCTATCGGAGGTCACCGACAAGAACCAGCCGCGGTGGAGTGTCGTGCCAGACTGGCCGGGTGACGGGTGTGGACGCGGTTTCGATCATCACGACCAAGCGCGATGGCGGGGAGCTCTCGGACGCGCAGATCGACTGGGTGGTCGACGGATTCACCAGGGGCGCGGTGGCCGACGAGCAGATGTCGGCGCTGGCCATGGCCATTGTCTGGCGCGGGATGACGCGCAGGGAGACGGCCCGCTGGACGGCCGCGATGATCGCCTCTGGACGGCGAATGGATTTCACGGATCTGCCGCGCCCCACGGTGGACAAGCACTCCACGGGCGGGGTCGGCGACAAGATCACGCTGCCGCTCGCGCCGCTGGTCGCCGCGTGTGGCGCGGCGGTGCCGCAACTGTCCGGACGTGGGCTGGGTCACACCGGCGGCACTCTGGACAAGCTCGAGTCGATCCCAGGCTGGCGGGCCGACATCGACGTGCCGCGCGTGCGCGAGATCCTGGCCGACCCGGCGATCGGCGCGGTCGTGTGCGCGGCGGGGGCCGACCTCGCGCCCGCCGACAAGCGCCTCTACGCCCTGCGCGACGTCACGGGCACGGTCGAGTCGATCCCGTTGATCGCCAGCTCGATCATGAGCAAGAAGATCGCCGAGGGCACCGGCGCGCTGGTGCTCGACGTGAAGGTCGGAGCGGGCGCGTTCATGAAGGACCACGGCGCGGCCCGCGAACTGGCCACGACCATGGTCGAGCTCGGCGCGGACGCCGGGGTGCGCACGGTCGCGTTGCTCACCGCGATGGACACCCCGCTGGGGCGCACCGCGGGCAACGCGCTCGAGGTGGCCGAATCGGTCGAGGTGCTGGCCGGTGGCGGGCCCGCCGACGTCGTCGAGCTCACCCTCGCGCTGGCGCGGGAGATGGTGGCGCTGGCGGGCCTGGACATCGATCCGGCCGACGCGCTCGCCGACGGACGGGCGATGGATCACTGGCGCGCGATGGTGCGAGCCCAGGGCGGTGACCCGGACGCGGCCCTGCCGCGCGCCACGCACACCGAAACTGTCCGCGCCGAGCGTGACGGCGTGCTGACCCGCCTGGACGCCATGGGCGTCGGCGTCGCCGCGTGGCGCCTCGGCGCCGGTCGGGCCCGCCAGGGCGACCGGGTGCAGTTCGGTGCGGGCATCGAGATGCACGCCAAGCCGGGCGATCCGGTCGTCGCGGGACAGCCGCTGCTCACCCTGCACACCGACACGCCGGACGCGATCCCGGGAGCCGTTGCCGCACTGGCGGATTCGATCACCATCGGCGCCACCGCGCCGATCGGGGACGTCCCGCTGATCTTGGACCGGATCGGTTCCTGAGCGCCGAAACCGGCCGTGCTCGGCGTCGCTACGGAGACGCGCTGTGAACCGCGCCGTGGCCCGCCGGCAACGAGATGGTTGACACGGCGGAACTTCGCTGCCGATTCCGCGCGGCGCGGCTAACGTGTGGTCATGACAGGACCGATGCCGCTCACCCTCGCCTCGATCCGCCAAGCTCCCAAGGCGCTGCTGCACGATCACCTCGACGGTGGTCTGCGGCCCGCGACGGTGCTGGAGCTCGCCGCCGATTGCGGTTACGAAGACCTACCCGCGACCGATGAGGCCACCCTGGCGGCCTGGTTCCGCGACGCCGCCGACAGCGGTTCCCTGGAGCGCTACCTGGAGACGTTCGCGCACACCGTCGCGGTGATGCAGACACCGGAGGGCCTGCGCCGGGTGGCTCGCGAGTGCGCGGAGGACCTGGCAGCCGACGGCGTGGTGTACGCCGAGGTCCGCTTCGCGCCCGAGCAGCACCTGGAGCGCGGCCTGAGCATGGACGAGGTGGTCGAGCACACCTTGGCCGGCTTCCGTGAGGGCGAGGCGGCCGCGGCCGAGGCGGGCCATTCCATCGTGGTGACCTGTCTGCTCACGGCCATGCGGCACGCGGCGCGTTCGCGTGAGATCGCCGAGCTCACGGTGCGCTGGCGCGACCGTGGCGTCGGCGGCTTCGACATCGCGGGTGCGGAGGCGGGCTTCCCGCCGAGCAGACACCTCGACGCGTTCGAGTACATGCGGGCGAGCAGCGCGCACTTCACCATCCACGCGGGCGAGGCGTTCGGCCTGCCGTCGATCCACGAGGCGCTGGCGTTCTGCGGCGCCGACCGGCTCGGGCACGGCGTGCGCATCACCGACGACATCCACGTGCCGGGCGCGCTCGAGGACGCGGAACTGGGGCTGGTCGCGAACTACGTGCGGGACATGCGAATTCCGCTCGAGCTGTGTCCCTCGTCGAACGTGCAGACCGGCGCGGTGCCCGCCCTGGACAAGCACCCGTTCGATCTGCTCGCCCGGCTGCGCTTCCGCGTCACGGTGAACACCGACAACCGCCTGATGAGCGACACCACGATGAGCGCGGAGATGCTGAAGCTGGTGGAGACCTTCGGCTACGGCTGGAGCGATTTGGAGCGGTTCACCATCAACGCGATGAAGTCGGCCTTCATCCCGTTCCCGGAGCGGCTGCGCATCATCGACGACATCATCAAGCCGGGGTACGCGGTGCTGCTCGGCTGAACGAGGGCGCGGACGGACCACCGGCGCACGGCTTACAGGGCGGTCTATCGTGGGATGTTGTGACGAGTGTGCAGATTCCCGGTCGATTCAACGGCCCGCCGGATTCGGGTAACGGCGGTTACGTCTGCGGACGTCTCGCCGAACACCGTGACGAAGGCACAGTGACCGTCATGTTGCGCAACCCGGCTCCGCTGGACACGCCGTTGCGGCTGGAGGACGGCAAGTTGTTCGACGGCGAGCGCCTGATCGCCGAATCGCGAGCGGGCGCCTTCGAACGGGATGTTCCGGGACCCGTTTCACGCGAAATCGCGGAGAAGGCCACGGGCTCGTACGAGACCAACGACATGTTCGCGCTCTGCTTCGTCTGCGGAAACGCACGCGAAGATGGACTGCGTATCGAGCCGGGGACGGTGCGCGCGGGGCTGGTCGCGGCACCGTGGACGCCCGACGAATCGCTGGCGATCGGAGACGCGCTGCTGTGGGCGGCGCTGGACTGCCCGGGTGGCTGGTCGGTGCCGGGCATGCTGGACCGCCCCGCACTGCTCGGCTCGATGACGGCCGCGGTGCTCGGCCTACCCGAGGTGGGCGAACCGTGCGTCGTGGTCGGGGAAAGCCACGGCGAGCAGGGTCGCAAGATTTTCACCGCCAGCGCGGTGTACGGCAGCGACGAGCGGCTGCTCGGTCGCGCCGAGCACATCTGGATCAGGCTGAAATGAGTTCGGGGCCGAACGTATTCGGCCCCGAACTCAGCGGACTACTGCGGCGCGAGCCGAGCTTCGAACCCGCGCTCGAGCTCGCGCCAGCTCTGCGCCTCCGCGGCGAACGGCGGGTTCGGCGCCATCCGGGTCGGGTCCGGGTTCAGCAGGTACGACACGTACCAGCCCAGGGGAGTGGACTGGGCAAGGGCCTGCTCGACGGCGTCGTCCTCGGCGTAGTCGGCGGCGTCGGTGAACAATTCGACGGCCAGGTCGAGCTGTTCGATGTCGACCGCCTCCGGGCCCTCGGCCAGGTCGTCGGCCAGTCCGGGCAGCACGTAGACGTTCTCGTCGGTCACCTCGACCTCGAGCGAGCCGTCCACGGCGGCGGTCTGCACCTCGCCATAGGTGCTCACCCTCGCCAGGTCGTGCTCGTGCTCGTCGGCGAGGTAGCGCGCGAGGGCGCGCTCGGAGGTGAACACCGTGATCGAGCCGTTCTTGCCGAGGAAGATCGGTTCGTCGTCGAGATAGCAGCGCAGCGTGAAGTAGGTGCCGTCCGCGGTGACGATCTTGACCGGGTCGATGCCGACCTCGTGCCAGAACGAGTCGTCTTCCTCCTCGTCCTCGTCGTCCATGTCTACGGCTTCGAATTCCTCGTCCTCGTCGCTGTCGGCCGCGTCGTCGGCGTCGACCACGTTCTCCTCGGCCGCGAGCAACTCGGCCTCGGCGACCGCGACGGCCTCGGCGTCCACGTCCGGGGTGGCGACCACCGAGTCGATGGCGTCGAGCACCGAGTCCCAGTCCTTGGCGATGGCCGCGCCGATCTGGTCCCAGAGTTCCTCGCCGTCGCGACCGACGAACGCGCTCACTCCACCGGGCAGCGCGCCGAGCACGGGGTGCGAGCCGAAGAACTTGGTGACCGTCTCCAGCTCGCACACCTCGCCGATGTTGCGGACCATGCCGAGGGTGTCCTCCAGCTCGGCGATGCTGTCCACGTCGGGATCGCCCGCGGCCAGCTCCGGCACCGCGACCAGGTCGAAAGTGAAGTTCTCCTCCGGCTCCAGTTCCACCGCCGACAGTCCGGCGACGACCTTCCACGCGGGATGGTCGACCAGGTCGTTGTCGGAGCTGGTCCGGATGAACGCGGCCAGTTCGGCGACGGTGTCGAAACCATAGAGGGAATCCTCGTGTCCGAGGAATGCCATCCACTCGTCGTCACCGTCGCGCCAGCGCGGTGCCCACAGGGTGACGAGATCGCCGTCGGTCAGGCCGAGCTCGATCGGGACGATGTCTCCAGAAGCCATGTGCGGAAGCCTATCGACCTTCCGGCTCAGGCACTATCCGGCCCGCCCCCAATTGTGCCCGCCGCGCCGTTGGGCGCCGGGGCGAACGACTCGTTCAGTGTCGCAACGACCTTCGAGCGCTGTGCTCCCGCGTCCTCGGAGGCCTGCCTGCAGGCCCAGACGATCAGCTGGGAGACGTCGGCGGGCGCCATCGAGGTGACCGCCTCCGACAGCGTCAACCCGACCAGCGCGCCCTCGCTGTTCACCTCGACGGTGACCGCGCCATCTTCGGTGGTGAACTGGCCGCGCACCTGCTTCAGGCCGTACAGGGCGGCCTCGAGCGCTTCCAGTTTCTGGGTCGCGCTCGCGACGAGCGCGTCCATCTCGGCACTCATGCCAGTTCCTCGCTTCGCTCGTTCATACCGGCCGCATCCAGCTCGTCGGTCCCGTGTCGGCGTCGTCGATGCGGTCGAGTTCGTCGACCGCCTGCTGCCGGGTGGGCAGTCCGAGCCGGTCCAGGACGTCGGCGGGCATGCCCGACTCGGCGAGGACCTCGCGGCGCTTGGCGCGCGCGGCGATGGCCGAGCGCTGCGTCAGGCGCAGGATCTCGTTGGCGAGAGCCTGTGCGCCGTAACGGTATTCACTGCGCTCGAACTTGATCTCGACCGGCATGCCCTGGTCGGTCGCGCGCACCGCGATGGTGCCGGACCGGTTCTGGCTGACGGCCAGGGTGACGTTCGGAATCTGCTGGGCCTGCTGCTCGGTCATGCCTCCGCCTCGCTGGCGCTCGGCTCCGGCATGCCCTCGGCGGGCTGGCACATGATTCGCTCACTGCGTTCGCTCATGCTGTCGGCCTGTAGAAGCCGTAGAACTCCATACCCATGTTCTCCGTTCGGATGGAACTGACCGAGACCGGGTCGCCGGCCTCGACGAGCTGCCCGTTGCCGACGACCATGGCGACGTGGCCGTCCCATACGGCCAGGTCACCCGGCATCAGATCGCCGGGCGACACCTGCGGGTGTCCGATGTGCTGTTCCTGAGCCAGGCGCGGCAGTTCGACGCCCGCCTCGCTGTAGGCGTACTTGGTGAGGCCACTGCAGTCGATGCCGGAGCCCGGGGTGTTGCCGCCCCAGACGTAGGGCGTGCCGACCGCGCTCAGTGCCGACTGGACCGCGGTCGCGGCCTTCTCGTTCGGCGCCTCGACGACGCTACCGTCGGGCAGCGTGATCTTCACGCCGTCCTTGGTGCTCGGCGTGGCGGTGGTGTCGCCGGGCTTCGTGGAGTTCGAGTTCGAATTGTCGCTCGTGCCGGGACTCGTCTTGGCGACGTTCTGCGCGGAACTGCTCGCCACGCTGGTGATCAGCGAACCGGCCTGGCCGACCACGCCCATCAGGCCCTGGATGCCGGTGCCGGCCGTGCTGGTGATAGCGCCAGGCAGCGACGCGAGCGACGGGCTGGAGGGCGCCGGGGTCAGCTGGCTCATGGTCGCGGTGTGCGTGTCCAGCTCGTTGCGCACCCGACCGACCACGCCGAGTCCCTGGTTCAGGTGATCGATGGCGGTGCCGACCAGGGCCGCGAAACCCGGTGGCGTGGTGATCGTCGGGCCGAGCGCCGTCGCGGTGTTCACGAAGGACTGCACGATGCCGTTGAGATCCTTCTGCCCGGTCTCGACTTCGGTGGCGGCCTGGTCGACGACGGTCGCCATCTCGTTGCCGCGATCGGAGATGTTGGCCGCGGAGGTCTGCACGCGCAGCGCCTTCGCGGTCGCGGCGTCGGCGGCGACGCCGTCCCACGCGGTGTTCATCTGGTTGATGCTGTTGCGGCCCAACTGATGCAGCTGATCCAGCGCCGTCGAGGTGGAGGTCAGCGAGTCGGCCGGGCCGCCGCTGGGCAGCACGCCGGTGCCGAAGCTGCCGAGCAGATCGAGCAGCGGCTTGACCAGGAGGTTGACGTCGATCACCGGCTCATCCGTCCAGGTCGGCGGACTTCAACGCGGCCGCGTTGTTCATGTCCGTCTCGGTGAGCACGGTGGCCGCTCCGGCCGCCGCGCCGCCCATGCTGGACAGCACGGCCGACAGTTGCGCGATCGACGCGACGTGTCCGGCGTGCGCCGCGGAATACGCGGCCATGAAATCCCCGCCGATGAGCCCCATGATCGGCCCGAGCAACGCGGGCGAGGCGCCCGCGGCCCCCGCTGCGACACCGGCCATTTCACCGGCCATCACCTCGGCGGTGGCGCCGTAGGCGGCGATGCCCTCGGTGTCCGCCGACATCTTTGCCATAGTGCTTCCCCCATCTGTTCGTTCCCAGGCAGAGTACGTCATCCAACTGGTTCGACGCGCCGCCTTGCCGTTCGGTTCCCTCGCCTCGGAAAAAAATTCACGAGGACGTTCGACGCCGAACTCGCCTCGAACCTTATCGTTCCCTCATGCGTACGCACACCGTGGACCATCCACTCGCCGCCACCCTGCTGACGACGATGCGCGACGCGCGCACCCCCAACGCGGTATTCCGCAACGCGCTGCGCGATCTCACCGGCATCCTGGTCTACGAGGCGCTGCGCGACGCGCCCGTGACCAGGTACGAAATCGAAACCCCCGTCGCCTTCGCCGAAGGCGTGCGGCTGGCCCATCCGCCGCTGCTGGTCCCGGTGCTGCGCGCCGGGCTCGGCATGGTCGACGCGGCGGCCGAGCTGATCCCCAACGCCCAGGTCGGTTTCGTCGGCATCGCCCGCGATGAGACCACTCACCAGCCGGTGCCGTACATGGAATCGCTGCCCGCCGACCTGTCCGGCATTCCGGTGTACGTGCTCGACCCGATGCTGGCGACCGGCGGCTCCATGCGCCACACCCTCGAATTGCTCGCCGCACGCGGCGCGACCGACATCACCGCGATCTGCGTGGTCGCCGCGCCGGAAGGCATTGCGCTGCTGGAGAAATCGGGGCTACCGGTGCGGTTGGTGACGGCGACCGTCGACTCGGGCCTGAACTCCGACGCCTACATCGTCCCCGGCTTGGGCGACGCGGGCGATCGCCAGTTCGGACCGCGCTGACGCGCTCAGCGCGGCGGGGTGGCTACAGCGCGCGGCAGAACGCCGCGAGCGCCGTGAGTCGTTCGGCGGCAACGCGTCTGGCGTCGGTGAGACCGGCGCGGTCGGCCACCGGCTCGACGACCTCCAGGTAGCACTTGAGTTTCGGCTCGGTGCCCGAGGGCCGGATCACCACCCGGGAACCCGCGCCCTCGAAAATCAGCGCGTCGGTGCGCATTCGGCCGCGAGTCTGGAGCAGATCCGCGTATTTCATCGGCTCGCCCGCGATCTCGTGGGGCGGGGCGGCGCGCAGCCGCTCGACCACCGCCGCGGCGGCCTCGGCGTCGGCCAGCCGCAACGCGACCTGATCGCCCGCGTGCAGGCCGAATTCGACCGCGTACCCGTCGAGTTCGTCGAGCAGCGTGCGCCGCTCGGCCTTCAGCCGGGCCACCAGGTCGGCGGTGAGGACGGCCGCCGAGATGCCGTCCTTGTCGCGCACGGCCGCCGGGTCGACGCAGTGACCGATGGCCTCCTCGTAGGCGTACACCAGTCCGTCGCCCGCCCTGGCGAGCCATTTGAAGCCGGTGAGCGTCTCGGCGTACCGGGCGCCGCGGGCCGCCGCCAGCTTGGACAGCAGCCGCGACGAGACGATCGTGGTGGCGACCAGCGCGTCCGGCGGCGCGGTGCGCAGCACGCAATCAGCAAGCAGCACACCGGTTTCGTCGCCGCGCAGCATCCGCCAGCCGTCCGGGCCCGGCACGCCGACCGCGCACCGATCCGCGTCGGGGTCCAGCGCGATGGCCACGTCGGCGTCCACCCGTTCGGCCAGCGCGAGCAGCAGGTCGGCGGCTCCCGGCTCCTCCGGGTTCGGGAAGGCGACTGTGGGGAAGTCGGGATCGGGCGCGAATTGTTCGGTCACCACGTGCACGTCGGTGAAACCCGCCGCGGCCAGCGCCCGCACGGCGAGATCGCCGCCGACTCCGTGCAGCGGCGTCAGCGCGATCCGGACGTCGGCGCGCGCGCCCGGCCCGCCGACCAATTCCGGCAGCCGGGCCACCCGCGCGAGATAGCGGTGCACGAGCGCGTCGTCGGATTCGGCGACCGGTGTGCGCGGGATAGGTCCGGCGACCGCCTCGATGCAGCGCTCGATCTCGGTGTCGGCGGGCGCGATCAACTGCGAGCCGCCGTCTAGATAGAGCTTGTAGCCGTTGTCCTCCGGCGGATTGTGCGACGCGGTGATCTGCACGCCCGCCACCGCGCCGAGCTCGCGCACCGCGTACGCCACCACCGGCGTCGGCACCGCGCCGGGCAGCAGGGTGACCGGAAAGCCCGCCGCCGCGAAGATTTCCGCGACCGCGGTGGCGAATTCGGGCGAACCGTGCCTGGCGTCGCGGCCCACGACGACGTGACCACCGCCGAGGCATCGGCCGCGCAGCCAATCGATCACGCCCGCCGTCGCCCTGCTCACGGTCGTCACGTTCATGCCGTCCGGGCCCTCGCACAGCGGCCCGCGCAGCCCGGCGGTCCCGAAGCGCAGCATCTAGAGCCGCTCCAGCACGCCGCGCAGCAGTTTGCCGAGCCGAGGTGCGGCCGCGTTGCCCTCGGCGAGCACCTCGGCATGCGACAGGTGCTCGCCGGTCACGCCCGCGGCCAGGTTGGTCACCAGCGAGATGCCGAGCAACCGGGCGCCGAGCGCGCGGGCGGCGATGGCCTCCAGCACCGTCGACATGCCGACCAAGTCGGCGCCGATGGTGCGCAGCATGCGGATCTCGGCGGGCGTCTCGTACTGCGGTCCGGTCAGGCCCGCGTACACGCCCTCGGTCAGGCTCGGGTCGATTTCCCTTGCCAGCGCCCGTAATTCGGGGTCCCACGCGTCGACCAGATCGACGAAGGTGGCGCCCGCCAGCGGGGTGCGGGCGGTGAGATTGAGGTGATCGCTGATCAAGACCGGCTCGCCGACCTGCAAGCCGGGCCGGATGCCGCCCGCCGCGTTGGTCAGCACCACGATCTCCGCGCCCGCCGCCACCGCGGCCGACACCGGGTGCACCACGTCGGCGGGCTGGTAGCCCTCGTAGAGATGCTGGCGGCCCATCAGCAGCAGCACCGGCGTCTCGCCGACGGGCACCGAATGCACCACGCCGACATGGCCTTGCGCGGTCGGTTCGCCGAAACCGGGCAGTTCCGGCATCGACACCGACGCCGACGGCGCGCCGATCTCCGCGGCCGCCTGCTGCCACCCCGAACCGAGCACCACGGCCACCCGGTGACGCTCGACTCCCGTACGTTCCGCGATCGCCTCGGCGGCCTGTTCGGCAAGCATGAAGAGAGTGTATTTGGCGCGCTGGCGCGCCGCGAACGGTCGCTCGTCGGGCTCGCTCCGGGGGCGGTCGGCAGGGCGTGGATGGTTCGTTGGGCGTCGTTGCGCGCCGAGTTGCGGTGGGCTACCCGCCAGTAGGCAACGTCTACCGATGGCGATACGCTGCACGCATGCCGTATCTGGAGCGTCAGGGAGATGTGTTCGTGCTGTACCTCGGGAACGAGGGACAGACCGACAGCGAGAACCGCTTCCATCCGGACTGGATCGCCGAAGTGCACGCGCTGTTCGACAAGGTCGAGGCCTCGGAGGGTCCCGCGGCGCTGGTGACCACGGCGACCGGCAAGTTCTTCAGCAACGGCCTGGACACCGACTGGCTGTTCGGCAACCTCGGCGAGATCCACGGCTACCTGGACAAGGTGCACTCGCTCTACACCCGCCTGCTCGCCTTCCCGATGCCGACGGTGGCCGCCATCAACGGGCACGCGTTCGGCGCGGGCGCGATGCTGGCCACCTCGCACGACTTCCGCGTCATGCGGGCCGATCGCGGCTTCTGGAGCCTGCCCGAGGTGCACCTCGGCATGCCGTTCACCGTCGGCATGAACGCGCTGCTCACCAACCGCCTGACCAACCAGGTCTGCGTGCAGGCCATGACCACCGGCCATCGCTACCCGGCCGACCAGGCCATCGCGGCGGGCATCGTGGACCAGGCCGCCGAAGCCGACGCGTTGCTGGAGACCGCCGTCGCCCAGGCCGCGGCACTCGCGGGCAACCGCAAGCCGAATCTGCCGATCATCAAGCGGGCGCTGCACGCCGAAGCGCTGGCCGGGCTCGCGGTGCGGACCAGCCCCGAGAACCTGGCGTTCGCCGCCGGATAACCCCCGGCCGGGCCCGGGTGTGACCGGGCAGACGGATATGAGTGGGCCCGATTCGCGACACAGTGCCAGACTGTGTCCCATGCCTCCACCGCGCAGCGGGCCTCAGGAAACGAGCAGCACGTCGCGCGCTGTCCACACCGACGGCGCCGCGGCGGCTTCCGACGCCGCTGTCGCCGCCGCGGCCACCCGGTTGATCGAACTCTCGCATTCTCTCCACGCGGAGCCCGAGCTGGCTTTCGAGGAGACGCGCAGCGTCGCGAAGGTCCTCGCGCCGCTGGCCGAGCGCGGTTTCGAGATCCACACCGGCGTCGCCGACCTGCCAACGGCGTTTCGCGCCAGCTATGGAAGCGGCGAGCTGACGGTCGGCATCTGCGCGGAATACGACGCACTGCCCGAGATCGGGCACGCCTGCGGTCACAACATCATCGCCGCGTCGGCCGTCGGCGCGGCGCTCGGCCTCGCCGAGGTGGCCGACGAACTCGGTATCACCGTCGTGGTGCTCGGGACGCCCGCCGAGGAAAGCGGCGGCGGCAAGGTGCTGATGCTCGAGCGCGGGGTCTTCGACGACGTCGCGATGGCGATGATGGTGCATCCCGGCCCGTACGACATCGTCGGCGCGCGCTCGCTCGCCCTCGCCGACATCGGCGTGGTCTTCCACGGGCACGAGGCGCACGCCAGCGCGGCGCCCGAGCACGGCCGCAACGCGGGGGACGCGGTCACCGTCGCACAGGTTGCTCTGGGTTTGCTGAGACAGCATCTCCTGCCTGGTCAGCAACTTCACGGTATAGTCAGCGACGGTGGCGTAGCCCCCAACATCGTGCCCGGACGTGCGGAACTGCTGTACTACCTACGCGCAGTCGACTCCGCATCCCTCGAGGATCTGATGCGACGAGCGTCGGCTTGTTTCGAGGCGGGCGCCCTGGCGACCGGCTGCACCCACGAAATCCGGACGCTCGCGCCTACATATACCGAGCTGACGCCCGATCCGGCACTACTGTGTGCCTATCGCGAGCAGATCGCCGACCTGGGACGGGTGCCGATCGCACCGGAGCTCGAGGCGCAGCGACCGCTCGGCAGCACCGATATGGGCAATGTCACCAACGTCATCCCGGGCATCCATCCGGTCATCGGCATAGATGCCGGTGGGGCGGTGACACATCAGCCGGGATTCGCCGCGGCCAGTGTCAATGCCTCGGCGGATCGCGCGGTAACCGATGGCGCGGTCGCGCTCGCGCGTACCGCAATCGCCGTCGCACGCGATGAAGAACACAGAGACAGGTTGTTGCAACGACTCGTTCAACGACAGGAGGACATTCGGTGAGCACTACAGGCCGACCGGCGGCGCGAGCGACGGGCCAGGAGGCGGCGCGCGCTACCACGGAGGGCCCCGCGAGTGCCGCGTTGTCGAACACCTCGGCGCGAGCCACCGGCCCCAAGGGCGCGGCGTGCCTGACCCCGGAGGCGCCGGGCGGCGTCGCGACGGACACCGTCGTGACAGCCCGGGATGCGGTCGAATCGTGGCTGGCCGAGCACGCTGTCGACCTCGTGCAGTGGCGCAGGCACATCCACGCGAACCCGGAGCTGTCCCGCACCGAGTTCGGCACGACCGAGTTCGTCGCGGCCTGGCTGACCAAGGCGGGTCTCTCCCCGCAGAAGATGCCCGGCGGCACCGGCCTGATCTGTGACATCGGCCCCGAGGGACCGCGCATCGGCCTGCGCGCCGACATGGACGCGCTCCCGCTGCAGGAGTTCACCGGCCTCAGCTTCGCCTCGACCGTGCCCGGCGTCTCGCACGCCTGCGGCCACGACGCGCACACCACCATCCTGCTCGGCACCGCGCTCGCGCTCGCGGAGATCCCGGACCTGCCGGTCGGCGTGCGGCTGGTCTTCCAGCCCGCCGAGGAGGTCATGCCCGGCGGCGCGATCGACCTGGTCGCCGCGGGCGTGATGGAGGGTGTGGAGCGGATCTTCGCGCTGCACTGCGATCCGCGCCTGGAGGTCGGCAGGGTCGGCATCCGGGTCGGCGCGATCACCTCGGCCGCCGACACCATCGAGCTGGTGCTCGACTCGCCGGGCGGCCACACCTCGCGCCCGCACCTGACCAGCGACCTCGTCTACGCCATCGGCACCGTGATCACCGGCCTGCCCGGTCTGCTCAGCCGCCGCATCGATCCGCGGACCAGCACCGTGATGGTGTGGGGCGCGGTGTCGGCGGGCAAGGCGCCGAACGCCATACCGCAGACGGGCATGCTCACCGGCACCGTCCGCACCGGCGATCACGCGACCTGGTCGCTGCTCGAGCCGATGGTGCACGAGATCGTCGACGGCCTGCTCGCGCCGACCGGCGTGCGGTACCAGCTCAACTACCGCCGCGGGGTGCCGCCGGTGGTCAACGACGAGCACTCGACCAGGATCTTCGAGGACGCCATCCGCGCGCTGGGCCCCGACGCGCTGGCCGACACCATCCAGTCCGGCGGCGGCGAGGACTTCTCCTGGTATCTGGAGGAGGTGCCGGGCGCGATGGCGCGGCTCGGCGTCTGGTCCGGGCACGGTGAGCAGCTGGATCTGCACCAGCCGACTTTCGACATCGACGAGCGCGCTCTCGCGGTGGGCGTGCGGGTGCTGTCGAACATCGTGTTGCAGACGCCGCCGCGCTGAGCCGTCCGAAAGAGCTGAGCTGAGCGAAAGAGCTGAGGATCCGAAACAACCGAGGATCCGAAACAAGCGAAACGAACGAACCCCGCCCCGGATGCTCCGGCGGCGGGGTTCGGCGTCTCAGCTCGAGTAGTTGCCTGGTCCCACGTTGCGGCTGTTCCGCGTGCGCAGGGCGTGCACGTAATCCTCTGGCGCGCCCGCCTTTTCGGCCGCGTCGGCCATCACGCCCAGATAGCGCGCCGACGGTAGGCCGCCCTCGTAGGCGTCCAGCACGTACAGCCAGGCCAGCCGCGGCTCGGTGCCACTGCCGGGGCTCGGGGTGACGCGCAACCGGATCTTCTTGTGGATGCCGAAGTCCGAGCCCTCCCAGCGGTCCAGCAACTGCTCGTCCTCGGGGGAGACGTCGTAGAGCACGACGAACACCCGGGACCCTGGTTCCTCGACGACCGTCGCCAGCGGCCCTTCCCACCCGATGTCGTCGCCGGCGAAGGTCAGCCGCCAGCCCTCCAACCAGCCGGTCCCGGACATGGGGGAGTGCGGACAGCGCTCGAGCATCTGGGTCGAGTCCATGTTGGACCCGTAGGCGGCGTAGATCGGCACCTGCAAAGGGTAGCCAATGATGACACCGGATCGCCGCTATCCCGCCCACATGACGCCGTGTTCCCGGCGCGACGGCCAGGTGTGGCGAGTACGACAGCGCGCCGACCACTAACGTTAGCCAGGTACCGGAGATCCCGGTCGACAGCTCGAGCGGAGGTATCCATGACCCGCATTGCGATCATCGGTGGCGGACCGGCCGGCTATGAGGCGGCCTTGGTCGCGGCCCAGCACGGCGCGGACGTGACACTGATCGACCGCGACGGCATCGGTGGCGCATGTGTGTTGTGGGACTGTGTCCCGTCCAAGACCTTCATCGCCTCCACCGGTGTGCGCACCGATCTGCGCCGGGCCAGGGACCTCGGAATCACGCTCGACCCGAGTCAGGCGGCCGTACGGCTGCCCGAGGTGAACGCGCGCGTCAAGGCGCTCGCGCTGGCCCAGTCCTCCGATATCCGCTCCAAGTTGCAGTCCGCGGGCGTGACCGTGCTGTCCGGCTCCGCCCGGCTGGCCGAGAACGGCGGCGGGCGGGCGCCGCATCGGGTGACCGTCGGTATGGACGGTGGCCGCGAGCGGCTGATCGAGGCCGAGGTGGTGCTGATCGCCACCGGCGCGAGCCCGCGCGTGCTGCCCGGCGCCGAACCCGACGGCGAGCGCATCCTGAACTGGCGTCAGCTCTACGACCTGCGCCAGCTGCCGGAGACCCTGGTGGTGGTCGGTTCCGGCGTGACCGGCGCCGAATTCGTCTCCGCCTACACGGAATTGGGCGTCCGGGTGAAGCTGGTCTCCAGCCGTGACCGGGTGCTGCCGCACGAGGACGCCGACGCCGCCCTCGTGCTCGAGGAAGCGCTGGCCGAGCGCGGTGTCGAGCTGGTGAAGCACGCGCGGGCCGACGCCGTCGAACGCACCGCGGAAGGCATCGTGGTCAAGCTCTCCGACGGCCGCACGGTGGCCGGCACGCACGCGCTGATGACCGTCGGTTCCACACCGAACACCGACGATCTCGGCCTGGAAGAGGTGGGTGTCGAGCTCGACCGCGGCGGCTACCTGCGGGTCGATCGGGTCTCGCGCACCTCGGTGTCCGGCATCTACGCCGCGGGCGACTGCACGGGCTTGCTGCCGCTGGCCTCGGTGGCGGCGATGCAGGGCCGCATCGCGATGTACCACGCGCTCGGTGAGGGCGTCAGCCCGATTCGGCTCAAGACGGTCGCGTCGGCCGTGTTCACCAGGCCGGAGATCGCCACGGTCGGCGTCAGTCAGAACTCGATCGACAATGGCGAGGTACCCGCGCGCACCGTGATGCTGCCGCTGAACACCAACCCGCGGGCGAAGATGTCAGGCCTGCGCCGCGGCTTCGTCAAGATCTTCTGCCGCCCGGCCACCGGCGTGGTGATCGGCGGCGTCGTGGTCGCGCCGATCGCCTCCGAACTGATCCTGCCGATCGCACTCGCGGTGCAGAACAACCTGACGGTCAACGATCTCGCCCAGACCTTCTCGGTCTACCCGTCGCTCACCGGCTCGGTCACCGAGGCGGGCCGCCTGCTCATGCGCCACGACGACCTGGACTGACGCGCGGCGCCGCGGTTCTCACGGTCATGCGGGTCGACGCGTCGAGTGACGTTGTCGGCTCGGGTATTTCACCGCGTTGCCTGCACGGCCCAACTGTGGTTGACTGCCCGCAGAGATGCGATCGGCGGGCGGTCGCGTGGTTCTGGTGTGGGGGGAAGGTCCTTTCCGAAACCGAACAGCGAACGGCCCTAGGGTTGTTCGGCGATCGAGGCGCGTCTCACCAGGGACAACTGAGTGCGATCGATTCGGCCGCACCCGGGAAAGGGATTGGCGAAAAGTGAAACATCGTAAGCCGAGTCGGGCGCAGCGAGCGATGGCGAGCACCTCGTTGCCACTGGCCACTGCGGCCGCCGTGGCTACATTGTTCGCGGCGCCGGCGGGGGCAGTTCCCAACGAACCGAGCACACCGACCACACCGGCGCCGGTCCAGCCGGGCACCGAGACGCCGGAGGCGCAGAACACTCCGGAGACCACCAAGCCGGATCCGGGCAACACCCAGGAGTCGGACCCGAACAAGCCGGAGAGCGCGCCGACTCCGAGCCAGCCGGGTGTCAACACCCCGGATCCGAACCAGGTGATGCCGGATCCGAAGAAGGACCCGAAGCTAACCGTGCCGAGCCAGCCGGGCGTCACCAGCCCGCGCGTCGCGCCGCTGCCGGTGCCGGGTCAGGACCCCGCGCAGCCGGTCGTCGTTCCGGGCACCGAGGCGGAAGAGCCGAAGCCGGGTCAGCCGGGCGAGACTCGTCCGGGCGGCGAGAGCGGCGCCCAGCCGGGCGGCGACGCCGACGCGCGTGCCGCGCAGCCGGATCGGCCGGGTTCCTCCGGGCCGTCGCAGTCGGAGACGCTGGTGCAGGAACCGCGCTGGGAGGCGCCGCGCCTGCAGGCCGCGCCCGCCGCGCCGGTCGTCGAGATGAGCGGTCCGCACCAGGAATTCGGCGCGAACATCGACGGCGGCGCCGTGCTGCCCGGTTACGTGGCCAACACCCACCACTTCAGCAACGAGGCCGGTTACGTCGGCACGATCGGGTACAACACCCCGACCGGTAAGGGCGAGGCCGGTGTGTCGGTCGAGTTCGTCGACATCAACACCATCAAGGTCACCAGCTACACCGGTGGCGAGGGTCTGGCCCCCAACACCAACTCGTTCGTGCTCGACACCACCCAGGTGAACCTGGCCAAGGCGTCGGTCGAGCAGTGGATCGCCGCTCAGCCGGGTGGTGCCGCCGCGCTGGAAGCCGCCGCGCAGGTTAAACTTCCGCCGATTGTCCCGCCGGGCGACTTGGCTCCGCAGACGGTCAATGTTGCTGGCGTGACCACGCAGTGGGGTGGCTCGTTCCAGTACTGACACGAGCTGTTCAACGGGTGGGGCGGTCGTTTCGCGACCGCCCCACACGTGTGTTCTGGGGAAAGGATTGGGTGTGGGCTCCGAAGGTGACGCGAAGGACAACGAAGCCGACAAGCCCGGGTCGCAGTTCGGTCCGCCGCTGAACGATTTCGGCCCGCCGACAGGGGATTTCGGCCCGTCGGTCGGCGGCGGCGATTTCGGTCCGCCGCTGAGCGAGTTCGGGGGTCCGCAGCTGGGGGAGGTCGGCCCGCAGTGGCCCGAACCCCCGGGCGACCACCCGAACGTGGGCTGGCGGCCCGCCGCGGAGGCGCCGCCCGTGCCGCCGACGCCGCCGCAGTACCGCGCTCCGGAGACAACGGTCTTCCCGGACAACCCGCCCGCGCCGCAGGCACGTCCCGCACCGGCGCCCGCGCCCGACACCGAGCGCGACGTCCCCGCCGACGCGACTGTGCGACACACCGCGGCGCCGACCGGCGGCACGCCGGAACGCTGGTGGAACAGCGCGAGCGAATCCGGCGAGGTGCCCAAGCCGCCGCCCACGACCGACCCCGGCCTGTCCTGGGCCGACGATCCCATCGCCAAGCGGCTCGCGCCCGGTGCGCCCGTCGCGCCCACCGGCGGCGGCTCCGGCGGCAACAAACGCTGGATCGTGCTCGGCGTCGCGGCCGCGGTCGCCGTGCTGATCGGTCTGGTGGTGACCATCGTCGCGGTCAACGGCGGCGGCGACGAAGGCACGACTGCCGCGCCACCCTCCGATTCGAGCGTCGGACGGGGTTGTGTGCCCAGCAAGGACGACAGGGTGACCGTCGGGAACGGCGCGGGTGGATTCGACTCGGGCCCCGACGCGATCCTCGGCTTCCAGTACGGGTTCTACGTCGAGCGCAGCGGAGAGAAGGCGCGCAGGTATGTGGCGCCCGATTCCGTCAACGTCTCCCCGGCCGAGACCATCCAAGCGGCCATCAACGATCAGATCCCCGCCCGTACCACCCACTGCCTGCGCATCGCCCAGGTGACCGCCGACACCTTCGAGGTCGACCTGACCGAGTACCGACCCGGCAGTGCGCCCATCGTCTATCCCCAGGTGGTGCAGACCGTCAGCCGGGACGGTAAGACGCTGATCCTGAGCATGCGAGCGCGGTCGTGGTGATCCACCTTGGTCTCATATTCTGAGATTGGAGTTTCATATTCTGGTAGCGGTGTGACACAGTGGGATGACGCGTACCGTGGCGTTCCGCTGGGAGGTTTCCATGTCGCCGACTGTTCCACCGCTGGCAGCCAAGCTCGGCGGACTGAAGAGTTCGGCGATTCGTGACCTGCTGAAGCTCACCGCTCGGGCCGAGGTGATCAGCCTCGCGGGTGGCTTGCCGGATGCCGAACTGATGCCGCGCGAGCGCATCGCGACCGCGGCCGAGGCGGCGCTGCGCGGACCCGGCTGTCTGCAATACACCGAATCGCCCGGCTGGGCGCCGCTGCGCGACGTGCTCGCCGAGCGCGAGTCCGCCCGGCTCGGCCGCCGGGTGCCGGTCGACGAGGTGTTCGTGACGCACGGCTCGCAGCAGGCATTGTCGCTGCTCGCCGAGGTGCTGCTCGACCCGGGTGCGCTGGTGGTCGTCGAGAATCCGGCGTACGTCGGCGCGCTCCAGGTGTTCCGTGCGGCCGGAGCGCGCATCGTCGCCGTGCCGCTGGACGGCGAGGGTATGCGCGTCGACGTGCTGCGCGAACTGCTGACGCGGGGCGAGCGACCCGCGGTGGTGCACACGGTGAGCAATTTCCACAACCCGGGCGGGGTGACCATGAGCACCGCGCGCCGCCGCGAACTCGCGGAACTAGCTACGGCGCAAGGCTTCTGGGTGATCGAGGACGACCCGTACGGCGAACTCTGGTTCGACCGGCCCGCCCCGGAACCGGTCGCGACATACGCGCCCAACGTGATTCGGCTGTCCAGTGCGTCCAAGATCCTGTCGCCGAGTTTGCGAGTCGGCTGGATGGTCGCCCCCGACGCGGTCTGCCGGGCGGTGGAACTACTGAAACAGGGTGCGGACCTTTGTGGTTCGGCGCTCACCCAGCAGATCGCGGCCGACCTGCTCTCGGACCGGGACTGGCTCACCACGCATGTGGATCACGTCCGTGGCGTCTACGGTGAGCGGGCCAAGGCGCTGGTGCACGCCGTGCGCACCGGCTTCGGTGACCGCGTCGTCTGCACCGACGCCGCGGGCGGCATGTTCGTCTGGGTCGATTTCACCGACGGCACCGACACCCAGCGGTTGCTGCCGCGCGCGCTGGAGGTGGGCGTCGCCTACGTGCCTGGCGCCGCGTTCGCGGTCGAGAACGGCTACCGCAACTCGATGCGCATGTGCTTCACCACTTCCGACGCGGCGGTGCTCGAGGAGGCTGTCGCCCGGCTGGTTACGGCGCACGCCGGATAGACGCGTCGGTCGGCCCGGCGAGCCCGAGCTCGCTCGCCTTGCGCCGCTGCCGCACTCGATTCAGCACCTTTGTGCCCATCGGTCTCGAGCGCGCTCGCGTCGGTCGGCCGTGCACCTCGGTGCGATCGGCCCAGCGCGCTCGTGTCGGTCGGCTGTGCGCCAGTGTGCGATCGGTCAGCGCGCCTGGGTGTCAGTCGACCCAGTTGTAGGTCCGCTCGACGGCCTTGTTCCACGCCGCGATGTGCTCGTCGCGGTCCTCGGCGCTCATGCTCGGCTCCCACGTGGTGTCGGCGGCCCAGTTGGCGCGGATGTCGTCGGTGCCGGACCAGTAGCCGACGGCCAGTCCCGCGGCGTAGGCCGCGCCGAGCGCGGTGGTCTCGGTGACGACGGGCCGCACCACCGGCACCTCGAGGATGTCGGACTGGAATTGCATGAGCAGGTCGTTGGCGGTCATGCCGCCGTCGACCTTCAGCGTGGTCAGTTCCAGGTCCAGCTTCTGGGATTCGGCGTCGGCGCGCATCGCCTCGACCACCTCGAATGTCTGGAACGCGGTGGATTCCAAGACCGCTCGCGCCAGGTGGGCCTTGTTGACGAAGCGGGTCAGCCCCGCGATGACGCCGCGCGCGTCGGGCCGCCAGCGCGGGGCGAACAGCCCGGAGAACGCGGGCACGATGTAGGCGCCGCCGTTGTCGTCGACGCTGGCCGCGAGCCGCTCGATCTCCTCGGCGGAATCGATGATGCCGAGGTTGTCGCGGAACCACTGCACCAGCGAGCCGGTCACCGCGATGGAGCCTTCCAGCGCGTACACCGCGGGTTGGTCACCGAGCCGGTAGCAGACCGTGGTGAGCAGGCCGTGCTTGCTCCACACGGGGGTGGTCCCGGTGTTGAGCAGCATGAAATTGCCTGTGCCGTAGGTGTTCTTGGCCTCGCCGGGAACCAGGCACGCCTGGCCGAAGGTGGCCGCTTGCTGGTCGCCGAGGATGCCCGCGACCGGAACTCCTTGCAGCGGACCGGAGGAGATCTCGCCGTACACCTCCGAGGAGCTGCGTATTTCGGGCAGCATCGCCTCCGGCACGCGGAATTCCGCGCAGATCTCCGAATCCCATTGCAGCGTCTTCAGATCCATCAGCATGGTGCGCGAGGCGTTGGTGACGTCGGTGATGTGCAGTCCGGTCAGATTCCACAGCACCCAGCTGTCGATGGTGCCGAAGCACAGCTCGCCCGCCTCGGCGCGCTCCTGCGCACCCGGTACGTTGTCCAGGATCCAGCGCAGCTTGGGGCTCGCGAAGTAGGTGGACAGCGGCAGTCCGGTGCGGTCCTGGTAGCGGGTCGGGCCCGCCTCGCCGCCGAGTTCGGTGACCAGCCGATCGGTGCGCGTGTCCTGCCAGACGATGGCGTGGTGAATCGGCTTGCCGGTGGCGCGTTCCCAGACCACGGTGGTCTCGCGCTGGTTGGTGATGCCGACGGCGGCGATGTCGCCGGGGCCGAGGTCGTTCTGCTCCAGCACCTCGCCGAGCACGAGTTCGGTATTGCGCCAGATGCTTTCGGGATCGTGCTCGACCCACCCCGGCCGGGGGAAGATCTGCTCGTGTTCGCGCTGGGCCACCCCGACGACGCGGCCACGCCGGTCGAAGACGATGCACCTGCTCGATGTCGTGCCCTGATCGATGGCGGCCACATAGCGACGCATTGCAGCAGGCTACTAAACGTCCCGCGCGCTCGGTATCACATCGCGACATGCCCGCCAGCGGACTAGGCTCATCGGTTACCGGCGAGTAGTTCTGGACGACACACGGAGCCCGGCCGACCGGCGCTCGGTGCGGCGATTCGCATAGCCTGTACCAGAACAGCTCGATCTGTGCCCGTGAAGACCCACGACGTCCGACGCAGGCGCGTCGGCTGGAGGAGTCGAGCATGACCAAGAAACCGGAATCGCAGTTCCTGGGCCCGGAGCAGCGGCGTGCGGCCTGGGAGCGGTTGGGCAAGGAACATTTCGACGTGCTGGTCATCGGCGGCGGGGTGGTCGGCGCCGGTATCGCGCTCGACGCGGCGACCCGCGGTCTCTCGGTCGCGCTGGTCGAGGCGCGGGATCTGGCGTCCGGTACGTCGAGCCGGTCGTCGAAGATGTTCCACGGCGGGCTGCGGTATCTGGAGCAGCTGGAATTCGGGTTGGTGCGCGAGGCGCTGCGGGAGCGTGAGCTGGCGCTGGCCACGCTGTCGCCGCACCTGGTGAAGCCGCTGCGCTTTCTGTACCCGCTGACCCACCGCGGCTGGGAACGGCCGTACGTCGCGGCGGGGCTGGTGCTCTACGACACCATGGGCGGCGCGAAATCCGTTCCCGGACAGCGTCATCTGTCGCGAGCGGGTGCGCTGCGGCTGGCGCCCGGGCTGCGGCGCGATTCGCTGATCGGCGGCGTCAGCTATTACGACACGGTCGTCGACGACGCCCGCCACACCATGATGGTCGCGCGCACGGCAGGGCACTACGGTGCGGTGATCCGCACCTCCACCCAGGTCGTCGGGTTCCTCCGGGAGGCGGATCGGATCGTCGGCGTGCGGATCCGCGACAGCGAGGACGGACGTTCCGGCGAGGCGCGGGGGCACGTGGTGATCAACGCGACCGGCGTGTGGACCGACGAGGTCCAAGCCCTCTCGCACAACCGCGGCCGGTTCCACGTGCGCGCCTCCAAAGGCGTGCACGTCGTGGTGCCGCGCGACCGCATCGTCAGCGACACCGCGATCATCCTGCGCACGGCCACCTCGGTGTTGTTCGTCATCCCGTGGGGCGCGTTCTGGATCATCGGCACCACCGACACCGACTGGAATCTGGACCTGGCGCACCCGGCCGCCACCAAGGCGGACATCGACTACCTGCTCGACCGGGTGAACGAGGTGCTCGTCACCCCGCTGACCAGCGACGACATCACCGGCGTCTACGCGGGCCTGCGACCGCTGCTGGCGGGCGAGAGCGATTCCACGTCCAAGCTGTCCAGGGAGCACGCGGTGGCTCGGATCGCGCCTGGGCTGGTCGCGATCGCGGGCGGCAAGTACACCACCTACCGAGTGATGGCCTACGACGCGGTCGACGAAGCGGCACAAGACATTCCGGCCAGGGTTTCGCCGTCGATCACCGAGAAGGTGCCGCTGCTGGGCGCGGACGGCTACTTCGCACTGGTCAACCAAACAGTCCAGCTGGCCGAGGCGTACGGCATCCACCCGTACCGGGTCAAGCACCTGCTCGATCGCTACGGTTCGCTGATCGATGAGGTGATGGCGCTGGCCGAGGGCAAGCCGGAGCTGTTGCAGCCGATCACCGAGGCGCCCTCGTATCTCCAGGTGGAGGCCGTGTACGCGGCGGCGGCCGAAGGCGCGCTGCACCTGGACGACATCCTGGCCCGCCGCACCAGAATCTCCATCGAGTACTCGCACCGCGGCGCGCACTGCGCCGAACAGGTGGCGCGGCTGGTCGCGCCGGTGCTCGGCTGGGACGAGGCGGAGATCGACCGCGAGATACGGACCTACCAGGCGCGGGTCCAGGCCGAGATCCGGTCGCAGACCCAGCCCGACGACGCCTCGGCCGACGCGCTGCGGATCGCCGCCCCGGAGCCGCGGCCGCAGATCCTGGAGCCGGTGCCCTCCGACGGCTGAGCCGCGCGCTCGGCTGCGTCCGAGAAAGATTCAGGCGCGGCCGAGCGCTCCCGCCTCGACGCCGACGGCCCAATCCACCAGCGAGCGCAGGTAGCGCAGCACGAGTTCGTCCGGATACGCGGCCGGATCGGTCAGGTGCAGCCGAGCCAGTTCCTCGACGGCGGCCAGCATGATCCGCTCCGTCGCGCCGTTCGGATCGATGGTGATCCCGGCGTAGCGCGAGAGGTGTCGCGCGCCGATCGCCCGCGCGTAGGCGCGACCCGTCTCCAGCCGGTCGCGCAGCTCGGGCGGGCCACCGTCGGGCGGGCTGAGCATGATCCGCCAGCTGGTCGGCGCGGCGTGCAGATAGGCGAGCACGCCCCGGCCGACCTGGTCGACGTCGTCGCCGGTGCCGCTCCAGTCCACACTGCGCACGCCGGCCAGCGCGACCGCGCTCTCCCGGTCGAGCAGCGCCGACATCAGCCCGGGCAAATCGGTGAACTGCTGATAGACCAGCGCCCGCGCGACGTCGGCGGTGCGGGCGACACGCTCGATGCCGACCGCGCCGAACCCCTCGGCGGCGGCGATGTCGCGGGCCACGTCCAGCAATTGGTCGCGGCGCTCGGCGGCGGACATGCGCCGCTTGGGGGCGCGGGAGGCTCGCTCCGTGGTCACGGCAGAGACGGTAGCGCAAGCAAAAGTTCCACAGCTTTCGCCGCGCTCTGCACGGCGCTCTCCATCGTCGCCGACCAGTCGGTGGCGGTCCAGTCACCCGCGAGCACCAGGGTGGGGACCGAGGTGCGCTGGGCGGGTCGCAGCCCGTGGGTGCCGAGCACCTGCGAGAACGTCGCCCTCGGCATGCGCACCACGTGGGCCTGCACGACGCGGGCCGCGGCGGCCGCCGGATAGTAGCGGCGCAGCAGGTCGAGTTGTTCGGCGACGATCGCGTCGTTGGACTTGTGGATCTGCTCGTAGGCGCCGCTGGTGGTCAGGCAGTACAGCCAGGCCTTGTCGGTGTTCCGTCCGGTCATCAGCTGGCGGTCGAAGACCTCGTCGATGATTCCAGTGCCGCCGATCAGCGCCTCGAACTCGGCCGTGGTGCCCAGCGGACGGTCCAGGTAGAGGTTGGTGCTGACGATCGGCGTGTAGCCGAGTTCGTCGGCCGCGGCGTAGATTTCGGCGTGCTCGGGCAGGTCGTCGAGCAGACCGCCGATCGCGGAGTTCGGCACGGCGCAGACCACCGCGTCGGCGGGCAGCACCGAGCCGTCGGCGAGCGCGACGCCGGTCACCTCGCCGTCGGCGATGTGGATGCGCCGGGCGATGGCCCGGTACCTGACCTCCACCCCGTGCCGCTCGAAAACGCGCTGTGCCCCGGTGACATACAGCGTGTCGAGGTCGGTCGTCGGGTAGCCGATGGTGACCGGCCGCCGGTGCCGGACACCGAGCCGGATGCCGGTCGCCATGACATCGGCGAACACCTTGGCCGACTCCCGCTGCACGGGCTCGGCGGCGATGCCGAGCGCGAGCCAATCCCACAGCGCCTCACGGGCTGTGGCGGGCATACCGACGCGCTGGAACCACTGTTCGGTGGTGAGGTCGGCGAGATCGGCGGGCTGGCGCAGACATTGCCACCCGAGGAGCATCGTGGCGCGGGCCGCGCGCAGCCGGTCCGGCACGCTCGCGTCGGGATGCGCGCCGAGGAAGGTGCGCAGCGCGCCGAATCCCTTGGTGGACATGCTCACCGAGCGCCCGTCCGGCCACCGGAGGGTGGCGCGGTGCGGGAAGGCGACGTATTCGCGGGTGCCGACGCTGGTGAGGTAGCGGAACAGGTGCTCGTAACCGCTGGCGATGACGTGCTGACCGTTGTCGGGCGGATCGTCGACGGCGTCGACCCGCATGGCGTGGGTGCGCCCGCCCAGCCGTCCGCGGCGCTCCAGCAACGTGACCTGTTTGCCCGCCTCGGCGAGCCAGACCGCGGACGCGAGCCCCGCCAGTCCGCCGCCGATGACCACATAGCGTCGCGGATCGTCCATGGCCGCACTCTTCTCACAACTGACATTTTGTAAGTTAGGTGAGAAGGGCTGGATGGTCAAGGGTTTTCGGCTCAGGCGGGCACGGTCTGAAAGGCGCGCAACTCGGCGGCGTTGTGCGCCGAGAAGATTCGCACTTGGTCGCCGTGGTCGCGGAGCAGATCGCGCAGGCGCTGCTGGTTCTCACGCCGCGGCCCGCCGAGCGTCTCGACGCTGAGTTCGAAAAGGGTCGTGCCGAGCGGCTGGTGCGGATGGACCAGATCCAGTTGGCCCGGATGGAAATACGCGTCGCCCGCGGCGAGCAGCCATCCGTCGCCGGTGTCGACGGCGACGCCCGCGTGACCGCGGGTGTGCCCGGCCAGCGGCACGAGCAGCAGGCTCGGCGGCAGTCCGGCCAGTTCGCGTACGGCCTCGAAGCCGAACCACGGCTCGCCGTGCTCGGAATAGGATTGCCAGTTCGGACCGTGCTCGAATTGCGCTGCGCGGTAACGGAATCGCTCCTGAGCGGTGTGCGCGCCGCGGAAGGCGCGCAGTTCCTCGTCGTAGACGTGCACGGTGGCGTGCGGGAAGTCGGCGAGGCCGCCCGCGTGATCCAGATCGAGGTGAGTGAGCACGATGTCGCGCACGTCCTCGCGGCGGAAGCCGAGCGCCTCCACCTGCCGCACCGCGGTGCGCTCGATGTCGAACACCGGCCGGGTGAGCGAGATGAAGCGACGGCCGAGCCATTCGTTCGGGCGACGCACGCTCTGCTCGCCCATGCCGGTCTCGATCAGGACGAGCCGGTCGTCGAGTTCGAGAAGCAAGCAGTGGCAGACCATTTCGGCGCGGCGCAGCAGGCCGGGCGCTCCGTCGAGCAGCTTTCCGCCGAAGGGGCGCATGGTGCCGCAGTCGAGGTGGTGGATGCGCATCAAGACAGCTCCCTTTCGAGGGTGGTGCGGAGGTGGTCGGCGACGGTGCGCAGCGGGGCGAGGTCGCGCTGGGTCTTGGCGAGCAGCAGCCCGCCCTCGAGCATGGTCAGCGCGACGACCGAGAGGTTGGCCGCGCGCTCGTCGTCGAGGCCCTTCTCGCGCAGGAATTCTTCGATCACCGCGCGCCAGGAGTCGAACCCGGCGACGCAGGCCTGCCGGATCAATTCGCTCTCGGCGGCGGCGTCCAGCGCGACCGTCGCGAGTGGGCAGCCGCGCTGGAAATCGGACGCGTGGAGGTTGTCCGCCATCGCGGCGAATATGGCGTCGGTGCCGCCGTCGTCGAGGATCGCGCGCAGCGTGTCCCTCAGGTGCACGCTGGATTGCGTCAGCGCCTCGGCCGCGAGCTGTTCTTTGCCGCCGGGGAAGTGGAAATACAGCGAGCCCTTCGGGGCGCCGCCCGCGCTGACCAGCTGGTTCAGGCCCGTGGCGTGATAGCCCTTGGTGTGGAAGAGATCGGCGGCGGCGTCGAGGAAGCGCTGCCGCGAGTCGGTTCGTGGGGACACGAGGACCAAGGTACCTCGAGTTATGACGACCGGTCTAGTTATTGCTTTTCAGTGCGGCTGAGTGACGCTGGACCGAGGCGCTTCCGCCGTGCCCGCCGGCTGTTGGGGTTGTAGCAGCAGGTAACCGAAGACGGCCGTCACCGCCAGCGCGATCAGCGCCGCGACGTACTGGGTGGCAATCGCGCGGACCGGCACGCGCCGCACCGATCGGGTCGTCATCGTTCTTGCTCCTGTCGGGTGAGTAGCGGTCGGCCGCAAGTGCTGTCGTCAACCAGGGCGAAACTGTTAGCAACTGAGTGGCAACTAACACTTCGCGGCCGCGCGCATCCTTGCGGACCCCGCCGCGCCCTCCCTCGGATGACTGCCATGCGAACCGGAACGGTGACCGACGCTGGCGCGTCCATCGGGTGAACTTCGGACTCGGGAGGCTCGAAATGTATCCGCCCCCGTCGGGCGGCGGGTCGGTCCGAGGGCAGCTCGTAGCTGCACGGCTCGAACGGGCAACAAGGTGGCGACTGCCCATACCTTGGGTCCCTGGTCCGGAGCGCCGCTCAGCGCGATGGTTCATATATGAGTGGCATGAAATCGACCACTGAGGCGCGGTCGGAGAAGTTCCGGGCCCGCGGCGGGATGGGGTTCATCTCGGCGTGCGGGCTGCTCCTCGCGGTACTGAGCACGGCTGCCATAGTCATGGTCGTTCCGCGACTCGCGCATGCGATGTCCGGCATGGATGTCTCGACCATCCTGATCTGGCTGGCTGTTCCGGTCTTCATCGTCGCCGTTGTGGCGGAGATCGTGTACCTCGAGCGTCACGGCAAGCCGTACGACTACCGTGACTCGGCTACCTCCATCGCCGCAGGCCTGGGGTATCAACTCGCCAACGTTCCATGGGCGCTGGCGGAACTCGCGATCTTCGCGGCTGTTTCTTCGCTGGTGCCGTGGCGCCTCGAGGGTTGGGTCGCGTGGGCAGTCGCACTCATCGGGGTCGACCTCGCCTACTACTGGTTTCACCGCGCGCACCACGAAATCCGGGTGTTCTGGTCGGTCCACGTGGTGCACCACTCGAGCGAGAGATTCAATCTCACCACGGCACTGCGCACGCCTTGGCTGGTTGTGACGTCCCTGCCGTTCCTCGTACCACTGGCACTGTTGGGAATCGATGGCAAGATCATCGCCGCCTCCTACGCGATCAACCTGCTGTACCAGTTCGGCATCCACACCGAGGTCATCGACAAACTCTGGGCGCCTGTCGAATTCGTGTTCAACACGCCGAGTCACCACCGCGTGCACCACGGCTCGAACACCGAGTACCTCGACCGCAACTACGGTGGCGTGCTCATCATCTGGGACCGCATCTTCGGCTCTTTCGAGCCGGAGGGTGAGCGGGTGATCTACGGGCTCACCAAGAACGTCGACACCTACAACATCGCAAAGATCAACGTCCGCGAGATGGTCGCGATCTGGCAGGACGTCAAGAACGCGGCGAAATTCTCGGACAAGCTCGGCTTCCTGTTCCGGGGTCCAGGTTGGCGGCCACAGTCGACCCTGACCGATACCGCGACTGCACTCGAGTGAGTGTCTGGTCGTGTCGCCGGTAGTACGACAGCTGGGCTGGTGTCGCCAGTGTGACCTGGCCCAGATGTGGTCGGCGGCGCGTCTAGATGAGCGGTTCCGATCAGGTGTGGCGCTTCTTGCGTGAGCGGGCGAGGTCGTGGGCGGCTCGAAGTAGGTCCAGGACGGCTGTTTCCGTGCGCGGGCCCGGATTCACCACGGCAAGCCACCCCTGGCGGCCATAGACCGGGTGTGCCATGACGATGTCGGTGGCGCTCGGGTCCACGGTGTGCGGGTCGGGGTCGCGGGGTGTGCGGCCGGTCCAGTTCAGGAAGGCGTCCTTTCCGGCGAAGAAGTTCACGCGGAAGGTGCCGGGGCGGCTCAGGCGCGAGGTTTCGTCGCCGGGGTAGTCCTTCGTCAAGAGCGTTGCGAAGGGTTGCGTCCGGGGGACGACGCCGTCGGGTGCGTAATAGAAGAACGCGTCGCCCCAGCTGATATCGGGGGAGCCATCGCCGGGTTGCGGTGTCAATGTCAGGACTCCGTCGAGTCCCGCCGAGCATCAGCACGCGGGTGCCCGCGGCGCGCAGCTGGGCGATCTCCGCGGCGAGCTGGGCGCTCATCCGGTCGCGGAGTTGACGCTCGAGGAGCGCGGAGTGTCGCACCGCGTCAGGACTCGCGCTCGTTGCCCCCGGCTGCGACGCCGCGCGCTACACCGGCCCGGATCTGGCGCTACGACAGGTCGAGGTGCCGGTTCATCGACATCGCGGCGTCGGCGAGCTCCGGCAACTCGATGACCTTCACACCCTGCTGTTGGAGCTTCTCCACGCCGACGCAGTCCTCGACGAACGTCGACGGTTCCCGCCACGCGATCACCACGACCGGAATACCGGCCGCCAGAATCCGATCCGTGCACGGCAGGCGAATCTTCGTCGCGCGCTCCGAGCAAGGCTCCAGCGTGCTGTAGATCGTCGCCGACTTCAGCCGAGTATCGTTCGCGTCGAGCTTGTCGAGCGCGGCCTCCTCGGCGTGCACCTTAGTGTCGGTCTCCCGCGAGTAGCCGGTCGCGATCTCCTCGCCGTCGGCCACGATCACGGCACCGACCGAGAACGCGCCCTCCACGACGGGGCACAAACGCGCGAGCTCGATAGCCCGATTCATCCAGTGGTGGTGATCCGGTGCGGTCATTGGTTCTCCTTCGGGTGGTAGCGCAGCACGGCGATGTCGCCGAGCTGGATCACGTCGACCAACCGCATTCGGTGCGTCGAGCCGCCTGGGAACCGTGCCGGGTTCACGAACCGTGGCGCGGCGCTGTCTCCGACCAGGGTAGGTCCGATTGCGAGGTGCAGCTCGTCTGCGAGCCCTGCCGACAGGAAGGCAGTGTGCATGTGGCTGCCGCCCTCGACCATCAACCGCTCGACGCCACGGCGGCCGAGATCATCGAGCAGCACACCGAAATCGACCGTCTCACCGAGCGCGACTACGACAGCCAGTTCGCCGAGCCGCTCGCTCGCCTCTTGTGCGCCGGTCTCCGTCGTGTAGACGACTGGCCGGTGTTCGGCGGTGCCGTGGTGCCAGAACTTGGCCTCGGGGTCGAGATTTCCGCTGGCGGTGACGGTTACCTTCAACGGTTGCGAGGCACGTCCGGCCGCGACCCGTTCGGCCTGTCGGGCATCGCTTTTCACGATCAAGCGCGGGTTGTCGCTGCGCACGGTTTCGGCGCCGATCAGAACGGCGTCGCATTCGGCGCGGACCTGGTCGACGCGGTCGAAGTCCTCGGCGTTGGACAGCAACAGCCGTTCCGGGCTGGTGTCGTCGATGTACCCATCGACGCTGACCGCGACCGACAACAGCACGAACGGACGCGTCATGATGCGACGACCGCCCACCGCTGCGCGGCAGCGTGGAACTCCGCGACCTCGGGCAAGTTTGTCGTCGATAGCAGCTCGTCGACCGCACGTATGTTGTGCAGGACGCGCTCGGATCCGGTGCTGACACCGATCTGCATCGCGGTGAGGCCGAGTGTGGCGGCGGGCTCGGCCTCACCCATCCGGGCGTATGCGAGTGCCTGCCGTGAGATGTAGACGGCCTGGTCGCGTGTGTATCCGGATCGCATGTCGGTGATCGCGCGCCCGAACTGGTCGATCGCGGCGCGGTAGTCACCCAATGCGACGCGACCATGTGCCTGATGGACGTCGATGTAGGGAGAGTCGAGGAAGAATCCCCACGACAAATCAGCGTCGGCGTTGGCGGCGAGCATGCGCGCCCGGTCGAAGGCGCGTTCGCTGGCCAAGCGTTCGCCCGCCTGTGCGGCACCGTAACCGGCGAATGTGGCTGCGACCGCGGCGAACCGGGTGCCCGACGGGGCAGCACGCTCGGCGGCCTCTGCCAGCTCCATCGCTTCCGTGCCGTCGCCCTGGTCATTGGCGATCTGTGCCTTCCGGATGAGGGTGGCGGCGATCGAGCACGGGTCATCGAGCTGAAGTGACCACGTCAGTGCGCGGTCGGTCCAGTGCTGGGCGCGGTCCCAGTTCCGAGAATCCTGATACAGCCACGCTGCGAACTCCGCATAGAGGATCCGCATTCGCTGCATCGCGGCGGCGTCGCCGATCCCCGCGCACCGCAGCTGACTCATGATCTCGAGGTTCTGCTCTACCAACGGGATCACACTTTGTCCGCCGTAGAGATTGTCGCTCTCGATCAGCGACAGCCGCAGCGTGTGGAAGTGAGCGACATGGTTGGTATCGGGAGTGTTGGCGAGGGCGGCCGCAGTTTTGGCGCCGACTGCGGCGGCTAATGCACCTACTCCGAATCCTGCGACTACGGTGCGACGGGGGAGTGACACAAGGACGACCTCTCCAGCGGCGGTCTGAGCGCGCACCCAGACCTGATCGGATTCACCGGCACCCGAGATGACCGGGGACCGGCCGGGGGTGTCATGCGCCAGAGTAATCGTTTGGGGCAAGCCGGGATCGGGTTCGTCTCGCTGCGATCCGATGTCTGCGAGGGCCCGCTCGAACCGGGCAATCACTTCCGGCGGCGCTTCTGCCAGCGCCCTCTCAAGTAACTCTCGGCTGCTCGGCCGCAACCGCGCCGAGGCACCCTGAAGTTCCCAGTTCCCTACCGCCCGCGCCGAGATACCCGTTCTGGCCGCGAACTTATCGACGCTGAGCAGCATCGCCTCGCGCAGCGCCTTCGATTCGACTCCAGTCCAGCGATAGATGATCACCGGCTCAGCTCCAGCCCCTGCTCGTGCCGCCGTGGTGAAACGAAAATTACACCGGTCCACCCGCTTCCGCCGCTGATTCGCTGGAGTAATGCACTGAAGTTGCAGGGCAACTGCATCGTTACGGCGTGGTTGATTCAGCCCGCCACGGAGACGCTGAGTCTGCACACCGGCGTTGGACCGCAGGCGATTCCTCTATCTCGTCTCGGATACGTGAACCGGCCGCTCGGGAGGCTGTAGGGCTCTGGCCCGGCGCGGCCGGACCGGCACCGGTGTGCTCCCAACCGTTGCAGGGGAGAGGCACACATGTCATCGCTGATGGACCGTCTACAGCAGTGGGAAACCGACCACCGGCATTGTGGGAGTCCGCCGATCGAGATGGACTGCGAGCGTGCTGCGCTGGTGCTGTCGCAGCACGCCGAACACGGCCCGCGCTGCCGTCAGTATCTGGCCGCGCTCGCGCTAGTCTCGACCGTACTGGGCTGAAGTGCCGTGTCGGGGAACTTAATTCGTACGGCCGACTACTGTTCGCGGCCGACGCTTCCGGGTTGCCGTGATCTCTCGGCCGCATTTCGCGGTGCCGCCGGACATCGGCGCGGTGACCACCTTGTCCTGCGCTGGGCACACGCACTTGCTCACCTACACCAAACACGAATCGCTCACCCCACCAGACAAACCCGAATCGACGCCCGGCGCAGCGACCTGCGCACACTGATCGACAACTGGGTGGCCGTGCACGTCCAACCGTGCCAACCATGGGCGCAGACGACCGGGTACGGCCAAGCGGTCGATGACATGGCCGCCGCGCACGTCACCGCCGAACTCGTCCTCCTCGCCGACCACACCGCCGACGAGCTTCACCAAGCGTGGTCACACGTCGGCTACCTCGCCACTCGCTGGGCCGATCTAGTCGCCGAAGCCGTCGACGGTCAGCGCACGCTGCGGCCCGTCCACAGCTTCACCCTGGAGGCTCCGAAATGAATCTGCTGCAAGACGATCTGCTCGTTCTGGTCGCCTTGGCCGTGTTGATCGCCGCCATCCTCGCCCTCGGTCTCCGTGCCGAGGATGAACCGACAAGCCCCAGCGTGCAGCAGATCCAGGACCGCCTCGCCCGCCAGGGCTACCGCATCAAGTCCGCTCGAAATCCCGGCGCACACCGCGCATCCGCTTCGGCCACCCGACCACCCAATGCCTGGCATCGAAGGGCAGGCACTCGACGTTCGCGCGTGTGCGCCGCGCGAAACGAGGGAACGAGATCTGCTCCGCTGCCTATCCGGGCCACCGCTTCAACGCCGACCCATCCATCACTGCGCTTCTTGGAGTAATCATGCGAAACCTGTTCGCGTTTATCTGCATTGGCCTGTTGTCCTCCGTCCTGACGACACCCACCGTCGGGGCCACCTCGGGCGCGGTCATGCCACGCTGCGCGAAGATCGTGCAGGTCAACGGTGTTGACACGGAGTCGTGCGACCGGCACTACTACAACACGCTGGTGCCGGAATGCCAGCGGCGACAGTCCCGAGTCTGCTGGGAGGCCATCAACCGGTGGTACGCCGATTGCTTGGCGGGCAGAGCCAAGACGCCGTACCGGTGGGCGGCGGGGAGCCCGAAAGACCCGCCCGATGTCGTCGCCCTGCTCGCCGCCTCGCGGGCATAGGGTGGCGGGCATGACGACCTGGGAACTCGGTGAGCCCATCGCGACGCGAGAACTCCGCAAGGGTGAGGATTCCGTGACCGTCGTGTTCGGCAAGCCGCAGCAGGCCGAGGGTGGCGGCTACTACTGCCCGGTGCGCGTGGACGGGATCGAGGCTGAACCGGCGACCCGCGCCCTCTTCGGGGTGGATTCAGTGCAGGCGCTCATCGAGGCCATGACCTTTGCGGGCCGAGTGCTCGAGGCCACGGGCGAGTACACCTTCGAGGGTGAACCAGATCTAGGGTTCCCACGCGGCTGACCGCCGCAGGGTGCGCAACCCGATGGGTATGAGGCAGGGTGATCGCCATGAGCGTGGCCGGTGGGATCGGCGGCACCGCGTGTACATCACCAGTCGGCTCGATCGTTCCCGGAGCGGCGCTCGAAACGGGAGCGGGCGAGGTCGTGGGCGGCTCGAAGTAGTTCGCGCACAGCGGTTTCCGTTCGTAGGCCCGGATTCACGACGGCGAGCCAGCCCTGGCTTCCGTAGACCGGGTGTGCGATGAGGGTGTCGGTCGCGCTCGGATCGGTGTCGGCCGGGGCGGGATCGCGGGGTGTGCGGCCGAGCCGGTCGAGGAAGGCGTCTTTTCCGGCGAAGAAGTTCACTCGGAAGGTGTCGGGTCGGTTCAGGCGCGAGGTCGCGTCGTCGGGGTAGTCCTTGGTCATGATGGTGGCGAAGGGTTGGGTTCGGGGGACGACGTTGTCGGGGGCGTAATAGAAGAACGTGTCGCCCCAGGCGATCTCGGGTGAGCCGTCGCCGGGGTGCGGCTCGAGTGTCAGGACGCCGTCGAGCCCTCGGACGAATTCGATGATCTCGTTCCTCTGCATGTGTTCTAGCGTTTCATTCATGTGCTTGTGGAGACTTCGCCGTGAGAATTCCGAGATACCGCGATGAGAAGTCGCAAATCGCCAGGTCTGCGAACGGTCGATGTCGCGAGAGGGGCGGGCTGTTCCGTGCAGCAGGTGCGCAACCTCGAGCGCGACGGCGTCCTGCCGCCCGCGACGCGCACCGCCGCGGGCTATCGGACCTACACGGAGACGCACCTGCGTTGCGCGCTGGCCTATCGCGCGCTCGCGGCCGGAGCGGGGCCGGTCGAGGCGAAGCGGATCATGCGGGCCGCGCACGGGTATCCGGATTCGGACTTGCTTGCGCTCTTGGACGCCGCGCATGCCCGGCTCGCGACCGAGCGCGAGGAATTGGAGATGGCGAAGCGGGCGGCCGCCGCCATCACCGTCGAGCCGGTGGACGACGTCCGGCCGACGGACTCGATGACCATCGCCGAACTGGCGGACGCATTGGGCGTGCGGACGTCGACACTCAGACACTGGGAAGCCGAAGGGCTCCTCATCCCGCGACGCGGCACGCCGGGGGGCGCGCGCGAGTACGCGCCGAGGGACGTCCGGGACGCGCGTATCGTCCACCAGCTGCGGATGGCCGGTTACCGGATCGCCCCGCTGCAGGCGTTGATGCCCGAACTGCGCAGGGCGAACCGGTGGAACGAGATCTCCTCCGCGCTGGCCGCGCGAGACGCGAACATAGCCGCTCGCTCGCGAGCTATGCTTGACGGCTCGGCCGCACTCGGTGCGCTGCTCGCGTCGAAGTGATCGCATGGAACGAGATCGCGTCCGCGTTGGCGGCGCGGGACGTGAATGTCGACGCCCGCTCGCGAGCTCTGCTGGACGGGGCGGCTGCGCTGCGTGCGGTGTTTGTGTCGAAGCGATTGCGAGCAAGGAGGTTCGAGCCCCGCGCCGATGCCCGGTAGGCACGGTGGTGGGGCTCGGTCGGCTCACTTCGTGATCGAGCGAACCTCTTCCTCGTACTTCTCCCGAACCTCGGCGTCGGCGGGATGGAGCGCGCGATTGCCGTCGAACAGTTTTCGGACCAACTGAACCGCCCGCTCCGGTGCGGCGGCAAGTGCGAGATCGATGCCCCCGAGGTAATTCGGTACGGCCACTTCACCTTTGCGTGTCTGCAAGGTCCCGACGATCGCGGCGGCCACGTCTTCCGGGTCCACTGTCGGCATCCCGCGACCGAGCGTCAGCCCCGAGGACAACCTGGTCCGCACCGCCGACGGCAGCACGCAGCTGACGCTGACACCGCGCTCGGCGAACTCCAGACGCGTTGCGGCAGAAAGACCTACGGCGGCGAACTTGCTCGCGTTGTAGACGGCCAGGCCGGCGATCGGGATCTTGCCTGCCAGCGAGGCGACGTTCACGACGTGCCCGCTCCCGCGCTCGACCATCCCGGGAACCACCGCGCGCATGCCGTGGATCAATCCCCAGACGTTGATGTCGAAGGTGGCGCGGCCGATCGCGTCCGGCTCGTCGAGGAACGCGCCCGCGGGCATCACGCCCGCGTTGTTGACCAGGATGTCGACGCGGCCGAGCTCGGCGACGACCTTGTCCCACTGGTCGCTTGCGCGCACGTCGAGCTCGAAGGCGCGGGCGCCGATGGCCGCGGCGGCCGCCTCGCCCGCGGCGATGTCGACGTCGGCGATGGCGACGTGGGCTCCGGCGTCGGCGAACAATTGGGCGGTGGACTGGCCGATACCGCGCCCACCGCCGGTGATCAGCACCTGGGCGTCCCGTAGCTCGATGGCGGGATAACCGTGACCGAGAATTCTCACGCGAAGACTCCTTGTTCGAGGGCGCGGCGGGTGCTGCGCAGGCTGTGCCGGAAGGTGTCGAGACGGCGACGGCCGTCCATGAAGTTCGGGCCCATCACCGCGAGGTCCTCGGCGGTCGCGCCGAGCATCAGCACGCGGGTGCCCGCGGCGCGCAGCTGGGCGATCTCCGCGGCGAGCTGGGCGCTCATCCGGTCGCGGAGTTGACGCTCGAGGAAGTGGCCGGGGCCGGTGGCGGGCACCCGTGACGCGGAGGCCATCGGCGCGAGCACCACGACCTCGTCCAATCCCTGCCCGGCGAGCAGGTCGACGGACGCGGTGGATCCGGCGCCGCCGTCCACGAACCGGCGTCCGGCGATCGGGACCGGCGGGAACCAGCCGGGAATCGCCCAGGACGCGCGCAGCGCCGCGCCGAGGGTGGCGTCGGGTGCGTCGGGCGCGCCGAACGGAACTCGCACCGCCGTCGCGTGATCCATGCTCACCAGCCAGGTCGCCGGATGCGGCACCCAGGTGCGGTCCCGGTTCAGGCGCTCGGCGAGCCGCTGCAACCATCCGGCGTCACCGCCGCCGATCGGCAGTAGGCCGCTGCCCGCGGTGAGCAGTCGCTGCCCGGATCCCGCACCGCGCAGAGTCAGCCTCGGTGCGCCGAGGCCGGGGCGGGGCAGCGGCGGGAAACGGCCAGGTTCGTCGCGCATGTGCGCGAGCAGCGCCGGATTGGTGCTCCGGCCTTCCTGCATGGCGACCAGCTCGTCGACGTCGATGCCGCTGCCGAGCATGGTCACCATCTCCGCGCCCGCCGAGGTGCCGAGCAGGACGTCGGCCTCGCGCGGATCCCAGTCGAGCACGTCGCGCACCGCGGTGAGCGCGGCGACGATCCATGCCGCGCCGACCGTCCCGCCGCAACCGATGGCCAGGCCACGTCGCTGTGGCCCGTTCTTGTTACTCATGGTTTCGCACACTATCAGAATTCAAATTCTCTCAGTATCCGAAATCTGAGAGTACGTAGAATCGCGGGCATGGCACGACTGACCAGGTCCGAGAGTCAGGCCCGCACCAGGGCCGATCTGATCGCGACCGCGCGCGATCTCTTCCTCGCCGACGGTTATGCGAAGACCTCCATGGAGCGCGTCGCGGAGGAGGCCGGGTACTCCAAGGGCGCGGTCTACTCCAACTTCCGCACCAAGAAGGAGCTGTGCCTCGAGGTGCTCGAGGACATCCACGCCACCAAGTTCGGCGAGGTCTCGGAACTGGTCGCCGCGGACGAGAGCTTGGAAGAGCGGCTGGCGCGACTTCAGGACTGGGCCGAGCGCACCCTCGGCGACGTCGGCTGGACGATGCTCGAGTTCGAATTCGCCACGCTCTCGCGCGACGATCCCGAGCTGCGCGCCGCGCTGGTGTCCAACCTCGGCGCGGTGCGCGGCGCGGTGGCCGCGCAGTTGCAGACACTGGCCGACAGCCTCCGCTTGGACTTGCCGATGCCGGCGGAGGACGCGGCGTCCGCGGTGCTGAGTCTCGGTCTCGGCCTGGGCATTCAGCGCGCCATCGACCCGTCCCTGTCGGCGCGGCTGATCACCGACGCGGTGCGGCTGTTGCTGAGCGTCGCCGAACGGTCTACGCCGCTCGGCGCGGAATGATCGACGCGCTCACGGCGGAAAATGCAGCGTCCACTCGCCGCGGTAATGCAGGCGGGTGACACTGCCGGGCGGAATGTCGATCCGCCAGAACGATTTCGGCGGGGCGTCCAGCGTCACCAGCAGCGCGGCGCGGATCACCGCGGGATGGGTCACCGCGATGGTCGACTTGCCCTCGGAGGCGATCTCGGCCATCCAGTACCTGGTCCGCTCGATCACGTCCAGCACCGACTCCCCGCCGTGGCCGCGGAACTGCGGGTTGGTCAGCCACGCGTAGAGCTCGTCTTGCGGCACCGACATGAGCTCGCCGCCGCGCCACGCGCCCGCGTCGAGGTCGCGCAGCCGGGCGTCCTCCTCGCCGGGCAGACCCATCAGGGCCGCCGTCTCGACGGTGCGGCGTTCCGGTCCGGTCAGCACACGCGCGGCGGTGAGCGGGGCACAGGCGGAGATGGCGCGGCGGCCCGCCTCGGTCAGGGATTCGTCGACTGGAAAACGTGCCTTTCGCATCGCCTCGGTCATGCCATGGCTGACCAGGTCGAGTCTCAGCACCTTTTGCACGGATCGAAGCGTACGACCCGGCGACGGCGGACGGACCCTTATCCGGCCTGTCGGTCTGTTCGTCGTGTGCTCTCGGGTAACGCTAGGGGTCCGCGCCGGGGGCGCGGTCGGTTTCGTCCAGGTCTCGTCGGCGCCGTGTCGTCGAGCCGCCGGTTGCCGCCTCGCGGTCGGTCGCCTGTCGGTGCTCGGGTGCACACTGATCCCATGGCCACGTTCTCCACCGCCATGTTCACCCGCGCGACCCAGGAATGGTTCGACGGCGCGTTCCCCGCGCCGACCTCGGCCCAGCTCGGCGCGTGGCAAGCCATCGCGGCCGGAGAACACACCCTGGTCGTCGCGCCGACCGGCTCCGGCAAGACGCTCTCGGCGTTCCTGTGGGCGATCGATGAACTCGCCGCGCGCGAGCGACCGGACGACGCGCCGAAGCGCCGGACGCGTCGTTCGAGCGAAGACGGCAAGGTCGAACACGTGGGGACCACCGTGCTCTACGTGTCCCCCCTGAAGGCGCTCGCGGTGGACGTCGAGCGAAACCTGCGCGCGCCGCTGGTAGGCGTCACGCAGACCGCCAAACGGCTCGGCCTCGACCCGCCCGACATCACCGTCGGCGTGCGCTCGGGCGATACCAGCGCCGCCGATCGTCGCGCCATGCAGCGCACCCCGCCCGACATCCTGATCACCACGCCGGAGTCGCTGTTCCTCATGCTGACCTCCGCGGCTCGCGAGACCCTGCGCACCGTGCGGACGGTGATCGTGGACGAAGTGCACGCCATCGCCGGTTCCAAACGCGGTTCGCACCTGGCGCTCTCGCTGGCCAGGCTGGATCTGCTGACCGAGCGGCCCGCCCAGCGCATCGGCCTCTCCGCCACCGTGCGGCCGCCGGAGAAGGTCGGCCGGTTTCTGGTGGGCAACGCGCCCATCACCATCGTCTCGCCGCCCGCGCCCAAGACCTTCGACCTGTCGGTGCGGGTGCCGGTGCCGGACATGACCGAGCCGGGCGAATCCGATCAGCCGGGTTCGATCTGGCCGCACGTCGACGAGGCCATCGTGGACTTGGTGCTCGACCACAACTCCTCGATCGTCTTCGCGAATTCGCGCAGGCTCGCCGAACGGCTCACGGCCCGGCTGAACGAGGCGTACTCGGCGCGGCTCGGCGATCCGATCGACACCGCGCACGCGCCGCCCGCGCTGCTCGGCGCGTCCACCGAGGTGATCCACGGCGCCGACCAACTGCTCGCCCGCGCGCACCACGGGTCGGTCAGCAAGGAGCAGCGCGCGCTGATCGAAGACGACCTCAAGAGCGGGCGCCTGCGTTGCGTGGTCGCGACGAGCAGTCTCGAACTCGGCATCGACATGGGCGCGGTCGATCTCGTCGTGCAGGTCGAAGCGCCGCCCTCGGTGGCGAGCGGACTGCAACGCATCGGCAGGGCGGGTCACCAGGTCGGCGAGATCTCCCGCGGTGTCCTGTTTCCCAAGCACCGCACCGACGTCATCCACTGCGCCGTCGCCGCCCAGCGGATGGTCACGGGACAGATCGAAGCCTTACAGATTCCGGCCCACCCGCTCGACATCCTCGCCCAGCAGACCGTCGCGGCCTGCGCGCTCGAGCCCATCGACGTGGACGCCTGGTTCGAGACGGTGCGCGGGACCGGCAGCTACGCCGGACTGCCGCGCTCGGCCTACGAGTCGGTGCTCGACCTGCTCTCCGGTCGCTATCCCTCCGACGAATTCGCCGAACTGCGCCCACGGCTGGTGTGGGATCGCGACGCGGGCACGCTCACCGGCCGCCCCGGCGCGCAGCGTCTGGCGGTGACCTCCGGCGGCGCGATCCCGGATCGCGGCATGTTCGCGGTGTACATGGTGGGCGAACGGAATTCGCGGGTCGGCGAACTCGACGAGGAGATGGTCTACGAATCCCGCGTCGGCGACGTGTTCGCCCTCGGCGCGACCAGTTGGCGGATCGAGGAGATCACCTTCGACCGGGTCCTGGTGACGCCCGCTTTCGGGCAGCCGGGGCGACTTCCGTTCTGGCACGGGGACGGGTTGGGCAGGCCCGCCGAATTGGGCGCGGCGCTGGGCGAATTCATTCGCAAAGCGGGCCGGGAGTCCGCCGAGGCGCTGGCCAGGTCGGTCGAGCCGTCGGCCGCGGGTGACGGCGCACCGTCCGGGTCGCGGAAGGCCGCCGCGCGGAATGCCGGTTCCGCGGAGACCGATGGTTTCGGTCGCATAGTCCGAGCCGCCGGACTCGACGACAACGCCACTTCGAATCTTGTGACCCTGCTGGAAGATCAGCGCAGCGCGACCGGCCAGCTGCCCACCGACCGGACCCTGATCGTCGAACGGTTCCGCGACGAACTCGGCGACTGGCGGCTGGTCTTGCACTCGCCGTACGGTCTGCCGGTTCACGCGCCGTGGGCGCTGGCGGTCGGCTCCCGGCTGCGCGAACGGTTCGGCGTGGACGCCGCGCCGAACGCCTCCGACGACGGGATCGTGGTGCGGTTGCCCGACACCACCGACGATCCGCCCGGCGCGGAGTTGTTCGTCTTCGACCAGGACGAGATCGACGACATCGTCACCGAACAGGTCGGCGGCTCGGCCCTTTTCGCATCCCGGTTCCGGGAATGCGCGGCGCGCGCCCTGCTGCTGCCGCGGCGCGACCCGGGCAAGCGCGCACCGCTGTGGCAGCAGCGGCAACGCTCGGCGCAGCTGCTGGACGTCGCGCGGAAGTTCCCGGACTTCCCGATCCTGCTGGAGACGGTGCGCGAATGCCTCCGCGACGTCTACGACCTGCCGAACCTGCGCGACCTGCTCGGCCGGGTCGCGCGCAGGCAGGTGCGGCTCGTCGAGGTGGAGACCGCGACGCCGTCGCCGTTCGCCAGCGCGCTGCTGTTCGACTACATCGGCCAGTTCATGTACGAGGGCGACAGCCCGCTCGCCGAGCGAAGGGCCGCCGCGCTCTCGCTGGATTCCGGATTGCTCGCGGAGCTGCTTGGCCGCGTCGAGCTGCGCGAGCTGCTCGATCCGGCGGTGCTCGAACAGACCGAGCGTGAACTGCAACGACTCACCCCCGAACGCCGTGCGCGTGATGCGGAGGGGTTGGCCGATCTCCTGCGGCTGCTCGGGCCGCTGACGCCGGAAGAGGCGGCGTTGCGTTGCGTCGGTGCGCCGGTGGCGCGCGGTGATGAGGATGCGCGGCCGAGCGACGACGAGATGGCGGCGAATTTCGGTGCCGTCGACGAACCGCCCGGCGACCCGCGGCCCTGGTTTGCGGAACTCGCCAAAGCTCGGCGCGCGCTGGAGGTCTCGTTCGCGGGTCGGACCTGGTGGGTAGCCGTCGAGGACGCCTCCCGCCTCCGCGACGCGCTCGGGGTCCCGCTGCCGATCGGCATGCCCGCCGCGTTCATCGAGCCGGTCGCCGACCCGCTCGGCGACTTGGTCGGCCGCTACGCCCGCACGCACGGACCGTTCACCACCGAGGCCGTCGCCGCACGCTTCGGCATCGGCCCCGCGGTCGCCGCCACCGCGCTGCATCGTCTGGTGACCGAAAAGCGGGCGGTGGAAGGCGAATTCACGCCGGGTGCCAGCGGTTCCGAGTGGTGCGACACCCAGGTGCTGCGGCGGTTGCGGCGGCGGTCGCTCGCCGCGGCGCGGCACGAGGTCGAGCCGGTCTCGACCGCAGCCTTCGGGCGCTTCCTCCCGTCCTGGCAGCACGTCGAGACCGGCGAGCTGCGCGGCGTCGACGGCGTCTCGGCCGTGGTGGAACAGCTTGCCGGAGTGCCCATTCCGGCCTCGGCGTGGGAATCGCTGATCCTGCCCGCCCGCGTCCGCGACTATTCGCCCGCGATGCTGGACGAGCTGATGGCCACCGGCGAGGTGGTGTGGTCCGGGCACGGCGCCATCACGGCCAAGGATGGATGGATCGCGCTGCACCTGGCGGACCAGGCCCCGTTCACGCTCGCGCCGCCGGACGAGATCGACCTGTCCGAGGTGCACCTGCGGCTGCTCGACGCGCTCGGTGCGACATTGGCGCCGCGGACGCCGCTCGCCTCGGACTCGCCGGGCCGCCGCGACAACGTCGTACTGCTAGACGACGACATGCCGACGAAGCCGGACGCCGCGATGCCGCTCGACGCCGACCGTGTGACGAAACCCGATGGCGCGGTGCCGCTCGACGTGGACCAGGCCCCGGCCGGTGATGGCCCGCCGCGCTCCGAGCCCATTCGTCTCCCCCCGGTCGTACACGGCGGCGGCGCGTACTTCTTCCGCCAACTCTCCGACTCCACCGGCCTCCTCGACGACACCGCGGTGGCCGCCGCGCTGTGGGAGCTGGTGTGGGCGGGTGTGGTCTCCGGCGACACGTTCGCGCCGGTGCGCGCCCTGCTCGCGGGTACCTCGCGAACCACGACGACGCACCGGACTCCACGCCGCGCGCCACGTGGCCGCGCCTACCTGCCCCGACCGGCCATGCCGACCCGGTCCGGCCCGCCCGCCGTCGCGGGGCGCTGGTCGCTGCTGCCGGAACGCATCGCCGACAACACGATTCGCGCGCACGCCACCGCCGACACCCTGCTCGAGCGTTATGGCGTACTGACCAGGGGATCGGTGCAGAACGAGGGTGTGACGGGCGGTTTCGCGCTGATGTACCGGGTGCTCACCGAATTCGAGGACCGCGGCCGCTGCCGTCGCGGTTACTTCGTCGACTCGCTCGGCGGCGCGCAGTTCTCCACCACCGACGTCGTAGATCGGTTGCGCTCCTTCGACACCGAACGCGGCCGGTCCGGCGATCCGGCGAAACAGGGCAAGGCGCTGGCGCTGGCCGCCTGCGACCCCGCGAACCCGTACGGCGCGGCCCTCGGCTGGCCCAAGGGCGACGGCGACAGTGGCCACCGCCCTGGTCGTAAGGCGGGCGCGCTGGTCGTGCTGGTGGACGGCGAGCTCGTGCTCTACTTGGAGCGCGGCGGCAAGACGCTGCTCACCTTCACCGAGGACCCGAACGCGCGCCAGTCCGCCGCCGCCGAACTCGCCGAGCTGGTCCGGCGCCGCCGCGTCGACTCGTTGGTGATCGACCGGGTGGACGGAGAATCGGTGCACGGCAACACCTTCGCGGGCTTCCTCACCGAGGCGGGCTTCTCCGCCACGCCGCGCGGGCTGCGGCTGCGGAGGCAACCATGACGGGGGGAGCGGTGCGTGCCCGAGGGTGACAAGGTCTTCCTGACCGCGAACCGCCTGCGGCTCGCGCTCGTGGGAAAGACGCTGGTGCGCAGCGATTTCCGGGTGCCGAGGTATGCGACGGTGGATCTGGTCGGCGAGCTGGTCGAAGAGGTCGGCAGCTACGGCAAGCACCTGTTCATCCGCACCACCAACGCGAGCATCCACACCCATCTGAAGATGGAGGGGGTGTGGCGCACCTACTGCGCGGGCGAGCGCTGGACCCGGCCGCGGGTGACCGCGCGCGTGGTGCTCGGTACCGACGACACCGAGGCCGTCGGCTTCTCGCTCGGCACCGTCGAGGTGCTGCGCCGGGCCGACGAGCACACCGCGACCGATCACCTCGGCCCGGATCTGCTCGGCCCGAATTGGGATGCGGCCGAGGCGGTTCGGCGCTTGGAAAGACACCCAGCGCAACCGGTCGGCCTCGCCCTGCTCGATCAGCGCAATCTGGCGGGCATCGGCAACATCTACCGCAGCGAGGTCTGCTTTCTGCGAAAAGTGCACCCGGCCATGCCGGTCGGTGATGTGCCGGATCTGCTGGCCCTGGTCAACGAGGCGCATCGCGTCCTCACCCAGGCCGCGCACCGTCCGCCGTGGCGCGCGTTGGTCTACGGTCGCCAGCGTCAGCCCTGCCAGCGGTGCGGCACGCGGATCGAGGTGCGGCCGCTCGGCGAGACGACCCCGCCGTCGGATCGCATCACGCAGCGCGAACGCGGCATCTACTATTGCCCTCGCTGCCAACCCGAACCGCCCTGAACCCTGGTCGCCGACCGAGCCCGTCAAGTTGTTCGGCATTCGCTATCTGTGATCACGGAATTCCGTGACAACGGTTTGCAAATCGGTCTTTACGCCGGTAATTCTCCAGAGTAGGGTTCGAGCTCGTCAAACTATGTGAGCCGTAATTCCGGTTGCGCCGCCACACTTTTCGGTCTCGGGGAGAACACCATGGAACTCACGGCAGGGCAGCGGGCGGCGCTGGAGCTGATCTGCGACACCTTCGCGCCGGGCGACGGCCTCGCGCTGCCGTCCGCCTCCGAGCTCGGCGTCGCCGACGTGGTGCTCCGGCTGCTCGACCGCAATCCGCGCGAGGCCGAACGCAAACAGCTGGCGACGCTGCTCGGCCTGTGGGATTCCCCGGTTTTAGGTCTGCTCGCTGGCATGGGTCCGCGACGTTTCTCCGCGCGCTCGCAGGCCGATCGCGAACGGCTGCTGCTCGAACTCGGCGAATCGCGGCTGGGGGCCAAGCGCGCGATCTTCCAGGCGCTCAAACAGGCCGCGCTGCTCGCGTACTACACGACGCCGGGACCCGACGGCAGCAACCCGCTGTGGAAGGAGATGGGCTATCCCGCTCCGCCCGGCCCGTTGCCCGGCGCGCCGAAGCCCGCCTTGCGGCCGGTGCGGCCCGGCGCGGACGAGACGCTCGACTGCGACGTCGTCGTGGTCGGTTCCGGCGCGGGCGGCGGCGCCGCGGCCGCCGTGCTCGCCGAGGCCGGTCTCGATGTGATCGTCCTGGAGCGCGGCGAATACTACGACGACGCCGATTTCGGCGCGGGCGAGCTCGACGCGCTGCTGCGGCTGTACGCGCCGGGGCCGTCGGCCACCGCGGAGGGCCAGCTCACGCTGGTCGCGGGCACCTGCCTGGGCGGCGGCACGGTCGTCAACTGGAGCACCTCGCTGCGCACCCCTGACGAGGTGCGCGCGGAATGGGCGAACCTGGGCGCCACCCAGTTCGCCGAGGACGAGTACGGCGCGGCGCTGGACGCCGTCGAGCGGCGGCTCGGCGTCACCTACGACCGCTCGCCGGGCTCCGCGCGCGACGGCGTGCTGGAACGTGGGCTCGCGGCGCTGGGCTGGGATGTCGCCCCGCTGCCGCGCAATGTCACCGACGCGTGCGACGCGGGCGTCGAGTGCGGACGCTGCGGCTACGGCTGTCGGCTCGGCGCGAAGCAGACGGTCACCAAGACCTGGCTCGCCGACGCGGCCGAGCGCGGCGCCCGGCTCGTGGTCGGCGCCGACGTCCGGCGCGTCGAGGTGAAGGGCGGCCGGGCCGAAGGCGTCCAGGCCGTGACCGCCGAGGGCGCGGAATTCACGGTCCGTGCCCGCGCCGTGGTGGTCGCCGCGGGCGCCATCCAGACGCCCGCGCTGCTGCGCCGATCGGGGTTGCGGAACAAGAACATCGGCGATTACCTGCGCCTGCATCCGGCCTCGGCGGTGTTCGGCGTCTTCGACGAGGAGATCAGGCCGTGGGAGGGCGGGCTGCAGACCAGGATCTCGCGCAAGCACAGCGATCTGGACCAGCACGGCTACGGCGTGATCTACGAGACGGGCCCGCTGCACCCCGGTCTGCTGGTCGGCTTCATGAACTGGCGCGGCGCGGCCGAGCACCGCACGGCCATGCTGGATCTGGCCCGCACCGCGGCCGTCGGCGTGATCACCCGCGACCGCGACCACGGGCGCGTCACGGTGGACCGTTCCGGCGAACCGGTCGTGCGGTACAAGCTCTCCGAGCGCGACCGCGCCCACCTGCACACCGGAATCGCGGGCGCCGCCAGCATTCTCGAAGCCGCGGGCGCGAAGCGCGTCTTCTCCGGGCATCAGGCCGGAGCTACCTACGAACCCGGCGTCAGCGGCTCGCACGCGGAATTCGTCGCGGCCTGCCTCACCGCCGGATACGGACCCGGCCGCTGCGGGATGGGAGCGCTGCACATCATGGGCTCGGCGCGGATGGGCGGCTCGCGGGCGATGTCGGTGGCGGATCCGGACGGCGCGACCTGGGAGGTGCCCAACATCGTCGTCGCGGATGCCTCTTGCTTCCCGACGGCGTCCGGGGTGAACCCCATGGTGTCGATCGAGGCGATCGCCTATATGAACGCCAAACGTCTTGCCGCCCGGTTGAGTTGAGCCGCTACAGCGCCTTGATTCCCTTGAGCACCGCGCGCAACACATCCATGTCCCGCGGCCCCGCCTCCGGCGTCGGTTCGGGATCGCGGAAGTCCAGCAAACCGTCATCGATGAGGTCACCGACCAGGATCTTGGTCGAGGTCAGCGGCAGGTTCAGCTGCGCGGCCAGCTCGGCGATGGACTGCGGTTCGCGGGCCAGCCGCACGATCTCGGCGTACTCGGGTTCGTTGCGGCGTAGCGTCCGCGATCCGGCGCGCACCACGAGCGTCAGCATGTTCAGCTCGGGTCGGCCGCCGCCGGAGCGCCCTCCCGTGACCGCGTAGAGGCGGACGAGGGGGCCCGCCTCCTCGTCGAACCAGGACTCCCGCCGGTCGCTCATGGCCGTCGCGAACCGACCCCGTCGAGCTGTTGCGGGCGCGGGTCGACGGATAGGTGCGCGCCGACGCGCTGCACGGTCTGGTTCATCTCGTAGGCGACCATGCCCATGTTGGCGTTCTCCGCGGTGAGCACCGCGAGGCACGCGTTGTCGCCCGCCGCCGTGATGAACAGCACCGCGCGATCGAGCTCCACCACCGTCTGGCAGACCCCGCCCGCGTCGAAATGGCTGCCCGCGCTGCGCGCCACGCCGTGCAGGGTGGAGGCCATCGCGCAGAAGCGTTCCGCGTCCGAGCGATTCATCGCCGTGCTGTGGCCGAGGAGCAGTCCGTCGGTCGACAGCACGACGGCATAGCGGACGTCGAGCAGCCGTTCGACGAGATCATCGAGCAACCAGTCGAGACTACGTGGCTTGGAGGTCGTCACCGGCACCTTCCTGCGGGTTGGAGGTCGTTGCTGTCGGGTTGTCGACGCGGTTCAGGCGACCCTGCCGGGTTCCGTTCTCGATGGCCGACATGAGTGTGCGCGCCTCCTCGGCGGTGCGCGGCCGGGTGGCGGCGGCGCCGTTCGTGCTGGCGGACGGCCCGGCGGACGTCTCGCGACGACGCTTGGGCAGGGCCGGTCGATCGCCGGAACCGGCGTCGACGGCCACATTTGGCGCGGGGCTCGGCGCGGCGAGAGCGGGGACCGGTGCGAATCCGTTGAACGTCCCGTTGCTCGCCAGCGCGTGCGGTTCGCGGGCGGCTTGCTCGCGCGGGGGCTCCTGCCCGGTGGCGATCAGCGTGGTCGGCACCAGCACGATGGCTTTCACGCCGCCGTAGTCGGATTCGGTCAGCCGCACCGAGATGCCGTGCCGCGCGGCCAGTTTCCCGACCACGAACAGGCCGAGGCGGGCATCGCTGGAGAGCGTGGCGACGCTGAAGTCCGGCGGCGAGGCCAGCACGGCATTGCGTTCGGCCAGTTCGGCTTCCGGCATGCCGAGCCCCTGATCGGTGATCTCGATGGCGACGCCCTTGCCGACCAGCGTGCCCGTCACCTCGACCCGCGATTCCGGCGGGGAGAAGGCGGTCGCGTTGTCGGTCAGCTCGGCGATGAGGTGGATGAGGTCGGCCACCGAGGTGCCCGACACGCGTACCTCGGGCAGCTTGCCGATCTGAATCCTAGTGTAGTCCAAGCTTTCCGCGACAGCGCTGCGCACCACTTCGATCAGCGGCACCGGGTTGCGCCAGCGACGACCCGGCTGTTCGCCGCCGAGGATGACGAGGTTCTCGGCGTTGCGCCGTGCCCTGGTGGCCAGGTGGTCGAGCTGGAAGAGCAGGTCGAGGCGGGCGGGGTTCTCCTCCTCGCGTTCGGCCTTGTCCAGCAGCGCCAGCTGACGGTGCACCATCACCTGGCTGCGGTGCGCGATATTGAGGAAGACCGCGGCGACGCCCGCCCGCGTCTTCGATTCGGCGACCGCGGCCGACACCGCCGCCACGTGGGCGCGGTTGAACGCGTCGGCCACCTGACCGATCTCGTCGCCGCCGTAGTCCAGGCGCGCGACCTCCTGCGGGTCGACCTGGTCGCCCTCGCCGAGCCTGCGGATGGTCTCCGGCAGGCGCTCGTCGGCGAGTTCCAGGGTGTCGCGGCGCAACCGGTGCATGCGGCCGATGAAGCGGTTGGCGAGCAGCAGCGCGGCGAGGAAGGCCAGCAGCGTCACCGCGAGCACGGCGAGGCCGCCGTAGAGGGAGTTGCGGGCGATCTCCTCGCCGGTGCTCTCCGCGGTGCGGTGAGCGTCGCGGCTCTGGTCCTCCCACAGCTTCAGCAGCTGCGAGCGCACGGCGGTGGCGGACTGCTGCCATTCGCCGATGCCGAGCGGCAGCGGCGGCGGGGTGTCGGCCGCGCGGGTGGTGCGGGAGGTGGACTGCCTGCCGGACGTGTCGGCGGTGGAACCGTCGGACTCGCCGCTGTGGGTGCCGCGCTGGATGATCGCGTCTTCCATCGCGGTCAGCTGCCGCCAGGTGGGGCTGGCTGTGATCTCCTGAAGCTGTGCTTGGCGCTTTCCGCTCAGCACCGTTGTCGCGTAGGTGACCTCGCCGCGGCCGTCGCCGACGTAGCGGCTGAAGTCGGTCAGCTGTTCGGGGGTGATCTGCTCCGAGATGAGCGCCGCCGAGCCGATCGCGCTCGCCCGCGATACCGCTTCGGCCGCGCGCAGCGCGTGCACACCCTTGTACAGCTCGACGGCGATCTCGGCGTCCGGCGCCACCTCGGCGGCCAGCAGCGAGGCGAGCACGATGGTGTCGATGATCTGGTTGAAGGCGAGGAATACCTGCGCCGAAGGCACGGCGTGCGCGTCGACGCCGCCGCGCAGAGTGGGCAGCTGCTGGTAGAGCACGTCGTAGCTGTCGATATCGCCCGCGAGGTCGGGACGCAGTTCAGAAGCGGTCTCGCCCAGGGCGCCCAGCGCGGCCAGCGCCTCGTCGGAATTCTTGCGGGCGGCGGACAGCGTGTTGGTCGCGTCGTCGTCGCCCGCCAAGTGCAGCAGCGAGGCGCGACGTTCCTCCTGGAACGCCTCGATCATCAGGATCGCCGGGGTGGTGACGGAACTGGCCAGCTCGGCCCAAGACGCCGCGTTGCGACCGGCTTTCACCAGATACCAGGTGGCGCCGATGCCGAGCCCGAGCAGCGCGACGCTGGGGATGAGGACGATCGCCAGCAACCTGGTTCGGACGCCGAGGGGGCGGGACCACATGCCGGTCGGTAATAGCCGTTGAATTCTGCTGCTTATCACCGATGATCTTGCCTACCTCTGGGCATCGCTGCCGCCGTGCGGAACCGGCCGGTGCCAGGTTCGAGAACCGGCATGGGCCGAATGTCCCGAGTAACCCTAGTCACTGAAAGAACGGCGACGCAATAACTTTCGTCGAGCAGAGAGAAGGGTAATGGGGAGTGGCGGTATTCGGGTAACCAAGCGATATATTCGGAAGTGCTACCAATGTGAATGCCGTGGTCACAATGCATTTCGCTCAGATATCGCGGGACGCGCGGGAGTTCGCCGAGTCGCGTTCTCTGGGCGGACGGGAGAGGCCCGAGCTGCCGAATGCCGGAACGGGCAAACTGAAATGGCCCCGGAGTCAGTGGCTCCGGGGCCGATTTTCCCAGTAGCGGGGACAGGCTTCGAACCTGAGAGCTCTGGGTATGGTTCCAGCTGGCTGCCGCGCTGATTCAGCCCGCGCCGGTGTTCTCGACGGCCGCCGAACCCCTTCCTAGTCGAGGAAAGCCGGGCGCGGTGCTTGTTGTCTGGGTGGAGCGTCACCGAGTAGGCGCGGTAGTTCGCGTGCTTGTTGTCGGCTCGGCTGAAGCGACGCTGAGTGAGCGCGGCAGTCTCGGGTTCTTTCGCCAACCTGAACGAACCGGCGTCGACTGGACGCGATGCCATGCGCTCGAGGCCGCCCGACGCGCACTGGCCCGCGGGATGGTGAATGTGGTGGTGGTCACATCGATCTGGCATCGTGCTCAGGCGGTGCCCAGTACGGCGTGAGCAAGCTGAGCAGAATGCTCAATTGAAACTCCATCTATTGTTCAATCCGCGCTTTCGGGACAGGATGTCGGCACCAAGTGCTCAACGATGCGAAGCGCTCCGACCGGGCGCCGAGCGGATGGGTGGACCGATGACCGAGCTCGCCGACCGCGATCTGATCACCGCGCCATACGACCTCGCCGACCGCTACCGGGTCGGCTCCGGCACCGTCGTGCTGACGGGGGTGCAGGCGATCGCGCGGCAACTGGTGGAACAACACGTGCGCGATCTGCGGGCGGGCCTGCGGGTCGGCACCTTCGTCTCCGGCTATCAGGGCAGCCCGCTCGGCGGCGTGGACAAGATGCTCAACGGAATGCCCACCGTCCTCGCCGAGCACGACATCTCCTTCGTCCCCGGCCTGAACGAGGAACTCGCCGCGACCTCCGTGTGGGGCAGCCAAGCGCAACTGCCCGCGGGCAACGCGACACACGACGGCGTCGTCGGGGTCTGGTACGGAAAGGGACCCGGCCTCGACCGCGCCACCGACGCGCTGCGGCACGCGAATATGTACGGCGCCAACGCGCGCGGCGGGGTGCTGCTACTGGTCGGCGACGATCCGGCGTCGAAATCCTCGACCGTGCCCGCGGTGAGCGAACGGTCGCTGGCGGCGATGAACATCCCCGTGCTCTTTCCGCGCAACGCGCGCGAGATCATCACCATGGGGTTGCACGGCGTCGCGCTGTCGCGGGCATCCGGGTGCCTGGTGGCGCTGAAGATCGTCGCCGACGTGGCCGACGGCGCATGGACGGTGGACGGCTCGGTCGGCGACATCGCCATCACCGTCCCGGAGATCGAATGGGAGGGCAGGCCTTTCACCTACCTCCAGCGGCCGATGGCCGCGCCGACCGACAGCGTCGTCGCCGAGGCCGACCTGTACGGACCGCGCTGGGAACTGGTGAAGGCCTACAGCACCGTCAACGAGCTGGACGTCATCGAGGTGAACCCGGCGCGCGCCAGGATCGGCATCGCCGCCACCGGAACCACTTTCGACGCGATGCGCCAAGCGCTGGTCGATCTCGGCGTGGACGACGCCGACCTGTCCCGAGCCGGAGTCCGGCTGCTGCGCATCGGCATGCCGTATCCCATTGCGCCCGAACGTGTCCGGCAGTTCGCGGACGGGCTGGAGCGGATCGTCGTCGTCGAAGACAAGACCGCGTTCATCGAGACGCAGATTCGCGACATCCTCTACGGCCGTGCCGATGCGCCCGAGATCCTCGGCAAGACCGATGCCGATGGGCGAGTGTTGTTCAGCCCCAATGGCGAACTCACCTCCGGTCGCATCGCGGGCCCGCTGCGCCGAGCCCTCGCCGGTTACCTGGAGATGAAAAGGGCCCTGCCGCAGCCGCTGTCGCTTTCGGTGCTGTCCGCCAAACGCGCACCGTACTTTTGCAGCGGCTGCCCGCACAACCGCTCGACGGCGGTGCCGGAAGGCTCGCTGGCCGGTGGCGGGATCGGCTGCCACACCATGGTGACTCTGTCCGGTCGCGCCGACAGCGCCGTCACCGGCTTGACCCAGATGGGCGGCGAAGGGGCGCAGTGGATCGGTCAGGCGCCCTTCACCGACGTGGGTCATCTGTTCCAGAACATCGGTGACGGAACGTATTTCCACTCCGGGCAGCTGGCGGTGCAGGCCTGCGTCGCGGCGGGGGTGAACATCACCTTCAAGCTGCTGCACAACGACGTGGTCGCGATGACAGGGGCGCAGGACGCGGAGGGCTCCATCGGCGTTCCGAGGCTCACCCACAAGCTCAGCGTCGAGGGCGTGCGGAAGATCATCGTGTGCGCCGACGAACCCAAGCGCTACCGCAAGCGCGATCTCGCTCCGGGCACGCTGCTGTGGCACCGTGATCGGCTCGACGAGGCCCAGCGCATGCTGCGCGAGATTCCCGGCGTCACCGTGCTCGTCTACGACCAGCACTGCGCGGCCGACGCGCGCCGCAAGCGCAAGCGCGGCGCGCTGCCGGTCCGGCGGACCAGGGTGGTCATCAACGAGGCGGTGTGCGAGGGCTGCGGCGATTGCGGCGTGAAGAGCAACTGTCTTTCGGTGCAGCCGGTCGACACCGAGTTCGGCCGCAAGACGCGCATTGATCAGACCTCATGCAACACCGACTACAGCTGCATGGACGGCGACTGCCCCTCCTTCGTCACTGTGGAGCTGCCCGACCCGGCGGAACGCAAGCGGCGCAAGGAGGTTCGCCGTCCGCAGCCGCCACGCCTGCCGGAACTCGCGCTCGAGGCGCCGACCGGCACGCAGAACGTCTTCCTCGCGGGGATCGGCGGCACCGGCATCGTGACCGTGAACCAGGTGCTGGCGACGGCGGCGCTGCGGGCGGGCTACGACGTGGCGAGCCTCGACCAGATCGGCCTGAGCCAGAAGGCCGGACCGGTCGTGTCGCACCTGCGGTTCGCGGCGGACGCGCTGGAGCCCGCCAACCGGCTCGCCCCCGGTTCCGCGGACTGCGTCATCGCGTTCGACCTGCTCGCCGCGACCGACGACAAGAACCTGGCCTACGGTTCGCCGACCGCGACCATCGCGGTGGCCTCGACGAGCAAGACGCCCACCGGCGACATGGTCTACGACAAGTCCGTCACCTATCCGGACGAGTCGTCGCTGCTCGCCCGGCTGGCGCGGGCGGCGAAGGTGGTCGGCTCGTTCGACGCGCTCGCGGCCGCCGAGGTGCTCTTCGGCAATACCGCGGCCGCCAACTTCCTGCTGGTCGGGGCGGCGTATCAGAGTGGGGGACTGCGGCTGCCCGCGTCGGCGATCGAGGAGGCCATCGAGATCAACGGCGTCGCCGTCGCCGCCAATATCTCGGCCTTCCGCTGGGGCAGGATCGCGATCGCGCGGCCCGCGGAGTTCGCCGCCGCCACCGCGCGCAGCAAGCCCGAGCCAGCGCGGGTCGTGGTGCCCGCGGATCTGTTCGACGGGTTCACCGCGACCGGGGAGACGCGGCGGCTGGTCGAGCTGCGCGCGGCCGAGCTGATCGGATTCCAGAGCGTCGCGGTGGCGCGCGACTACGTGCGCACCGTGCGGCACATCTGGGACACCGAACGGCGGGTCACCGACCGCACCGAATTCAGCGAGCAGGTGGCGCGCGGGCTGTACAAGTTGACCGCCTACAAGGACGAATACGAGGTGGCGCGGCGACTGACCGATCCCGCGTTCCTCGCCGAGGTCGCCGCCCAGGTGCCCGACGGCGCGAACCTCACCTACCGTTTGCACCCGCCCGTCCTACGGGCGCTCGGCCGGGAGAAGAAGATCGGCATGGGCCCGCGCAGCCACCTGGCCCTGCGCTTGCTCGCCAAGGGAAAGCGCCTGCGCGGCACCGCCTTCGACCCCTTCGGCTACGCCCACGTCCGCCGCGTCGAACGCGAACTTCGCGACCACTACGTGCGCATGGTGACCGCGCTCGCCAACGATCTGGACGCCGACGGCTACGACCGAGCCGTCCATGCCGCCGCCCTCCCCGACGTCGTCCGCGGTTACGAGAACATCAAACTCGCGAACGTCGCGGAGTACGCCGAGCGGTTGCGCGAACTCGGCATCGAGCCGCCGCGGATCTGACGCCTGCCGTAATACCGCACCGGGCAGGCACTTCCGAGGCTTGTGCCGACCTCGCTGCTCACCTCGTAATCGCCGACGACCAGCTTGGCCGTGCGGACGTGGACCCCGGTGGAATCCGGGGTCCACCGCGGATCCCGGGTTCAGCGTTCAGGCTCGCTGCGGTAGCGGGACGAGCGGCCGTCGATTCCGCAGAGTTTCCACGCGAGCTTCGCCACCGGGTTCATCAGACCGGAGTCCGTGGCGAGGGCGCGGACGTCGGCGAAGATGCCGCGCAGGGTCGCCTGGGATTCTTCGCTGCGCCAGTACAAGTCGTCGATCACCGATTTCGGGATGTCGAATTCGCGGCGGAACTCGACCGGCGGCGTCATGATCATCTCGCACATCACGCGCATCACGATCGGCGTCAGCACCGACAGCGCTGTCTTGCGCACCGGGTCCAGCCGCGGGGCGTTCTTGCGCAGGTACTCGTGGGCGAACGAGATGTGGCGCGCCTCCTCGGCGACGTGGATCTGCATCACCCTGGCGACCATCGGATGCATGTCCGCGCTGGAGCGCAGGATCGCCTTCTGCATGTGGTCGATCGGCTCTTCCCCGCCGAGGACCATGGTGAAGAACAGCGCGGGGAAGTACACCACGGTCGGCCAGATCGCGAGGGTGAGTTTGCGATCGATCGACCCCATGCCCACGACGTCCATGCCGATCCGGTCGATCATCTCCTGAAACATCAGGGTGTGATTGCACTCTTCGGCCGCTTCGTGGGTGATGAATCGGAACTCCGGATCGCCGTTGTCGAGCCGGGCCGCGTACTGCATGATCCCGCGGATCAGCAACTGCTCGAAGTGCAGTCCGACCTTCGCGATCCCCGCTTGCCGCCACATCCCGATGGCGATCCGCCGCTCCTCCGGCTGCGCCTGGTACCAGGGGTGCCGCCCGAGCGGGTCCGCGTCGGGCAGGATCCACCGCCGATCGGTCGGATCGACAGCGAAATCCGCCGAATCCCAATCGATGTCGACGTACGGGTCGAAGTGCCGTTCCACCGACCCTTCGGACAACGTCGTCAACTTCGCCGCGTACTCGGCGTCTTCGATGTCGCGGTCCATCGTGCTGGCGGCGGAGTGGGCGAGCCCCATTGCCTGCCCCTTTCATCGGATGCGAGAACTACTGTTACCGACGGTAACATCTAGGAGCTGATCGACGCCAGACGCAAGAAAGCGGCCCGGAACGTGTTGTTCCGGGCCGCTTTCGTTTGTAGCGGGGACAGGATTTGAACCTGCGACCTCTGGGTTATGAGCCCAGCGAGCTACCGAGCTGCTCCACCCCGCGTCGGTAGTCTCAACCTTACACACGGGCAGGGTGTGGCACCTAATCGCCTGGTCGGGGGTGGTTTCAGCCGAACTGGATGCCCTGGGCGAGTGGTAGTTCGGTGGAGTAGTTGACGGTGTTGGTGGCGCGGCGCATGTAGGCCTTCCACGAGTCGGAGCCGGATTCGCGGCCGCCGCCGGTGTTCTTCTCGCCGCCGAACGCGCCGCCGATCTCGGCGCCCGAGGTGCCGATGTTGACGTTGGCGATGCCGCAGTCGGAGCCGTCGGCGGCCAGGAAGCGTTCGGCCTCGCGTTGGTCGCCGGTGAAGACCGCGGACGAAAGTCCTTGCGGCACTGCGTTGTGCAGCGCGATGGCGTGGTCGAAGTCGTGGTAGGTGAGCACGTAGAGGATCGGCGCGAAGGTCTCCTCGCGCACCACGGCGGTCTGGGCGGGCATCCGCACGATGGCCGGGCGCACGTAGTGGGCGTGCTCGCTGAACCCGGGTACCGGCTCACCGCCGCAGACCAACTCGCCGCCGTCGGCGCGGGCGCGGTCGATCGCCGCCCGCATGCTCGTGTGCGCGGATTCGTTGATCAGCGGGCCGACCAGCACCCCGTCGTCGAGCGGATTGCCGACGCGCAGTTGCCGGTACGCCTTCTCGACGCGATCGAGCAGCGGCCCGACCACGTCGACGTGGACGATCAGCCGTCGCAACGTGGTGCAGCGCTGCCCCGCGGTGCCCGCGGCGGCGAACACGATGGCGCGCGCCGCCAGCTCCAGATCGGCCGACGGCGTGACGACGGCGCCGTTGTTCCCGCCGAGTTCCAGCAGGCAGCGGCCGAAACGCGCGGCCACCCGCGGCGCGACGATGCGACCCATCCGCACCGAACCGGTGGCGCTGAGCAGCGCGACCCGCTCGTCGTCCACCAGCCGGGCGCCGACCTCGGAACCGCCCTGAATCAGTTGGTGCACTTGCGGATCCGCGCCGACGTCGGCCGCCGCGCGGCGTAGCAGTGTGTGGCAGGCGAGCGCGGTGAGCGGGGTGGTCTCGGACGGCTTCCACACCACCGTGTCGCCGCACACCAGCGCGATCGCGGTGTTCCATGCCCAGACCGCCACCGGAAAGTTGAAGGCCGAGATCACCCCGACGACGCCGAGCGGATGCCAGGTCTCCATCAGCCGGTGCCCGGGCCGCTCGGAGGGCATCGTGCGCCCGTACAGCTGGCGCGAGAGCCCGATGGCGAACTCGCAGATGTCGATCATCTCCTGCACCTCGCCGACCGCCTCGGGGCCGATCTTGCCCGCCTCCAAGGTGACCAGCTGGGCGAGTTCGGTCTTGTGCGCGGTGAGCAGTTCGGCGAGCCTGCGCACAACCGCCGCCCTGGCGGGCGCGGGCACCGTGCGCCAGGCGCCGAAGGCCGCGGCGGCGCGTCCGATGGCCGCGTCGACGGACGCGGACGAGTCGGCGGGCAGAGTGGCGAGCACACCGCCGGTGATGGGGGTGCGGGCGGTCAGCTCTCCGTCCTCGGGCGGCTCGGCGCCGAGGCCGCGCAAGAGGGTTGCCGCGCGGTCGGCGAGATCGCGGGTCAGCTGGTCGCTCAGGGTGTTCGTCATCGATTGCTCCGCTTCGGCTTTGGTTTCCGCTGTGGGCATGCACCCGGTGCTACCAGGTTGCCGGAAGTGAACGAGTGGAGGTTTTCGACACGAGCAGCGCTCACTGGGTTAGCCTCCACTGATGGCGGATACACCGGCAAGACCCGTACTCGATGACATCGATCGCCTGCTGATTCGTGAACTGATGGCCGATGGTCGCGCCACCCTGTCGAACCTGGCCGAGAAGGCGAGCCTATCGGTCTCCGCGGTGCAGTCTCGGGTGCGCAGGCTGGAAGCGCGCGGCGTGATCCGCGGCTACACAGCGCATGTCGATCCGGAGGCACTTGGACAGCTGCTCTCGGCATTCGTCGCGATCACTCCTCTCGACCCGTCGCAGCCGGATGACGCCCCCGCTGTGCTGCAACATATCCCGGGTATCGAGGCATGCCACTCGGTGGCGGGTGACGAGAGCTACGTGTTGCTGGTACGGGTCGCATCGCCGAGGCATCTGGAGCAGCTGCTCCAGGAGATCCGGGCGACCGCCAACGTCCGGACGCGCAGCACCATCATCCTGCAGACATTCTACGACAGGTAGCCGTAGAGCGTAATTAATCCGCAATCTTGTAGAGATTCCGTAAATCTTTTCGTACCCTACTGGTGTGACCCTCGAACTGGAGCGCACCCGATCGGGTGGTGACACGGCACCGGTCACCCCCGCGACCCGGGTACACGAGATCCTGTCGGCGCATATCCTCGCCGACGGATTCGATATGGTGCTGGACCTGACGAACTCCCGCGGCTGCCGCCTCGTCGACGAACGCGACGGCAGCACCTACCTCGACATGTTCGGTTTCTTCGCGTCCAACGCGCTGGGCATGAACCATCCCGCGCTGGCCGACGACCCGGACTTCCGCGCGGAGCTGGCGACGGCCGCGCTGAACAAACCCTCCAACTCCGACATGTACACCGTGGAGATGGCGCGGTTCGTCGCGACGTTCGCGCGGGTGCTCGGCGATCCGCGGCTACCGCACCTGTTCTTCATCGATGGCGGCGGCCTCGCCGTGGAGAACGCGCTCAAGGTCGCGTTCGACTGGAAGAGCCGACACAACGAATCCGGTGGCAGGTCACCGGATCTCGGCACCCAGGTGTTGCATCTGACCGGCGCGTTCCACGGCCGCACCGGCTACACCATGTCGCTGACCAACACCGACCCGGTCAAGACCGCCCGCTTCCCGAAGTTCGATTGGCCGCGCATCGAGACGCCTTACCTGGCCCCGGGGCGTGACATCGAGGCCGCCGAGGCGCAGGCGCTGGACCAGGCGCGCCGCGCGTTCGCCGAAAACCCGCACGACATAGCGTGTTTCATCGCCGAGCCGATCCTCGGCGAGGGCGGCGACCGGCACTTGCGCCCGGAGTTCCTGCTCGCCGTGCAGCGGCTCTGCCACGAGAACGACGCGCTTTTCGTCCTCGACGAGGTGCAGACCGGCGTCGGCATGACCGGAACCACTTGGGCCTACCAGCAATTCGGGCTCGCGCCCGACGTGGTCGCCTTCGGCAAGCGGACCCAGGTGTGCGGCGTGATGGCGGGTGGCCGGGTCGACGAGATCCCCGACCACGTCTTCGCGGTGAGTTCGCGGCTCAACTCGACGTGGGGCGGCAACCTCACCGACATGGTGCGGGCCCGTCGCATCCTCGAGGTGATCGAACGCGACGGACTCATCGAGGCCTCCCGGCCACTCGGCGAGCACCTGCTGCGCAGGCTGGAGGGGCTCGCGGCGGATCATCCGCGCGTCACCGAGCCGCGCGGACGCGGTCTGATGTGCGCCATCACCCTGGCGACGGCGGACCTGCGCGACGCGGTGCTGACGGCGCTGCGCGAGCGGGAGAACGTGCTGATCCTCGGCACCGGCGAGCGCGGCATCCGGTTCCGGCCGCCGCTGACGGTCACCGCGGCGCAGCTGGACGCCGCCGTCGACGCGTTGGAAAGGGTGCTCGGTTCGGTCGAGTGAGGCGGCGGGAGACCGGGTCGGCGTGGATAGCCGGGAAATGGCTGTTCGGCCCGTAGGCTTCGCTCACATGTCGTCTCACTCCTCACAGGCACGGTGCAGGCGCGTGAACCGATGCGGCGCACCTCGCGGGATATTCGCGTCCTTGGCCGCCGTGGCGGCGGTGACCAGCTGCACTACTACCAGTGAGGCGGGCATCGTCGCCACGGAGTCCACGACCTCGGCGGTCGCGGCCCCAACCTCCGCGCCGCCGCCCCCGCACATCGCCAACCTGTTGCCGGGCATGCCGCCGCCGCTCTCGGCGACCGACGTGTACGCGGCCAACCGGGAGCTGAGCCCAACGGTCGCCGATCACCGGCCGCTGGTGTACGTCCCCAACAGCCAGTCGCACACCGTCACGGTGATCGACCAGAACACCTTCCAGGTGATCGACACCTTCGCGGCGGGCGGCGAGGAGCCACAGCACGTGGTGCCGTCCTACGACATGCAGACGCTCTACGTCACCAACGACCTGCCGATCGGCGGCGGCAGCCTGCGGCCGATCGACCCGCGCACCGGCCTGCCCGGCGAGCCTTTCCCGGTCCGGGACCCCTACAACATGTACTACACGCCCGACGGCAAGTTCGCGCTCGTCGTCGCCGAGGCGGACAAGTCGCTGGACTTCTACGACCCGAAGACTTGGCAGAAAGTACACGCCCTTCCGGTGCCCGACTGCGCGGGCGTCGACCACATGGACTTCACGGCCGACGGCCGTTTCGCGCTCGCCAGCTGCGAATTCATCGGCCGCATGCAGGTTTTCGACGTCGCGGAACGCAAGCTGATCAAGACCATCGATCTCGCGGGCGGCCGCTCGGGCAAGCCGCAGGACGTGAAACTCTCGCCGGACGGGCTCACCTTCTACGTCGCCGACATGGCGGCGGGCGGCCTCTACGTCTTCGACGCGCTCACCTTCGAGAGCAAGGGCTTCGTGCCCACCGGGGACGGCGCGCACGGCCTCTACATCACCCGCGACTCCAAGCAGATGATCATCACCAACCGGCACGAGGGCAGCATCTCGGTCTGGGACTTCGCGGCGAACGGCTTGGTGCACAAATGGTTCGTGCCCGGCGGCGGCAGCCCGGACATGGGCAACATCTCCGTCGACGGCCGGATCTTCTGGGCCTCCGGACGCCACCACGGCGAGGTCTACGCGATCGACATCGTCGAGTGGAAACTGTTGGCCCGCATCCCGGTGGGCCGCGGACCGCACGGGCTCACCGTGTGGCCGCAGCCGGGGCGTTATTCGACCGGGCACACGGGGGTCATGCGCTAGGCCCAGTGTCGAAGTCCGCGGATGGGACTTCGAGACAGGGCCTGGGCGCTCCGACGACCTCGGTTGTGTGCGGATTTCGCCCGGTCTGTCGGCCGCCGTTGTCAGTCGTTCGCAGCTAGGCGCAGGCCCAACCCGCCTTCGACGAAGCGACCGACCGCCGTGCGACCGGCGTCGAGCGCGGGCTCGTAGCCTTCGCGGGACCAGCCGGTGAGTTCGGCGGTGCCGTCTCCGGCCGGGGTGACGACGATCTCGGCGACCATCTCCGCCGTGGTCGGTTCGCAGACGGCCCAGGAGTAGTGGGTTTCCTTGTCCCACTGGGCGGTTCGCTGGGCGACGTAGTCGGGGTCGGTGATTCCGCCTGCGGCGAGCGCCGGGCGGTCGTCGATCCGTTCGTCGGCGCGCAGGGCGCGCAGGTACCAGCTGCCCGCGTTGATCTCGATGGGTTCCATCAGTGCTTTCCGTGTCGTGTGCCGAAGAAGAGAGCGCCGGCCAGTGGGATCGCGAGGAACCACAGCCAGCTGCCGGTGACGAAGAACAGGATGAGCGCGACGATCGGGATCGCGGCCATCGCCCGGTCCAACCATTCGTCGAGCGGCCGGGATTTGCGTTCGGCGGGAGCGGCGACGGCCGCGGGCTCCGGCGGCAGGTCCGCGAAGACACGGTCCACGTCGGCGCGGGTCACCGCCGCGGCGATCACGGCGCTGCGCTCGTCGAATTCCGCGACACTGAGGCGACCAGCGGCGAAGTTGTCCGACAGCCGCCGCATCGCGTGCTCCCGCTCCGCGGTGCCGATCCGGATGTCGGGCAGCTCGTCCATGGGGAAAGGCTAGCGCGCGCGGCCTCGCGCACCCGCGAGGCGGGGCTCGCGGGGGAGTCGGCCAGCTCACACTGTCCGAGATGGTCGGCGGGGGTACGCTCCCTGTAAGGCTGTGCCCGCGGCAGCGATGTCGTGAGCTGGACTTTCGGTAGTGTGCCCCGGCATTCGGGAGTCCGCGTCGGCGCGGCGGATGTCGATGGTGACTGGGAGGTTCGCGATGACTGCGGCGCGATTCGGTCGCTATCGGCTGGAACGGCTTCTCGGCAAGGGCGGGATGGGACAGGTCTGGCTGGCCTACGACACCACCGACCGCAGGCGCGTCGCGCTGAAGCTGCTGCCCGCCGAACTCGCTGCGGACGCGGTGTACCGGACGCGTTTCGAGCGCGAGGCTCAGGTCGCCGCCGCACTGCGCGATCCGCACATCGTGCCGATCCACCGGCACGGTGCCGTCGACGGGCGGCTGTTCATCGAGATGGCATTCGTGGAGGGCACCGACCTCGCGGCGCGGCTGACCGAGAGCGGAGCGCTCGAAGCGAGCGTGGCCCTCGACATCCTCGGGCAGGTCGCGACCGCGCTGGACGCGGCCCATCGTGCCGGGCTGGTGCATCGCGACGTCAAGCCCTCCAACATCCTCGTGGCACCCGACGGTTTCACCTACCTGATCGACTTCGGCATCGCGCGCGGCGCGGGCCAGACCTCGGTCACCACAACGGGTCTGGCGATCGGCACCTGGGCCTACATGGCGCCCGAACGCTTCAGCGGTCACGCCGACGCGCGCGCCGACGTCTACTCCCTGGCTTGCGTCCTCTACGAATCCCTCACCGGCCGTCGCCCCTACGGCGACACCGACCCGGCCCAGCAGATGCGCGGGCACCTCATGACCGATCCGCCGTGCGTGTCGTCGGTGAACGCGGCGGTCCCGGCCGGGCTCGACGCGATCATCGCGCGGGGGATGGCGAAAGAGCCGGGGGACCGGTACGCCAGCGCGGGGGAGTTCGTTCGCGCGGCTCGCGAGGTCGTTTCGGCTGATGTGGCCCAGCATGTTCCATCGGGAAGTGCGCCGTCGGCGGCGAGTAGCGCTGCGGGGCGGCCGGTCGGCGGTCCGCCTGTGGCCGGAGGCGCGCGGCGTGCGGCGGTCGAGGGGCCAAAGCCGACGAAGGTCATGCCCGTGCCGGGCCCTACGCCCACGCTCGTGCAGACCACAGTCGCGCCGCAGGCCCTCGCGCCAGACCATTCGCCGAGTTCCCTGGCCGGGAGTCGTGCCGGGTCGGATGTCGCGCCGCGGAACTCACCAGGCGCCTCGGCATGGGGACGTGCGCCGTCAGGAGTTGCCCCACAAGGTGTCGCGCCGCTGGGCTACGCGCCACCGGTCTCGACGCCGGGTGTGCCGGTCCCGCACCCCTACGGCAAGCGGTGGTACCTGCGCCGCAAGCCGGCCCCGGTTGTTCGGCGGCCGAGGTCGCTCGGGCCGGTGTGGCCGTCGCGCGGGCCCGCGTACGTCGCCCCGCCTCCGCAGCGAATGCCGCGGCGCAAGCGGGGCGGGGTGCTGCGGAAGGTCATCGGTGCCTTGGTCGTGATCTTCTTGGCGCCCTTCGTCTTCGCCGCGGGCTGCTTGGCGTTGATCGCCGCGGTCGGTGGGAACGAGACCACGACCGCGCCGCCGCCCGCCGCGATGGTCGAGGAGGGGCCGGAGCCCGCGCCGAACCAGCCGGACGTCCCCGCCCCGGCGTACAGCGCGGTGCGGGACGGCAAGTTCGAGTTCGCGGTGACCGACGTGAAGTCGGGAGTCGCGCGCGTCGGTCTGCAATCGGCGCAGGGCGCGTTCCTGATCGTCACCCTCGCCGTCCGCAACATCTCCGACGAGACGAAGTGGTTCCTGCCCTTCGGCCAGAAGCTGTTCGACGCCCAAGGCAACGCCATCGACCACGACACGACCGCCACCGCCTGGCAGGCCATGCAGTCCCGCCTCGGGCACTCCTTCGAATTGCGCCCCGGCGCGTCGGCCACCACCGTGCTGGTCTTCGACGTGCCACCCGGCAGCACCCCGGCCCACCTCGAACTCCACGACTTCGTCCTCTCCGACGGCGTCACCGTCGCCCTCGACTGAGCCGCGTCGATTCGCCGATCGAGAAGCGATTGCGGCTCTCCGACCGGATAACGGCCCGTTGCCTACGCATCGGCCCGTAGTCCACATCGTGACGCGCAGCGAAAGCCCCCGGACGCCTCGTCCGAACAGCATGCGCAGGCGAAGAAGCGCCCTTGACTGCCCGCGCGTCCCGAGAGCAATCCGCTCGGCGGCTACGTCCTGCTCATGACGCCAGACCGGGCCGCGACGACCGGTCCCGAGCGACGCGGGAGTCGGGTCGCTGCGACGTGGCTCGTCGGCGGCCACTGCCCGCGGACATCGGAGGCCGAGGAGACTGTCGAGGGACCGGGTCGGACAGTGCCGCGGTCAGGCGGCGTCGACGCGGGCGAGGGTCGAGTGGACCGCCTGGCGGCCGAGTTCCAGCGCCTTGGTGAGCAGGTCGGTGTCGCGGGCGGTGCCTTCGACGGTGGGGGCGTCGGCGGGCGGGTGGATCTGCAGGACCGCGTCGCCGAGAGAGGCCAGCAGGGCGTTCTCCGCCTCTTCCTGCTGCGGGCGGCGCAGCCAGGCGCGGTAGGCGCCGGGGGCGCGCAGGCGGAGGTAGTTGCCGCCGACCATCTGGTGCACGCGGGAGGCGGGCGGGCGCGACTCGTCGGCGCGGCGGGTGCGCAGCACCAGGCAGTGGGTGGCGCCGCCGCGCACCGCGCTGTGGATCGGGATCGGCTCGGCGATGCCGCCGTCGAGGTATGGGACGCCGTCCAAGGTGACGGGCGGACCGGCCAGGATCGGCAGGTTCGCACTGGCCCGCAGCGCCCGCATGAGGGTGCGCTTGTCGTAGATGTGCGGGCGCAGGTCGATGGCGTTGCCGGTGCGGATGTCGGTGCCGATGGGGTGGAAGGTGGTGGGGTTGTTCAGGATCGCCGGGAAGTCCATGGGCTCCAGGCCGTCGTAGACCCGATGCACCAGGTACCGCACGTCGAAGGCGGCGCCGCCGCGAAACAGCCTGCTCGGATCGATCACCCGCCGCATGATCTCCGGATTCGACCAGGACCGCATCCCCGGCACGGCCCGCCCGCACAGCAGCCAAGCGCCGTTGATCGCGCCCGCCGACGTGCCGTAGACCGCGTCGAACACCCCGGAGACGCCGAGTTCCTCGAGCGCCTGCACCATGCCGCTGGAGTAGACGCCGCGGCTGCCGCCACCTTCGATGACGAGCGCGAGGCGATGCCCGTCCGCGCGGGAACCGGTGGCGCTGCGGCCGCGGATGATCTCGGCCACGGTAGAGCTGGTCACCGAACCACGATACGACAAGAGCGGGCGCGGACTCCGTTGTCCATCGCCCGCTCTCGTGCGGTGCGGTCGGCCACGAGGGCGCGACCTACATTCGGTTGGCGCAGCCGTACGTCGCCTTACTTGATCTCGGCCAGCACGGTGCCCTGGGTGATCGCGGCGCCCGCCTCGACGGCGAGACCGGACACGACGCCCGCCTTGTGCGCGTTGACGGGGTTCTCCATCTTCATGGCCTCGAGCACCACGATGAGGTCGCCCGCTTCCACGGTCTGGCCCTCCTCGACGGCGACCTTGACCACGGTGCCCTGCATCGGCGCGGTGACCGCGTCACCGGAGGCCGCGCCGCCGCCCGCACCGCCACGCTTGCGCGGCTTCGGCTTCTTGCGGATCACGCCGGCGCCGTTGCTCGCCGCACCCGCGGCGCCCGCGCCCACGGTGAAGTTGCCGGGCAGCGAGACCTCGACGCGACGGCCGCCGACCTCGACGACGACCTTCTGCCGGGGCAGGTCCTCGTCCTCCTCGGCGGGGGCGGCGCTACCGGTGTAGGGCTCGATGTTGTTGGTCCACTCGGTTTCGATCCACTTGGTGTAGACGTCGAACTTCTCGCCGTCACCGATGAACGCCGGGTCCTCGACGATGGCGCGGTGGAACGGGATGACGGTGGCCAGGCCCTCGACCTCGAACTCCGCCAGCGCGCGCCGGGCGCGCTCCAGCGCCTGGGTGCGGTTCTCGCCGGTGACGATCAGCTTGGCCAGCATCGAGTCGAACTGTCCGCCGATCACGCTGCCCGCGACCACGCCGGAGTCCACGCGCACACCGGGGCCCGACGGCTCGCGGTAGACCTCGACCGGGCCGGGGGCGGGCAGGAAGCCGCGGCCCGCGTCCTCGCCGTTGATGCGGAACTCGAAGGAGTGGCCGCGCGGGGTGGGGTCTTCCTTGATGTCCAGTTCCTCGCCGTTGGCGATGCGGAACTGCTGGCGCACCAAGTCGATACCCGCGGTCTCCTCGGTGACCGGGTGCTCGACCTGCAGGCGGGTGTTGACCTCGAGGAACGACACGGTGTCGCCCTGCACCAGGTACTCGACGGTGCCCGCGCCGTAGTAGTGGGCCTCGCGGCAGATCCGCTTGGCGGACTCGTGGATCTCGGCGCGCACCTTGTCGGACAGGAACGGCGCGGGCGCCTCCTCGACCAGCTTCTGGAACCGGCGCTGCAGCGAGCAGTCGCGGGTACCGGCGACCACGACGTTGCCGTGCTTGTCGGCGATGACCTGCGCCTCGACGTGGCGGGCCTTGTCCAGGTACTGCTCGACGAAGCACTCACCGCGACCGAACGCGGCGACCGCCTCGCGGGTGGCCGACTCGAACAGCTCGGGGATCTCCTCGATGGAGTGCGCGACCTTCATGCCGCGACCGCCGCCACCGAACGCGGCCTTGATCGCGACCGGCACGCCGTACTTCTTGGCGAACTCGACGACCTCGTCGGCGTTCTTGACCGGGTCCTTGGTGCCCGCGGCCATCGGCGCGTTCGCGCGCTCGGCGATGTGGCGGGCGGTCACCTTGTCGCCCAGATCGCGGATGGACTGCGGCGAGGGACCGATCCAGATCAGGCCGGCGTCGAGCACGGCCTGGGCGAAGTCGGCGTTCTCCGAGAGGAAGCCGTAGCCCGGGTGGATCGCGTCGGCGCCCGCCTTGGCGGCGGCGTCGAGGATCTTGTCGAACACGAGGTACGACTCGGCCGAGGTCTGGCCGCCCAGCGCGAACGCCTCGTCGGCGAGCTTCACGAAGGGCGCGTCGGCGTCGGGCTCGGCATACACCGCGACACTGGCGATGCCGGCGTCCTTGGCCGCCCGGATCACGCGCACGGCGATCTCGCCTCGATTAGCTACGAGTACCTTCGTGATCCGCGCGCTGGCATGGCTGGGCACTGAGCCTCCTGGTTGCATTCTTCTGGTCGCTTCGCGGGTGGGACCGCGCAGGCTCCGTTCCCGGTGGGTTCGGAACACCGCGCAGGCTCCGCGCCCTGTCGACAATTTCGTCTGGGGCGAGTGTAGGCAGTCTGCCAACAGACACCGAACTCGGATAGCCCTACTGAACAGTAGGTCGCGCATCACACATTCGCATCTGTTGTGATCGAAGCCCTGTTCGGCCGATCGAGTGCTGCCGGACGCAGTCCGACAGCAGGCCCGCGCGTGGCCGCAGGTACGGCTTACTTTCCCCGCCCGCGCCGGGGCGTTCCCGCCGGAATCTCGCCCGGTTCAGCCCCCTTGGCGATCGGCATCCGCACCGAATTGCCCCATTCGGTCCAAGAGCCGTCGTAATTGCGGACCTTCTTGTACCCGAGCAGATAGGTCAGCACGAACCAGGTGTGGCTCGAACGCTCGCCGACGCGGCTGTAGACGACCAAGTCGTCGGCGTCGTCGAGGGGCGCGTAGGTGGTGTCCAGCTCCGCGCGCGAGCGGAAACGCCCGTCGGAGTGGAGCGAGGAGTCCCACGGGATGTTCAGTGCGGTGGGAATGTGGCCGCCGCGCAGCGCCGCGTCCTCGGGGTTGTCCGGCTTGGGGGTGAGTTCGCCGGAGTACTCCTCGGGCGAGCGCACGTCGAGCAGCGGTTTGCCCAGGTGGGCGAGCACGTCCTCGCGGAAGGCGCGCGCGGTCGTGTCGTCGCGGCGCACCGTCGGGTAGTCGCTGACCGGGAGATTCGGGGTGTCGAAGGTGGTGTCGCGCTCCTCGGAGATCCACGCCTCACGCCCGCCGTCGAGCAGCCGCACGTCCTCGTGCCCGAAGAGCGTGAACAGCCACAATGTGTGCGCCGCCTGGGCGTTGCCCCGATCCCCGTAGATGACCACCGTGTCGTCGCGCGAGATGCCCTTGGCCCGCATCAGTTCGGTGAAACGGGCGCCGTCGATATAGTCACGCGTGACCGGATCGTTGAGATCACCGCGCCAATCGATCTTGACGGCTCCCGGCACGTGTCCGATGTCGTACAGCAAGATGTCCTCGTTGGACTCGACGATCCTGAGTCCCGGCGCGCCTATGTTTGCCGACAGCCACTCTGTGGTTACTAGTCGGTGAGGATGTGCGTACGTTCCGAATGAGGGATGTGAGTCCGGGGCGACGGGCACGATATGGGTCCTTCACACGAGGTAGACGGTGGTTACGGCGGTTCAGGTCTCACAGCGATGTTAAATGTGAGGCGATTGTGAAACTCGTTTCAGATCACGAATCGGCTGATTGGGCGAATAAATCGCACCCTCATCCGATAAAGTCTCCCGGGAGGAGGGGTGAGCTATGTCCGATTCTTGGCCGCGGCGGCGACTGCTCGCGATCCTACGTGGCGCAAGCGAGCCTCTCGACGCCCAGGAGCTGGCCAGAATCACCGGGCAACACGTCACGACGGTGCGGTTTCACCTCGACGTGCTCACCAAGGAATCCCTGGTCCGCCAATTCCAGCAGCCACCGCGTGGCCGCGGCCGTCCGCGCATCGGCTACAGCGCGGTGCAGCGCTCGGTCGGCTATCAGGAATTGGCGCAGGTGCTCGCCGACCAGCTCGGTCCCGATCCGCGCCGCCGCTCGGAGGCCGCCGTCGCGGCGGGTCGGGCCTGGGGCGCCAAGCTCGACGCCGGTGATCACGCGGTGGAGTCCCTGGAGGACGCCAGAGAAGTCACGATGACGCTGCTCTCGGAGCTCGGGTTCGCGCCGGAGCGCGATGCCGCCGCCGAGACCTCCGGCCAAGCGGTGATCCGGATGACCGCCTGCCCGCTGCGAGAACTGGCTCGCACCCACTCCGAGGTGGTGTGCGGCGTGCATCTGGGTTTGATCAGAGAAGTGCTGGACCGCAACGGCGCGCGCGGCGAGGTGAACGTCCGGCTGCACCCGTTCGTGGAACCCGAGCTGTGCGTGACCCGGCTCGAATACCTGGCCCGCCGGAATCAGGAGAATCGCGAGGCGGCCTCGGTGCCCGTCGGCGCCGAGGCAGGCGGCGCGGAAGCGCCCCTCACGCCGCCGCTACTGGGCCGTGTGGCGCCACAACTGCGCAACGGCGACCCCAACGTCGCCAAGCAGTCGGCGCAGCAGTGGTAGGCCGATACCGATGACGCTCGACGGATCGCCCTCGATCCGGTCGACGAACCAGCCGCCGAGCCCGTCCAACGTGAACGCCCCCGCCACCTGGAGCGGCTCGCCCGTGGCGATGTAGGCGTCCAGCTCGTCCGGTTCCGGCTTGGCGAAATGCACTGTCGTGGAACTGCAGTCCACGGATTCGGCGACGATCTCGCCGTCGACCAGCCGCAGCACACAGTGCCCGGTGATCAGATCGGCGCTGCGCCCGGCCATCTCGGCCCAGCGGGCCCGCGCCACCTCGGGGGTGTGCGGCTTGCCCTGGAGAACGCCGTCCACCAGCAGCATGGAATCGCAACCGACCACGACGCAGTCGGCGGCGTATTCGGGGACGACCGAGGCGACCGCGACCGCCTTGGCCCTGGCCAGCTCGACGACGACCGTCTGCGGGGTGGTGTCGGCGGGCAGGGCCGCGGCGACCGCGTCCTCGTCCACATCGGAGATGCGCACCACCGGGTCGATGCCCGCCGAGCGCAGCACCTCCCTGCGCGCCGGTGACGCGGACGCGAGAACCAGCGTCGTCGTCACCGACGGGTGGACAGGTGCGGGAAGGCGTACGGCGAGAACGGTGACGTGCCGCGGTGCATCGCGGTCGGGCGGCCCCACATGTCGGCGGGGCCGGTGGCGGCCGGTGCGCTCGCCGCGTTCGCGGCGGCGGTCAGCACGCACACCAGTGCGGCGACCTCCTCGTCGGACGGCGAGCCCTTGACGATTCGAATGAACGGCTGCTCGCCCGCCTCGGCGGTCGGGGTGGACGCGTCGGCGGTGACCGACTCGACCTCGTCCGCGATCGGGTCGACTGCGAGATCCAACTCGGCGGCGGTCAACACGTCTTCTTCTGCCACGGTCGTCACAGTGCCAGATCCTTCCTCTAGCTCCATCGGGCGTCTTGCGCTACCCGAAATGGGATGACGCGGTAATCATCCTCGGATTCACTCATTGCGTCTGCAACCAGTGTGCGCGGGCTACCGAGGTTATCGCTGACTCAGAGCGGGATGTTGCCGTGCTTTTTGGGCGGAAGGGTCACCATCTTGCGCTCCAGCAGTCGCAACGCGGACACGATCTGGCCGCGAGTGTGCGACGGCGGAATGACCGCGTCGACGTAACCGCGCTCCGCGGCGACGTACGGGTTCACGAGAGTGTCCTCGTACTCGTTCTGCAGCTCGAGCCGCAGCGCATCGACGTCGTTGCCGTCCTTGGCCGCCTGCTGCAGCTGCTTGCGGTAGACGAATCCGACGGCGCCGGAAGCGCCCATCACGGCGATCTGAGCGGTCGGCCAGGCGAGGTTCACATCGGCGCCCATGTGCTTGGAACCCATGACGTCGTAGGCGCCGCCGTAGGCCTTGCGGGTGATGATGGTGATTTTGCCCACAGTGGCCTCACCGTAGGCATAGAGCAGCTTCGCGCCGCGCCGGATGATGCCGTTGTACTCCTGGCCGGTGCCGGGCAGGAAGCCGGGAACGTCGACCAGGGTGATGATCGGGATGTTGAACGCGTCGCAGGTGCGCACGAAGCGCGCGGCCTTCTCAGAAGCGTCGATGTCGAGGCAGCCGGCGAACTGGGTGGGCTGGTTGGCCACGATGCCGACGCTGCGGCCGTCGACGCGGCCGAAGCCGACGATGATGTTCATCGCGCGCTCGGCCTGCACCTCGAGGAACTCGTCGTCGTCGAGCAGGCGACGGATCACCTCGTGCATGTCGTACGGCTGGTTCGGCGAGTCCGGGATGATCGAGTCCAGCTCGAGGTCTTCCTCGGTGAGCGAGTCCTCGATGGCGCCGTCGATCGGGTCGGTGGGCGCGAAGCGCGGCGCCTCGGCGCGGTTGTTGCTCGGCAGGTAGCTGAGCAGGTCCTTGACGTAGTCGAGCGCGTCCTGCTCGCCGGAGGCCACGTAGTGCGCGACGCCGGACTTGGTCATGTGAGTGTGCGCGCCGCCGAGGTCCTCCATGGTGACGTCCTCGCCGGTGACCGTCTTGATGACGTCCGGACCGGTGACGAACATCTGGCTGGTGCCGTCGACCATCACCACGAAGTCGGTGAGCGCGGGGGAGTAGACGTGTCCGCCCGCGGCCGGGCCCATGATCAGCGAGATCTGCGGGATCACGCCGGAGGCCTGGATGTTGCGGTGGAAGATCTCGCCGTAGAGGCCGAGGGAGACGACGCCCTCCTGGATGCGCGCGCCCGCGCCCTCGTTGATGCCGATCAGCGGGCGGCCGGTCTTGAGCGCGAGGTCCATCACCTTGACGATCTTCTCGCCGTACACCTCGCCGAGGCTGCCGCCGAAGACGGTGACGTCCTGGCTGAAGATGCACACGTCGCGGCCGTCGATGGTGCCGTAACCGGTCACCACGCCGTCGCCGAGCGGCCGGTTGTTCTCCAGCCCGAAGTTGACGCTGCGGTGCCGGGCGAGCGCGTCGAGTTCCACGAAAGAGCCCTCGTCCAGCAGCGCGAGGATGCGTTCGCGGGCGGTCATCTTGCCCTTGGCGTGCACCTTGTCGACCGCGGCCTCACCCATCGGGTGCTTGGCCTCTTCCAGCCGATTCCGCAGGTCGGCCAGCTTCCCGGCGGTGGTGTGGATATCGGGTTCGCCCGCCGAACCGGATGCGGACTGCTGCTGGACACTCGTCATGGCTTCGGAGTGTAACCAGTAGCAGTCGGTCCTTCTAACCCACGGTGGGCTACCCGCGAGTAGAAAAGCCCAGGTCGACAGGGCTCAGAGGGGTTTTCGAGCGAAAAATCGGTTTCGTGCGGACGGGGCCGCCGGATACCCTGCGGGAGTCCATTTTTCGGCTCATGGGGAGGAGCCAGACATGTGGGAGTGGGGTAGAACCGTCGCCGAATACGCCACGGCGGCGTCGACGAATTGGCGGGTGCGCGAGGCCGAGCCGACCATCCTCGATCCGGAGTTCGAGGAAGAGGAGCCGACCTCCGACACCACCGCGCGCGGGGAGCGAGAGCCGGGCAGCATGGCCGGTTACGACCTCGTGGGCTGAGACCGATCGCTCCCGTCCCGACTCCGGGACGGGGGCGAGTAGCCTGCGGTTCGTGCAGACGCCACCGCCCGATTCCGCGCACCGACCGCCTTTGGATGCCGAACAGTTGCGGCGCGGCCTCGCCGAGAGCGACTACGCGGACTTCTTCGCGCGGGTGGAGGTGGTGGAATCCACCGGTTCCACCAACGCCGATCTGATCGCCACGGCCGCGACCTCCGAGGATCACCGCGTGCTGATCGCCGAGACCCAGAAGGCGGGCCGCGGCAGGCACGCGCGTACCTGGGTCAGTCCGCCGCGGGCGCAGATCGCGATGTCGATGCTGGTGCGGCTGCCCGGCATCGAGCCCGAGGTGCTCGGCTGGCTGCCGCTGCTGACCGGCGTGGCAGTGGCCGACGCACTGCGCGCCACGGCGGGTGTGGACGCGATGCTGAAGTGGCCCAACGACATTCTGATCGGCGGCCGCAAGGTCGCGGGCATCCTGGCCGAGGTGGCCGCGGGCGGCGATGTACCCGCGGTGGTGATCGGCGTCGGCGTGAACGTCGGCCTCACCGAGGCGGAATTGCCGGTGCCGCATGCGACTTCGCTCGCGCTGGCGGGCGCGGCACAGACCGACCGCACCTTGGTGGCGCAGTCGCTGCTGACCGAGTTCGCGCGCCGCTTCACGGCTTGGCGCGACGCGTCGTGGGCGACCGACGACTTGGCCGCCGCCTACCGCGAGCGCTGCGCCACGCTCGGCATGGACGTGCGCGCCGAACTGCCCGGCGGCCGGACCCTGACCGGTGTCGCGACGGGCATCGACGCGACCGGGCGTTTGCTGATCGGGCACGACGCGGTCTCCGCGGGCGACGTCACCCACTTGCGCGCCGATTACTGATCGGCGGTGGTGTGGCGATGGTTCGCCACCGCCACCGACCCGTACGAGCGATCAGGCGGGCTGCAAGTCCCCTTTCGCCGCCTCCCTGGCGAGCATGCGGTCCCGCTGCTCCTCGAACTTGAGCACGTCGCGGCCGAGCTTGTCCACGAACTCGCCGAGCCGCTCGCGCGCCTGCTCGCCGCGCGGCCCGAAATCGTTGCGCTCGAAGATGTCCCACTTCTTCAGTACCGGTGAGACCACCTCGTCGAGATGCTGGCGCAGGTCGTAGATGCCGTGCTTGGCCATGAGCACGCTGTTGCGGCGCCAGTTCGGCATCCCGGCGCCCGGCATGACGAAGCTGGTGAGCACCCTGGTCAGCGCCATGATCGCCTGGTCGGGAACCAGATCGAGGGCCGCGCCGCACAGGTTGCGGTAGAAGATCATGTGCAGGTTCTCGTCGGCGGCCACGCGCTGCAGCATGCGGTCGGCGATCGGGTCTTCGCAGACCTTGCCGGTGTTGCGGTGGCTGACCCGGGTGGCGAGCTCCTGGAAGGTCACGTAGGCGACGTTGACCAGGAAACCGTCCCAGTCCGCGGGCGCGTCGACGCCCTGGGTCATGTGGATCATCCTGGCCTGTTCCAGCGCGACCGGATCCACGCCCCGGGTGACGACCAGGTAGTCGCGCATGACGATGCCATGCCGGTTCTCCTCGGCGGTCCAGCGGCCGACCCAGCTGCCCCACGCGCCGTCTTGGGAGAAGTTCTGCGCGATCAAGCGGTGGTAGGAGGGCAGGTTGTCCTCGGTGAGCAGGTTGGTGATCATCGCGGCCTTGGCCACGTCGCTCAGTGTGGACTGCTCGGGTTCCCAGTCCACGCCGCCCATCGCCGCGAAGTTGCGCCCTTCGTCCCACGGCACGTAGTCGTGCGGATGCCAGTCCTTGGCCATCGACAGATGCCGGTTCAGGTTCTGCTCGGCCACCGGTTCGAGTTCGGTCAGGATTTCGAGTTGGGTCAGATCCTTGGTCACACACGCCTCCACAGTCGTCAGTACACGTCATGCCGAGTGGTTGTCGTCTGAATCGGGGCCGAGCTTGTCGAGCGAGCGGAGCCGGGTCGTGCGCAATGCGATACAGCCAGTGAAGCGATCCCCCGCAAGCTGACGATTGTGCAGCACGCGGGAGCCGGTGTCAGGCATTCTGGCATCTTGCCGGGGTAGGGTTCCGAGCATGGGTTATCCGGAGGATGTGCTCGCCCCCGACGAGCAGTTGATACTCCATCGCCATCCGCATTGGAAGATGCTCTTCTGGCCCATCGTGACGCTGATCGGGGCCACGGCGCTGGCCGGTTTCGCCGGGGGACTCGCGTACCGCAACACCGTGGGCACCGCCACGACCGTCGTGCTCGGCCTGATCTTCGCCATTTGGTTCGCGATCGTCGTCTGGCGTTGTGTCGCACCGATTCTCAGCTGGCGGACGACCCACTTCATCATCACCGACCGGCGCGTGCTCGTGCGCCAGGGCGTGCTCACCCACACCGGCATCGATATCCCGATGAGCCGCATCTCGAGCGTTCAGTTCCGGCACGGGCTGTTCGACCGGATGCTCGGCACCGGCACCCTGATCATCGGCTCGTCCTCGGAGGAGCCGCTCGAATACGACGACATCCCCGGCGTGCAGGACGTGCACGCGCTGCTCTACCACCAGGTGTTCGAAGTGGACAGGTCGAGCCACCAGCACGGGTTCGGCCCGGCGGGCGGCCATCGGTGAGTCGGGCGTTCGCGCCCGCGATCCGTAATCTGTTTCCATGACCGCCGTACTCCTGGCCGAAGACGACGAGGCCATCGCCGCCCCGCTGTCGCGAGCGTTGGGGCGGGAGGGTTATCACGTCACCGTGGAGAGCTTCGGCCCCGCCGTGCTGCGCCGCGCTCTCGAAGGCCATCACGACCTGCTGATTCTCGATCTCGGCCTGCCCGGCATGGACGGACTGGAGGTGTGCAGGCAAGTGCGCGCCCGCGGCGCCGATCTCGCCGTGCTGATGCTCACCGCGCGCACCGACGAGGTCGATTTCGTGGTGGGGCTCGACGCGGGCGCCGACGACTACGTCGGAAAGCCGTTCCGGCTCGCGGAATTGCTGGCACGGGTGCGAGCGCTGTTGCGCCGCAGCGGAATCGGCGACGAGGCGGTCGAGGTCGGCGGCATCCGGCTGGAGCCTGCCGCGCGCCGGGTGCTCGTCAACGGCGCGGAGGTCGGTCTGGCGAACAAGGAGTACGAGCTGCTCAAGGTACTCATCGACCGTGCGGGCCAGGTGGTGCCGCGCGAGACGATCCTGCGCGAGGTCTGGGGCGACGCCGAACTACGCGGCTCCAAGACGCTGGACATGCACATGTCCTGGCTGCGCCGCAAGATCGGCGACGAGGGGCCGATGGCCGAGCGGCGCATCGTCACGGTGCGCGGCGTCGGCTTCCGGCTGAACACCGACTGACGTGCGGCGCCGGATCCTGCGGTCGATGCTGACCGTGCTGACACTGACCACGGTCGTGCTCGGCGTGCCGTTGACCTACACCGCCTGGCTGTGGGTCGAGGACATCACCCGCAACGACTTGCAGAGCAGGCTGGACCGGATCGCCACCGAGGTCATCGCCCAGGAACAGGCCGACGGCCTGGTGCGCGGCGGTCTCGACGTGCGCGTGGTGCGTCCGCTGGTGCCGGAGAACGGCAAGCTCACGATCGTCTACCCGAGTCCGCAGGACAACGCCTCCCGCCTCGACATCGGCGCGGACTCGGTGCCCGACCCGCTGGTGGAATCGCTGTCCATGGGCACATCGGGATCGCTGCGCCTCGAGGTGCCCGCCGCGCCCATGCACGCGCGGCAGCGGCAGGCGGTCGCGGTGGTGGCGCTGGCCGTGCTCGCCTCGCTCGGCGCGGCGGTGACGGTCGCGGTGGTGACGGCGCGCCGGGTCGCCGATCCGCTGCGCGACGTCGCGGCGCGCGCGGCGCGGCTGGCGATGGGCGACTTCCGCGCCGACCCGCGCCGCCACGGCATCTCCGAACTGGACCGCGTCTCCGACGTGCTCGACTCGGCCACCGTGGAGATCGCGGGCCGTTTGCAACGCGAGCACGCGCTGGTCGCCGATGTCTCCCACCAGCTGCGCAGCCGCCTGACCGCGGTGCGGCTGCGCCTGGACGAACTCTCCGCGCACGCCGATCCCGAGGTGGTGCACGAGGCCGAGGAGGCGATGGCGCAGGTCGACCGGCTCACCGACGCCATCGACGAACTGGTTCGCGCGTCCCGCGACGAGGACGCCGCCGACCGCGATCCGATCCCGGTGATGGACGAGCTGTGCGGCATCGTCGCCGAGTGGAAGCATCCGTTCGCCGAGGCGGGGCGCGAGCTGGTGCTGACCGGCGACGAGTCGCTGCGTGCGCCGATCACCGCGTCGCGCCTGCGAGAGGCGGTGACTGTGCTCATCGACAACGCGCTCATGCACGGCGGGGGCATCTGCACGGTGTCGGTGCGCACGGTCCGTCCTGGCAATGCTCGCGAGCCGCTGGTGTGCGTGGAGGTGGCCGACGAGGGCGAGGGCGTGCGCGACGAGCTGGCGCCGCACATCTTCGATCGCGGGTTCTCCGCGGGCGGGTCGACGGGCGTCGGCTTGGCGCTGGCGCGCGCGTTGATCGAGGCGGACGGTGGACGTCTGGAGTTGCAGCGGCGCAGGCCCGCGCTGTTCGCGGTGTTCCTCGGATCGTGGACGCCGTCGCGGGCGGCGGGCGCGGCGCCCGAGCCGCGCTGAGACTACGGTCAGCCGGTCAGGCCTGCCCGAGCTGTTCCTCTTCGATGAGCTCTTCGAGCTCGGCCTCCAGCTCGGTCATCTCGTCCGGGAAGACCCAGCGCCGCATCGCCCAGAACCGGAAGGCCATCTGCAGGAGGTTGCCGATGATGAAGGCGCTGACGAAGTCGGCGACGTTCTCGACCACGAAGCTGACGTTCGGCTGCCGCAGGTCGAACACGTAGCTGGAGATCCACAGCGGGATGTTGCTGAGGATCACGCCGACACCGCTGACCGCGAAGAACAGCAGCGCCTCGTGGTGGCGTTCCCGGCCGCCGCGGTTCTTGAACGACCACTCGCGGTTCAGGATGTAGGAGGCGATCACGGCGATGACGCCGGAGATGATCTTCGCGGTGACCGGCTTCTCGGTCAGCACGGTCAGCTTGAGGAAGTAGAAGATCCCGCTGTCGATCACGAAGGTCGTCGCGCCGACGATCGCGAACTTGATCAGCTCGTGGTGGCGGTAGGCGATCTCCCGCAGGGGCCGGGGGAGGACGCTGACCACGTCGTCGACGAAAGACACGAGAGCCGAGTGTACCGGTAGCGGTCATTGCGGCCGGACATGACAAGATTGCACGACGTGAGTACCCGTTCGTTCGATCAAGCCGCGATGCCCACCGTCACCATGATCGGTGGCGGTCAGCTCGCGCGAATGACCCATCAGGCCGCGATAGCGCTCGGCCAGCGGCTCCGGGTGCTCGCCGAGAACCCGGAAGACCCGGCCGCGCAGGTCAGTCCCGAGGTGGTGCTCGGCAGCCACACCGATCTCGCCGCGTTGCGCAAGGCCGCCGTCGGATCGCACGCGCTGACCTTCGACCACGAGCATGTGCCGACCGAGCACCTCGAGGCGCTGGTCGCCGAGGGCGTCAACGTGGCGCCGCCGCCGCAGGCCCTGATCTACGCCCAGGACAAGCTGGCCATGCGCACCAAGCTCGCCGAGCTCGGTGTCCCGGTGCCCGCGTTCACCCCGGTCGCCGCGCCCGCCGACGCGGTGCGCTTCGGCGACGAGCACGGCTGGCCGTTCGTGCTCAAGGCAGTGCGCGGCGGTTACGACGGCCGCGGTGTGTGGATGCCCGCCGACGCCGCCGAGGCCGAGCGGATCGTCACCGACCAGCTCGCGCACGGTGTGCGGCTGCTCGCCGAGGCGAAGGTCGATCTGAAGCGCGAGCTCTCGGCGATGGTGGCCCGTTCGCCGTTCGGGCAGGCCGCGACCTGGCCGGTGGTGGAGACCGTGCAGCGCAAGGGGCAGTGCGCGGTGGTGATCGCGCCCGCGCCGGACCTCGCCGACGAGCAGGCCGCCGAGGCCGAGACCCTGGCGCTGAACCTGGCCGCCGAACTCGGCGTGGTCGGCGCGATGGCCGTCGAGCTCTTCGAGACCCACGACGGCGCGCTGCTGGTGAACGAGCTGGCGATGCGCCCGCACAACTCCGGCCACTGGGGCATGGACGGTGCGCGCACCGGGCAGTTCGAGCAGCACCTGCGCGCCGTGCTGGACTACCCGCTCGGCGACACCAGCCCGCTGGCTCCGGTCACCGTGATGGCCAACATCCTCGGCGCCGAGCAGGCGCCCGAGATGTCGATGGACGAGCGGCTGCACCACCTGTTCGCCAGGATGCCCGACGCGAAGGTGCACCTGTACGGCAAGGGCGAACGCCCCGATCGCAAGATCGGGCACATCAACATCCTCGGTGACGACGTGGCCGAGGTGCGCGAGAAGGCAGAGCGGGCGGCGCACTGGATGTCGCACGCGGTGTGGACCGACGGATGGGATCCCCATGAGTAATCCTCGAGTTGGCCTGATCATGGGCAGCGACTCCGATTGGCCGACCATGGAGGCGGCCGCCGAGGCGCTCGCCGAGTTCGGCGTGCCGTTCGAGGTGGGCGTGGTCTCCGCGCATCGCACGCCGCAGCGCATGCTCGACTACGCGCGCGAGGCGGCCGATCGCGGCGTCCAGGTGATCATCGCGGGCGCGGGCGGCGCGGCCCACCTGCCCGGCATGGTCGCCTCCGCGACTCCGCTTCCGGTGATCGGCGTGCCGGTCCCGCTGAAGTACCTCGACGGCATGGACTCGCTGCTCTCGATCGTGCAGATGCCCGCGGGCGTCCCGGTCGCCACCGTCTCCATCGGCGGCGCACGCAACGCGGGCCTGCTCGCGGTCCGCATCCTCGCCGCCGCCGACCCGGCCCTGCGCACCCGCATGACCCAATTCCAGGCCGACCTGGAAAAACTCGTCCTCGAAAAGGACGAAGCCCTCCGCACCAAACTCCTCGGCTGACGTGTCACCCGTCCGGGCGTCGCTCAACAGCGGCGTCCGGACCGCAGGGCTGTCACGGATTCGACCAAGCCTGCGCTTTCCAGCGCGTCGAGTACTTCGTCGACGGATTCCGGCGGATTGCGACGAGAGTCGGCTATCTGTTGCACACATGCCCACACGATGCGGTCGTCGAGGGCGATCTGGTCGAGGACGAATTCGTCCGGGCTCTTGGCTTCGATGTCCCATGCCGCCAGCTGCTCCGGCGGGAAGTCGCACAGGTTCGATGTGACGATCACTTGCGCGCCCACCTTGATGGCGGCCGCGAGAACGTGCCGATCGTCGGGGTTCGGCAGTTTCAGGCCCTCGATCAGCGGTTCATAAGCGTCGACGAGGCAGTCCGGCACCGCGGCCACGATCAGCTCGCGCAGTCACTGCAGCCTGGAGGCCGGGATATCCGGTCGCTTGTCCGCGAGGTTTCGGAGCATCTCATCGAGAATCGCGTTCGTCCACTTCGCCTGGACGACACCGGATCTCGCGAGACGGATGAGCATGTCGCGGAGCGTATTGCCGTAGAGGACGTTGGCGTCGTACAGGACTACAAAGGCCATGGTCAGATGCCGAGTTCTTGTCCGAGGTCGGACAGTTCATCGGCTGCGGCCCGACTCTTGGCCTCACTACGCCGCTGGTAGTCCTTCAGGTCGTCGAAGCGGATCCTGCGGTGCGTGCCGATGAGCCGGAACGGGATTTCGCCCGCCTCCAGCAGTCGAACGACATAGGGGCGGGAGACGTTCAGCATGTCCGCCGCCTGCTGGGTCGTGAGCTCGGCGTGCGAGGGCACGATCGAGACGCCCCGGCCCTCGGCGGCTTGAGCGAGGATGAAGGCCACCATATTGACCACCTCGCGGGGCAGGATGAGCGCGTTGTCGCCGCCCGTCTCACCGTCGACCCTGATGGTCTCTTCCGACGGATGGCGCATGAGGTAGTCCTTGATGCGCCGCATGGCGCGCGCCGCGACCTCGGTGTCGATCTCTCCAGGTTCGATGCGCTTGGCGGCGTGAATTCCGGCCATGAGCACCTCCTTTCTAAACGAATTATACGAAACATGCGAAACAAACGAAACAACCTCGCGGGGTCATGGGGCAGTTCAAGCTTCGGTCGCTACGGTGGCTGCCGTGGCATCTGAGGAGAGTGGGCGGGCGCGGGCCGGGGAGGATCCGGCGCGGTTTCGGTTGACCGTGGTGGATCAGGCGTTGCGGTTGTTCGCGGACAAGGGGTACGAGGCGACGACGGTCGACGAGATCGCGGAGGCGGCGGGGATTTCCCGGCGGACGTTCTTCCGGCAGTTCCGGTCGAAAGAGGACGTGATCTTCGCCGATCACGAGTCGCAGCTGGCGCAGGCGGCGGCCTATCTGGCGAACGCGCAGGACGAGGATCCGTGGGACGCCGTGTGCGCGGCTGTCGTGCAGGTCTTCGAGCGGTTCACGCAGTGGCGGGAGATCGCCGCGCGGCGCTACCGGGTGGTGCGCAGGGTGCCCGCGCTGCGCGAGCGCGAGATCGTCACCGTGTTCCGTTACGAGCGCCTGTTCACGGACTATCTGCGCGAGCGCCTGCCAGACGCCCCCGATCTCGCCAGGGTGCAGTTCACCGCGGCGGTCACCGCGACGCACAACTATCTGCTGCGCCGGATGGTGCGCGGCGAGTCGGACGCGGGCGCCGCGGATCTGCGGGTCGAACTGGCGGCCATTCCGCGCGGTCGCGGCCGTGCCCACGACGCGGCGGAGATGGTGGTCGCGGTGTTCCCGAGGGACATGCCATCGCGCCAGGTCGCCGATCTGCTGACCCGCAAGCTCGGTAGTCTGTGACCTGAACCACCTACCGGTGCGTTGACACTCAGTGCCAGAAGATCACCCCACTTGGCGTGGAATTCTGTGCGTATACTGGCGCATGAAGTGGCACTGAGTGCCGAGATGAACGCCGGCCGCCGACGCGGCTCGAGCCCACCACCCAGGAGCGTGTCCCATGGCGGGAAACCCCGATTTCGACCTGTTCAAGCTCGAGGACTTCCACGACGAACTGCGGGCGGCCATCCGCGGTCTGGCGGAGAAGGAAATCGCGCCGTACGCCAAGGACGTCGACGGTAACTCCCGCTTCCCCGAGGAGGCGCTCACCGCGCTGAACGCCGCCGGCTTCAACGCCGTGCACGTGCCCGAGGCCTACGGCGGCCAGGGCGCCGACTCGGTCGCCACCTGCATCGTGATCGAAGAGGTCGCCCGCGTCTGTGGCTCCTCCTCGCTGATCCCCGCGGTCAACAAGCTCGGCACCATGGGCCTGATCCTGAACGGCTCCGAGGAGCTGAAGCAGAAGGTGCTCGCCGACATCGTCAACGGCGAGATGGCCTCCTACGCGCTGTCCGAGCGCGAGGCGGGCTCCGACGCCGCCTCCATGCGCACCCGCGCCAAGCAGGACGGCGACGACTGGATCATCAACGGCTCCAAGTGTTGGATCACCAACGGTGGCAAGTCCTCCTGGTACACCGTGATGGCCGTGACCGACGCCGACAAGGGCGCCAACGGCATCTCCGCGTTCATGGTGCACAAGGACGACGAGGGCTTCGTCGTCGGCCCGCTCGAGCACAAGCTCGGCATCAAGGGCTCGCCCACCGCCGAGCTGTACTTCGAGAACTGCCGCGTTCCCGGCGACCGCATCATCGGCGCGCCCGGCACCGGTTTCAAGACCGCGCTGCAGACCCTCGACCACACCCGCCCGACCATCGGCGCGCAGGCCGTCGGCCTGGCCCAGGGCGCGCTGGACGCGGCGATCGCCTACACCAAGGACCGCAAGCAGTTCGGCACCGCCATCGCCGACTTCCAGAACACCCAGTTCATGCTGGCCGACATGGCGATGAAGATCGAGGCCGCCCGCCTCATGGTCTACACCTCGGCCGCCCGCGCCGAGCGCGGTGAGAAGAACCTCGGCTTCATCTCCGCCGCCGCCAAGTGCTTCGCCTCGGACGTGGCCATGGAGGTCACCACCAACGCCGTCCAGCTCTTCGGTGGCGCCGGCTACACCACCGACTTCCCGGTCGAGCGGATGATGCGTGACGCCAAGATCACCCAGATCTACGAGGGCACCAACCAGATCCAGCGTGTGGTGATGTCCAGGGCGTTGCTGCGCGGCTGACGCCCGCACCTGCGTATCAGGGAACGGCCGGGTTGTTACCCGGCCGTTCCCTTTTTTGTGTCACCAATCGTTCGCCGATATTCGTTCGCGACCGACCGGTTGCTCCATCGTGTCCGCGAAGTAGCTCGTTTCGAGACCTGCCGGCCCATAACCATTGGTAGCTGGATATTTCGGAAGCCGGTCGGGGCTTTTGGAGGCTGACGTCGATCCTCGCTGATAGGAGGCGCCTGAACAGGCGCTTCGTGGGTTACTTCGGCAGGAGCTGACGCGTGTTTCGTCATAGCGCACATATTCTGAACAACCACTTCCCAAGAAACTCGGGTGATCGGCTACGCGCCTGTCCGGGAGGTTCGCGAGACCGCGCTCGACCTCGTTACGTCGCGAGGTGAGTGATGGTCGAGATCGTCATCGGACAACAGTCGGGAATGAATTGGTTCCCCTTGTCCGACTCAGATGTTTCGTGTCCGCACACGAAGTCCACCGTCGACTCCGTGCGGACCTGGGCCGAGGACTATTTGACCGGCCACGTGCCGGAACTCGGTCGTGACGGGCCGGTCTGCCCGTACATCCGGCCGTCGCTGCGCCGCGAGCTGATGTGGGTCGGCCGGGTGCCCGGCGTCCGTCCGTGGCCGGCGTACGTACGACTGGTCATCGAGGACGCGCTCGAGCTGTTCGGGCGGCTGGGGCCGGCGGAGGGCAGCGGCGCGGTGCTGCGCGCCCTCGTCACCGCGATGCCGGACCTGCAGGACTTCTCGCTGATCGACGACTTGCACGACGAGCTCAAGTCGAGATTCGTCGAGCGCGGCTTCATGCTCGGGCAGTTCTATCCCGGATGCAAGGAGCCGGGGTTGTGGAACAAGGACTACCACCCGCTCGATTCGCCGATCCCGATGCTCGTCGTGCGCAGCATGATGACCACCGACTTCCCGTTCCTGCTCGGGCGACCCGAGTGGATGGCCGCCTATGTCAAGAAGTTCGCGCCCACGCTGCCCGCACACGTGCGGCAGGTGATGGTCAGCCGGTTGACCGCGAGCTCCGATACCGACGTGCCCGCCTACGAGCTCCAACCGGAGCCGGAGACGGACCGGGCGTCGTCGACCAGAAAGAACGCCATGCCGATTTCCGCGACGACGCGTAGAGCCGGCTGACTCGAATCAAGGGGATCGACTATGACGCACGGACTTTCGGCCGCGCGGGGCATCGACGTGAGCGAGAACGATGGTTTCCCGCTTTCGCCCGCGCAACTCGGCATGTGGTACGCACAGCAGCTGGATCCTTCGGTGCCGCTCAACGAAGCGCAGTACATCGAGATGCGCGGGCCGCTGGACATCGACACGCTGATCGAGGTCTCGCATCAGGTCGCCTACGAGTACGAGACCGCGCTGCTGCGGTTCGGGGTGCGCGATGGGCAGCCGTATCAGGTCGTCGATCCGAGCCTGCACACGAACCTGAGCTACCTGGACCTCAGCGACGCCGCCGACCCGGACGCCGAAGCCATGCGCTGGATGCGGGCGGACGTGACCGCCCCGGTGGACCTGATCGATGAGCGGCCCGGGATATCGGTGCTGATCCGGGTCGCCCCCGATCGAGTGCTGTGGTATTCGCGGGCACACCACATCGTGGTGGACGGTTTCGCGTCCGCGACGGGGCTGTACCGCGTCGCCGAGCTGTACAACGCCGCGTTGGCGGGCGAGGAGCCGCCCGCGTGCAAGGCGTCCGGGCTGCGCGAGATCTACGACGACGAGGTGCGCTACCGGCAGTCGAGCCGATTCACCGCCGACGCGCAGTACTGGTCGCAGCGCATGGCGGACATGCCCGAACGGTGCAGTCTGGTGCCGGGCGCCGCGCCCGCGCACGCTCTCGGACGTCAGCACCGGCAGCGGCTCTCCGACGAGACGAAGGCACGACTCGACGCCGCCGCGTCGCGCTACGGCGTCGGCACGCCCGGTATCGCGATGGCGGCGCTCGCGGTCTTCTACGCGCAGTCCACCGGTGCGCACGATGTGGTGCTGAGCCTGCCGGTCTCCGGACGCACCACCGCGATGTTGCGCCGCTCCGGCGGCATGCTGGCCAATATCGTTCCGCTGCGCGTCACGGTGGGTGAGCGCAGCACCATGGCCGAGATCGTGGACGCGATCCGGATCGAGGTCTCCGGTGCGTTACGGCACCAACGGTTTCGACACGAAGAGATCCGGCGGGGCGCGGACGGCGACGCGGCGGTCGCGGGCGGTCGCGGGATCGTCGGCCCGGTGGTCAACATCATGCTGTTCCCCGCCGAGATCCACTTCACGGGCATCGAGACCGATCTGCACGTGATCACGTCGGGCCCGATCGAGGACCTGTTCGTCAACATCTACCAGCACGGCGCGCGGGCGCCGATCTACCTCGACTTCACCGCCAATCCCGATCTCTACGACGAGGATTCCCTGGCCCGTCACCACCTGCGGTTCCTGAAGCTGTTCGAGGCGCTGCTGGACGCCGACCCCGACACCCCGGTCCGCGAGGTCGAGTACTTCCTCGACGACGAGGTGGTCCTGCGCGAAGGAATGCACGGTCCGACGCCACCCGCCCCCGGACTGCTGCCGGATGTGCTCGACGAGGGACTGCGCGCGGCGGGCGAGGATGCCGTCGCCGTGGTGGACGGCGACCGCACCGTGACCTACGGCGAACTCGACAGCGCCGCAGGCGCAGTGGCCCGGCGACTGACTCGGCTCGGCGCGGGGCCGGACGAGTCGGTGCTCGTCGCACTGCCGCGCTCGATGGAGTCGGTGCTCGCGTTCTGGGGCGTGGTGCGTTCCGGCGCGGCCTACGTGCCGCTCGGTATCGGCAACCCCGCCGAGCGGGTCGCCACGATGGCGACGGAATGCGGTGCGCGACTGGGTATCACCACCCGCGGGCAGGCTTCGCGGTTGCCCGATACGGTCCGGTGGATCGAGATCGACACGGACACGGCGATTCTCGACGCGCTCCACGGCCACGCGGCGGAAGCCACTGCGGTGGAGAGCGATTCGACGGAAGCCGACTCGCGGGGCGAGCTGCGCCTCGAGCACGCCGCCTACGTCGTCTTCACCTCCGGGTCGACCGGCGTGCCGAAGGGCGTGGTCGTCTCGCACTCCGGGATCGCGGGGCTGGCCGCCGCCGTGCGAGAAGCCTATCGGCCCGAGGTGGGTTCGCGCGTGCTGCAGTGCCTGAACCCGAGTTTCGACGCGTCCCTGCTGGAACTGCTGGTCGCGTTCGGTAGCGGCGCGACGCTGGTTATCGGCCGGGGTGAGGCCATGGCGGGCGCCGAGATCACCTCCGCGATCGCGGAATCCGGGATCACCCACCTCTGCTCCACGCCCGCCGTGCTCACCACACTGCCGGACGACGCCCTGAACGGCGTGCGTGCGCTGTCCACCGGTGGGGAGATCTGCCCGCCGGAAGTGGTGGCACGCTTCGGTTCCGGCCGCAGGCTGGTGAACTCCTACGGCCCGTCCGAGACCACCGTCGCGGCCACCTTCACCGATGCCATGGACCTCGAGCGCCCCTCCGGCATCGGCCGGCCGGTGCCGGGTGCGCGACTGCTGGTCCTCGATCGGCGGCTGGCGCCGGTGCCGATCGGCACACCTGGCGAGCTCTACATCGCCGGGTCCGGAGTGGCCCGCGGTTACGCGGGACGCCCCGGTCTGACGGCCGAACGTCTGGTCGCCGACCCGTTCGGACCGGCGGGCAGCCGGATGTATCGCACCGGTGACTTGGTCTACTGGCGTTCGGTCGAACCGTCCGGTGAAACGGCCGCGGCCGACGGTGTCGTGCTGGAGTACCTGGGGCGCAGCGATTTCCAGGTGAAGTTGCGCGGCATGCGAGTGGAACCCGGCGAGGTCGACGCGGTGCTCCATTCGCACCCGGAGGTGGAGATCTCCGTCACGGTCGTTCGTACCGGTGCGTCCGGACGCGCCATGCTCGCGTCCTATGTGGTTCCGGTGCACCACGATTCGCGGTCCGTCGAACTGGACGTGCCGAGCCTGCGCGAATTCTGCATGCGCCGGCTGCCCGGCCACATGGTGCCCGGCGCCATCACCGTGCTGGACGCGCTGCCGATCACCGGCAACGGCAAGGTCGACCGGCGCGCGCTGCCGGAGCCGATGGCCTACGAGGCGTCGCGGGCTGCCGCGTCGGAGGTCGAGGGCGTCCTGTGCCAGTTGTTCGCCGAAGTGCTCGGCGTGCCGTCGATCGGCGCGGACGTGTCGTTCTTCGCGCTCGGCGGCGACTCGATCCTCTCCATCCAACTGGTCGCCCGCGGCAGGGCGGCCGATCTGGTGTTCTCGGCGCGCGACGTGTTCGAGCACCCGACGCCCGCGGCCCTGGCGGCGGTGGTCACCGCGCCCGGCGAGCGGCAGTCGCTCGCCGAATTGCCCGGCGGCGGCGTGGGTTTCCTGCCACGGACGCCGATCGTGGACTGGCTGCTCGAGCAGCGGGGATGGCAGCGGTTCAGCCAGTCCATGGTGCTCGCCCTGCCCGCAGGTCTGAGCGAGTCCGAACTGGTGCGCACCCTCGGCGCGGTGCTGGACCGGCACGACATGTTGCGCGCCAGGGTGGTTCGCGGCGGCTTGGAGGTCGCGGCGCCGCGGACGCTCGCGGCCGAGACGCTGCTCGAGCGCGTGCGTATGCCCGAAATCGAGGGCATCGACACCGCATCCGTCGTCGCGGCGGCCACCGCGCGACTCGCGCCGGAGGCCGGGATCATGGTCGCGGCGACCTGGCTGGACGCCGGTGCGGAGGCGGCGGGCAGGCTCGTCCTCGTCATCCACCATCTGGCCGTCGACGCGGTGTCCTGGCGCATTCTGATCGCCGATCTGATCTCCGCCTGGGCGCAGGCGCACGCCGACGAGACGCCCGAATTGCCATCCGTCGGCACCTCCATGCGCACGTGGGCGCACGCCCTCACCGAGGCGGCGACGACCGAGCCGTGGACCGCCGAGGCCGACCACTGGGCCGCCGTGCTCGCCACCCCCGATCCGCCGCTCGGCCGCCGCGCGCTCGATCCGGCAATGGACACCGGCGACACCATCGAGCGCCTCGAACTGAGCCTGCCCGCGGCGACCACCGCGACGCTGCTCGACCGGCTGCCCGCGTCCTACCGCTGCGGTATGGAGGAGGCGCTGCTGACCGCGCTGGCCTCGGCGCTCGCGGAACACCGTGCCGAACCTGGCCCCGCGCTGGTCATGCTGGAGCGGCACGGCCGCGAGGAGGCCGCCGTACCCGGCGCCGATCTCTCCCGCACAGTCGGCTGGTTCACCAGCCAGTTCCCCGTCCGGTTGACGATTGGCGACGCCGGTCCGCTGGACGCGCTCGTCACCGTCAAGGAACAGCTGCGCGCCGTCCCGCACGGCGGCATCGGCTTCGGCCTGCTGCGGCATTCGAACCCGGAGACCGCCGCCGTCCTCGGCGCCGCGCCGGACCCGCAGCTCGGATTCAACTACCTCGGCCAGGTGACCGAGGGCGACACCGACGCGTCGGAGGCTGCGGTGCCGTGGTTGCCGGTCTCGCTCGCGGCGAGCCTGGGCGGTGGCGCCGAGCTGCCTGCCTCGGCGGTCCTCGCTGTCGACGCGGTGGTCGTCGAACGCCCGGAAGGTTCGGTGCTGCACGCGGTGTGGCGGTACGCCTCGAAGGTCGTCGACGGCGCGGAAATGGAAGCCCTTGCCGGGAAGTGGATTTCCGCACTGGAGGAACTGGCCCGACGACTGGCCGAGCCCGACGCGGGCAAACTGACGCCCTCCGATCTGCCCCTGGTCTCGGTCGGTCAGCGACAGCTGGACGCCTGGGCCACCAGGTATCCCGCCATGACGGACGTGTGGCCGTTGGCCCCGCTCCAGCATGGTCTGCTCTTCCACGCGCAACTGGCCGCGGGCCGCACCGACGAGTACTCGGTGCAGGCGGTGTTCGAATTCGACGGAGCGGTGGACATCGAGCGGCTGGCGGCCGCCGCCACCGCGACCGTGCGCGTCCACGAGGCGCTGCGCACCGCGTTCGTGGCGGGCGCCGACGAGCCGGTGCAGATCCTGCTCGCCGACGTCGATGTCCCTTGGCGCACAGTGGATGTCGACGCGGACGACTTCGACGCGTTCGCGGCCCGCGAGCTGGCCGCGCCGTTCGACCCCGCGCACCCGCCGCTGGTCAGGTTCGTCTGCGTGCGGTGTGGCGAGGACGACATCCGGCTGCTCGTCACCAACCACCACCTTGTGCTCGACGGCTGGTCCATGCCGCTGCTGCTCGCCGAACTGCTCGCGCGCTACCAAAGCGGTGGGGACGGAACGGCTTTCCCGCAGCCGGTCTCGTACCGCGACTACCTGGAATGGCTGACCCGCCGGGACCGCGCCGCGGCGACGGCGGCGTGGACGGACGCGCTCTCCGGACTGCCCGGCCCCACGCTGGTCACCGCGGGCCGCACCCGGCGGCGAACCGGTGCCGGGAAACTGGATCTCGACCTGCCGCTCACACCCGAGACCGCCCTCGCCCTGCACAGCATGGCGGCCGACCAAGGCGTCACCCTCAACACGGTGGTGCAGTGCGCTTGGGGCATGCTGCTCGCCGAGCTGACCGGCGAGACCGATATCGTCTTCGGCGCGACGGTTTCCGGCCGACCGGCCGACCTGCCCGGCGCGGAACGCATCGTCGGCATGCTGGTCAACACCCTCCCGGTGCGCGTCACGCTCGATCCCGCCGAGCCGGTCGGTGACCTGTTGCGCCGGATCCAGCGCGAGCAGGGCACTCTGCTCGACCACCACACCGCGGGACTCACCGAGATCCAGTCCGCCACCGGGCTCGGCGTGCTCTTCGACACCGCCATCGTCTACGAGTCCTATCCGGTGGACGCGGCGGCCCTGCGCAACGCAGCCGAGCACGCGGCGCTCCGGGTGCGGGATTTCCGCGGCCGCGACGGCACCCACTACCCGCTGTCGCTTGCCGCGCACGCACGCGACACGCTGCGGCTGATCCTCAGCTGCGCCACCGGATTCTTCGACGCCGACGAGGCACACGCGATCGGCGACCGCCTGGTGCGGATGCTCGACCGCATGGCCGCCGACCCGGCGGGGAGAGCCGCCGGTGTGTGCGGCGGGGAGCGCGCCGACGTGCTGCGCTCCCGACCGCAGCCGATGCGGCTGCTGCCCGATCTGCTGCGCTGCGGCGTGCGTCCGGGCCGGGTCGCGGTCGAGGACGACGCACACGCCGTCGACTACACGGAACTCGATGCCCGCTCGAATCGCTTGGCCCGCAGACTGATCGCGTCCGGCGCTGGCCCGGAGACCAGGGTGCTGCTCGCGCTGCCGCGGTCCGTCGACTGGTTCGTCGCGGTGTGGGCGATCGCGAAGTCCGGCGCCGCGTTCGTCCCCGTCGATGTCGACCATCCCGAGGACCGCCTCGCGACCCTCGCCGCCGACAGCGCCGCGCCGCTCGGTATCACCACCGCGCGACACCGAGATCGACTGCCCGGCACGGTGTCCTGGTCTCTGCTCGACGACCCGGTGCTGCGCGCCGAGCTGCCGGACCATTCCGACGCGGCGATCACCGATGACGACCGGCTGCGCCCGCTGCGCGTGGAACACCCCGCCTATCTGATCTACACCTCGGGTTCCACCGGGACACCCAAGGGCGTCGTGGTGACCCACGCCGGACTCGGCGGGCTCGCGGTGGGTGCCGCGGCGCGCATGCGGGCCAGGCCGGGCGATCGCGTCCTGCTCAGCATGAACCCGAATTTCGACGCCGCGACGCTGGTGTGGCTGTCCACCTTCTACACCGGCGCCACGCTGGTCACCGCGCCCGCGGCGGCGATCGCGGGCGACGAGCTGACCTCCGTGATCGTGGCGAACGAGGTGACTCACGTCGTCGCGCCGCCCGCCGTGCTCGCCACGCTCTCGGCCGCGTCGTGGAACGGCGTGCGCACGGTGGTCACCGGCGGTGAGGTCTGTCCGCCCGAGCTCACCGCCCGGGTCGGCGCGGGTCGGTCGATGATGAACTCCTACGGACCGGCCGAGGCGACCGTCGCCGCGACCTTCAGCGCGCCGCTGGTCCCCGGCGAGGCCGCCGAGCTCGGCGCGCCCATGCCGGGATTCGGTCTGGTCGTGTTCGACCGCTGGTTGCGGCCCGCGCCGGTCGGGACGATCGGTGAGCTGTACCTGATGGGCCCCGGTCTGGCGCGCGGCTACCACGGCCGCGCGGGGCTGACGGCCGCTCGGTTCGTGCCCGACCCGTTCGGCGCTCCGGGCGACCGGATGTACCGCACCGGCGATCTGGTGCGGCGCGTCTCGCACAGCGGCCTGGAATACGTGGGCCGCAACGATTCCCAGGTCAAGCTGCATGGCATCCGGGTGGAACCCGGTGAGGTCGACGCGGTGCTGCGCGACGTGCCGGGGGTCGGACTCGCGGTCACCGTGCCGCGGCGCGGGCCCACCGGTGACCTGGCGCTCGCGGCCTATGTGGCTCCGACGGCGGGCGCCGAACTCGACGGCGCGCGCCTGCGCGACCACTTGGTGCGCCGCCTGCCCCGCCACCTGGTGCCCGCGGCGGTGACCGTGCTCGACGTCCTGCCGGTGACCGGCAACGGCAAGGTCGACGTGCGCGCTTTGCCCGAACCCGAATGCGTCGCAGTGGAATACGTGGCTCCGATCGGCGTCGAGCGCGTCGTCGCCGAGGTTTTCGGCGCGGTGCTCGATCGGCCGGGCATCGGCGCGTACGACGACTTCTTCGCCCTCGGCGGCGATTCGCTGTCCGCGACCAGGGTGACCGCCCGGCTCGGCGCCGCACTCGACATCGAGGTGCCGGTCCGGTTGTTGTTCGAAGCGCCGACGGTGCGCGCGCTGGCCGCCCGGTTGCCCGCGGCGGGCGCCGGGGCACGGCCCAGCATCGGACCGCGATCCGGTGCGCGGCCCGAGCACATTCCGCTCGCGCCCGCGCAGCAGCGGATGTGGTTCGTCAACCAGTACGACCCGGAATCCGGTGCGTACAACATCCCCGCGGTGCTCCGCCTGCGCGGTGACCTGGATGTGAGCGCTCTGCGTGCGGCGCTCTCCGATGTGCTGGCCAGGCACGAGGCGCTGCGTACCGTGTACCCGGCGCGCGACGGCGTCGGCTACCAGGTCGTGCTGCCGCCGGACGCGGTGGAACTCGACCCGGAGCCGATCCAGATCGCGGCGGACGAGCTGCCTGCTGCGGTACTGGATTGCGTGACAGCCGGTTTCGACGTGGCCTCGGCGGTGCCGTTGCGGCTGCGCCTGTTCCGCGTCGCCGATGGCGAGCACGTCCTCGTCGTCGTGGTGCACCACATCAGCGCGGACGGGTTCTCCATGGGGCCGCTCGCGAGGGACGTGCTCGCGGCCTACGCGGCGCGTGCCAACGGCGATATCCCGGGCTGGACCGAATTGCCGGTGCAGTACGCGGATTACACGCTCTGGCAACGGGATCGGCTGGGTTCGGCCGACGACCCGGAATCCCTGCTCGCCGCTCAGCTCGACTACTGGACCACCACACTGAAGGGCCTGCCGGACCGGCTCGAGCTGCCCGCCGATCGGCCTCGTCCGGCCGTTCCGTCGCTGCGCGCGGGCACCGTGCTGCGCACCGTCGACGCCGAATTGGCCACCGCGTTGGACGAACTCGGCCGAACCAACCACAGTTCGCTGTTCATGGTGCTGCACGCCGCGCTCGCGGCCCTGTTCGCCAGGCTCAGCGGCACATCGGACATCGCGATCGGCACGCCGGTCGCGGGTCGCGGCGCGGCCGAACTGGACGATGTGGTCGGCATGTTCGTCAACACCGTCGTGCTGCGCACCGAGATCGACTCGGCCGACACGTTCGCCGAACTGCTCGCCGAGACGCGGCGCACCGATCTGGACGCCTTCGCGCACGCCGACATCCCGTTCGAGAGCCTCGTCGACGTGCTCGATCCGGCCCGCTCGGCGGCGCGGCACCCGCTGGTCCAGGTCATGTTGGTGTTCCAGAATCTCGCACCGGTCGAGCTCACGCTCTCCCATCTGCACGTAGCGCCGGTGGAGCTGGAACAGCAGAGCCTGCGTTTCGACCTGAGCGTCACGGTGGCGCCGGACGACACGTCGGGCCTGACGATCCGCTTCGGCTACGCCACCGATCTGTTCGACCACGACACCGTCGAGCGGTTCGCGGACCGCTGGCTGCGGTTGTTGCGCGCGGTCGCTACGGCTCCGGAAGCGCCCGTTGGCGATGTCGACCTGCTCGACGCGGAAGAGGCTGCGGCCCTTGTCGTTCCGGCCCTGCCTCCGGTGGCGGAACCGGCCGTGTTGCCGAAGCTGCTCGCGGCGGCGGTGGCGGACAATCCGGACGGTGTCGCGGTGATCGACGGCGTCACCCGGCTCACCTACCGCGAGCTCGACGAGCACGCCAACCGGTTGGCGCGGGTGCTCATCAGCGCGGGCGCTGGCCCCGAAGAGCTGGTCGCGATCGCCATCCGGCGCTCGCTGCCCGCGGTGCTCGCGGTGTGGGCGGTGGCCAAGACCGGCGCCGCGTTCGTGCCGATCGACCCGGCCTATCCGGCCGAGCGGATCACGCAGATCCTGGACGATTCCGGGGCGCGGCTCGGCGTGACGGTCCGCGCCGTCGCGCCGTCGCTGCCCGGCGCGGACTCCGGCGAGTCGCCGGTGCGCTGGCTCGCGCTGGACGATCCGGCCACCACCGATCTGGTCGACTCGGCCACCGGAGTGCCGATCGACGACACCGAACGCACGACGCCGGTGCGGTGGGAGAATCCGGCCTACGTCATCTTCACCTCGGGTTCCACCGGACGACCGAAGGGCGTCGTCGTCACACACGAGGGGCTGGCGAATCTCACCGTCGCCCAGCGCGATCGGATGCGCATCACGGCGGACTCGCGTGTGCTCGCGGTTGCGTCCCCGAGCTTCGACGCCGCGGTGCTGGAGCTGCTGATGGCCGTCGGCGCGGGGGCGACGCTGGTGATCGCCGGTCCCACCGCTTTCGGCGGGCCGGAGCTCGGGGAACTGCTCGCCCGCGAACGTGTTTCGCACATCGCGCTCTCGCCGTCGGCGCTGGGCTCGGTGGATGCCGCGGTGCTCGGTCCGGAACCCGCGCTGCGCGGCATCATCACCGGCGGCGAGCCGTGCCCGCCGGACCTGGTCGAACAGTGGGCCGCGCCGGATCGCTTGCAGTTCAACGACTACGGTCCCACCGAGTGCACGATCTGGGCGACGGGCAGCGATGCCCTGCGGCCCGGTGACGAGATCACCATCGGCGGCCCGGTCCCCGGTCTCGCGGTCCGCGTGCTCGACGAGCGGCTGCACCCGGTGCCGGACGGTGTCGTCGGCGAACTGTATCTGTCCGGCCATGCCCTCGCGCGCGGCTACCACGGCCGATCGCCCCTGACCGCCGCGCGCTTCGTCGCCGATCCGTACGGCGCGCCCGGCGAACGCATGTACCGCACCGGCGATCTGGTGCGCAGGCGCGACGGCGCGCTGGGCTACGTCGGCCGCGGTGACCTCCAGGTGAAACTGCGCGGACTGCGCATCGAACTCGGCGAGATCGAGTCGGCCCTGGTGCGCGATCCCGCCGTCCACCAAGCGGCGGTGACGGTCTACACCGATCCGTCCGTCGGCGAGCTGCTGGTCGGCTACGTGGTGCCGCACGGAGTGGGTGCCCACGAGGCGGCGGCAGACGAGGCCGAGGCGCCCGCGGCGGAAACCCACGCCGTCGCGTCCCGCGAGGTCGCGACGATCGACCTCGAGGCGCTGAAAGCCTCTCTCGCCCAGCGGCTTCCGTCGTACATGGTGCCGTCGGCGCTCGTCGTTCTCGACGCTCTGCCGCGCACCGCGAACGGCAAGCTCGATCGGCGGGCACTCCCGGCTCCCGATATCCGTGCGGGCCGCTTCCGCGAGCCGACGACGCCCGCCGAGCGCATCGTCGCCGAGACCTTCGGCGAGCTGCTCGGCGTGCCGCGAGTCGGTCTCGACGACGACTTCTTCGCGCTCGGCGGCAATTCGCTCATCGCGACCCGCATCGCCGCCCGCCTCGGCGCGGCACTGGACCGTCGCGTTCCGGTGCGGATGGTGTTCGACGCCCCGACCGTCGAACGACTGGCCGAAGCGGTGCGCACCTCGGCGGCGCCGCCCGGTCCGCGTCCGGGACCGCGCCACCGGCCGACCTACGTCCCGCTTTCGGCGGCGCAGCGGCGGATGTGGTTCCTCAACCGCTACGATCCTTCCTCGCCCGCGCAGAACGTGCCCCTCGCGTTGGAGGTGCGGGGCGAACTGGATGTCGCGGTCGTGCAGGCGGCACTGATGGACGTCATCGCCCGCCACGAGGCGCTGCGCACCGTATATCCGGTGAACGCCGAGGGCGAGCCGTACCAGGACGTGCGTGGTGTGGCGGAAGCCTTTGTGCCGGTTCGCGTCTCGGATGCCGATGCCGAATCCGTTCCGCGTTTGGTCGCCATGGCCTGCGCGCAGGGTTTCGATCTCACCACCGAGCTCTCGCTGCGCGTGCAGCTGCTCCGGATCGAACCGCGGCGCACCGTAATGGTGGTGGTGATGCACCACATCGCCTCCGACGGTTCGTCGCTGGCGCCCTTGGCCCGCGATGTGCTGGTGGCCTACTCGGCTCGCCGCGCCGGTGCCGCCCCGCAATGGCAGCCGCTGCCACTGCAATACGCCGATTACGCGCTGTGGCAGCACGAGTTGCTCGGCGCCGACGACGATCCCGACAGTCTGGCGCGCCGGCAGCTGGAGTACTGGCGGGACGCACTGGACGGACTGCCCGCCGTGACGTCGCTGCCGAGCGACCATCCGCGGCCGACCATGTCCACCCATCGCGCGGGATTGGTCGATTTCCACATCGATGTCGCCACGCAGCAACGCATTCGGCAGATCGCACGGTGGCACGGCGTGAGTAACTTCATGGTGGCGCACGCGGCCCTCGCCGCGCTGCTCGGCCGCATCTCCAGGCAGCAGGATGTCGCGATCGGCACGGTCGTCGCCGGACGCGGTGACGGCGAACTCGACGAGCTGGTCGGCATGTTCGTCAACACCCTGGTGTTGCGCAGCAGGGTGCGTTCCGAGGACACCTTCGAAAAGCTGCTGGCCGCAACCAAAGACGGTGATCTGGACGCGTTCGGCAATGCCGATCTGCCGTTCGAGCGGTTGGTCGAGGTGGTTGCGCCCGCTCGCTCCACTTCCCACCATCCGCTGTTCCAGGTGCTGCTGACCTTCCAGAACTTCGAGTTCAATCCAGGCGGGGTGCCCGAACTCGGTGTCCGCGCGATCGAGGTGCCCGCGGTCGGAGCGAAATTCGATCTGGAGTGGATGCTCGACGAGCAGTTCGACGGAGAGGGAGCGCCCGCTGGCATCGACGGCAGCCTCACTTTCGCCCTCGACCTGTTCGAACCGTCCACCGCGCGAACGCTCACGGAAAGGTACGTCGAGTTGCTCGACGCCGTCACCGCGAACCTGGAGCTGGTCCTCGGCGACATCGATGTCACCGCGCCGCCCGGCACGGTCGTCTACGACCCACCGCCGAGCGTGGTCCAGCAGCGCACCGACTTGCCCTACCGTCCGCCGGTCACCCGGACCGAGCACGTGGTGGTGAGCGCCTTCGAGAAGGTGCTCGGCGCGGAACGAGTCGGGTTGGACGACAACTTCTTCGAACTCGGCGGCACCTCCATGGTCGCGGTCCGCCTGGTCGACGAACTGCGCGAACAACTCGACCACGCCGTCCCGGTGCAGTGGATGTTCGGCGATCCCACGCCGGGAGCGCTGGCCGAGCGCATCGTGGCGCAGCCGGAGGCGGGGGCGGACGGGACCGATCCCGCGCTGCGACCGCTGCTGCCGTTGCGTCCGTCCGGCAGCGGGCCCGCGCTGTTCTGCGTGCATCCGGCGATCGGATTGGCCTGGGGCTACGCGGGATTGGTGCGTCATCTGGATCCCGGCCACCCGGTGTACGGGCTGCAATCACCGGGCGTCGCCGCCACGCAGCCGGACATGTCGCTGACCGAACGCGCGGCGCGCTACGCCGACGAGATGCAGGCCGCCCAGCCGGACGGTCCGTACCGGGTGCTCGGCTATTCGGCGGGCGGACCGCTGGCCCACGCGGTCGCCGTGGAACTCCAGCGCCGAGAGGCGACGGTATCGGCGCTCGTCATCATCGACGGTCGCGCCGACGTCGAACCCGAGAGCGCCACGGAGATGCCGCCGCCGGAGATCCTGCTCGCCGAGTTCGGCGGCATCGACCCGGCCCTGCTCACCGGCGACCAGCCGCTGGCCGAGCGCGCCGCCGAACTCCTGCGCGGCGGGCGCGTGTTGGGCGAGGTTGCCGTTGATGCTTTGGGCGAATCCGCTGATGGCGCCTTGGACATGGTTGCCGGTGGTACCTCGGGCGGCGTTGCCGATGATCCCTCGGGCGCGGTGGTCGATGGTGGCTCGGGCGAGTCGGCCGGTGGTGCCTTGGCCGCGGCGGCTGGTGGCGTCTCGAGGGAGTCGACTGGTGGCGCTTCGAGTGAGATGGCTGGTGGTGCCTCGAGCGCCGGGGCCGGTGGTGCCTCGGTCGAGTCGTCCACTGGCGTTCCGAGCGACTCGGCTGGTGGCGCCTGGGGGCCGGGTACTGGTAGTGCCTCGGTCGAGTCGACTGGTGACGTCTCGGGCGAGTCGACTGGTGACGCCTTGCGCGGCGTTGCCGGTGGTGCCTCGGGCGCACTAGACGGTGGCGCCTTGGACGCGATGGCCGGTGGCGCCTTCGGTGCGCTCGACGCCGCGGCCTTGGAACGCCTCTACCTCGACTACCGGCAGTTGGTTCAGCAGGCGGCCGAATACCGGCCCGGCGTGTTCGACGGTGATCTGCTCTTCTTCAGCAGCACCAGCCGCAGGCCCGGCTACTCGCCGAACGTGGACACCTGGCGGCCCTACGTCAGCGGCGCGATCGCCGACCACCAGACCGGCCACGAACACAACCACCTGACCGGGCCAGAGGCCCTCGCGGTGATCGGCCCGATCCTGGCCGAGTACTTGCGGGAGCGCGGCTGACTTCCATCAGCCGGAGCGGAGGTACGCCTAAGCGACCAGGTCCGCGTACTCGCGGTGGTCGGCGATGTACTTCTCGACGTACCAGCAGGTCGGCACCACGGAGAAGCCCGCGTCCCTGGAGTCCTGAAGCGCGTACTCGACCACCTTGGCCGCGATGCCCTGCCCGCGGAACTCCGGGAAGGTCATGGTGTGGTGGAAGTCGCGGACCTTGCTGTCCTCGCGCTCGGCGTAGTCGGCGTACCCGGCCAGGGTGTCGTCGACGTAGATCTCGAATCGGGTGTCGGCGGCGTTGTGCTCGAGCCTGGTGGTCATGGTGGTGCCAACTCCTTCGTGCGCGGGATTGTTCCGGACTCCATCAGGGGTGCGGTTGCGTGGCGGTGGACCGGTCGCGGAATGCGCCGAGTGTATAAGCCCGGTCGGCGAGTTCCGCGTCAGAGGATCGCGCCGGGGTTGAGGATGCCGTGCGGGTCGAGCGCGTCCTTGATGCGCTGGGTCAGCGCCATCACGTCGGGGCCGAGCTGGTCGGGCAGCCAGTCCTTCTTGAGCCTGCCGACGCCGTGTTCGCCGGTGATCGTGCCGCCGAGGGTGATGGCGAGGTCCATGATCTCGCCGAAGGCACGGTGCGCGCGGGCGGTGTTCTCGGCGTCGGCGGGGTCGTGCACGATCAGCGGGTGGGTGTTGCCGTCGCCCGCGTGCGCGATCACCGAGACGGTCACGTCGTTGCGTTCGGCGATGGCGGCGATGCCCGTGACCAGATCGCCGAGGCGCGGCAGCGGCACCCCGACGTCTTCGAGCAGCAGCGGCCCGAGCCGTTCCACGGCGGGAATCGCGAAACGCCTCGCCGCCGTGAACGCCTCGCCCTCCTCGGCGTCCTCGGTGTGGAAAACCTCGGTGGCTCCGGCCTTTTCGCACGCCTCGACCATGATCTCGGCCTCGCGCGCGGCGAATTCGCCAGGCGCGTCGGACCGGGCGACCAGCAGCGCGGCGGCGGCACGGTCCAGACCCATCCGCATCTCGTCCTCGACGGCATTGATGGCGATGGAGTCCATGAACTCGAGCATGGACGGCCGCAGCGTGCCGGTGATGCCGAGAATGGCCTCGGTGGCGGCGGTGAGCGAGGCGAAACTGGCGACCACAGTGCTCTGCGACGGCTGCGCGGGCAGCAGTCGCAGCGTCAGTTCGGTGATCACGCCGAGCGTGCCCTCGCTGCCGACGAACAGCTTGGTGAGCGAGAGCCCGGCGGAATCCTTCAGGCGCGGCCCGCCCAACCGCACGGGGGTCCCGTCGGCGAGCACCACCTCCATGCCGAGCACGTAGTCGGTGGTGACCCCGTACTTCACGCAGCACAGCCCGCCCGCGTTGGTCGCCGCGTTGCCGCCGATCGAGCACATCTCGAACGACGAGGGATCCGGCGGATACCACAGCCCGTGCTCGGCGACCGCCCGCTTGACCTCGGCGTTCAACAGACCCGGCTGCGCGACCGCGGTCCGGGTGACCGGGTCGACGGTGATCGCCCGCATCCGCTCGGTGCTCAGCACGATCCCGCCGTCCACCGCCGTGGCGCCGCCGGAAAGCCCGGATCCCGCGCCGCGCGGAACCACCGGCACCCGGTGCGCGTGCGCCCAGCGCAACGTCGCCGCGACATCCGCGGTGCACGTGGCGCGGACGACCGCCGCGGGCGTTCCGGCCCCGGGATCGCGCGCCCAGTCCTGCCGGTAGCCGATCAGCAAATCGGGGTCGGTGAGCACCGCGCCCTCGGGCAGTGCGGCGACGAGTTCATGCAGGTCCACGGTTGTTCAGAGTAGTGGGGTGCGGGCGTGGAATCGGTCGAAAGCGCAGGCGGACGCTACTTCGGACTGGTAATTCCGGGCGCACCGGGCAAGAATGCCGGGTGCAGGGGCTCGCCGTGCGCGGATCGACCGTCGTCGTGACGGTGGACGCGCCCGGCCGACGGATCGTTCGACCATTCCGGGGACCTGCCACATATTCGGAGGGTTGACGGCATGCGGGTCGAATCACCGGACTACCGCGAACTCATCGGCGCGCTGTTCGCCGACGAGTTCGCCGACGGCGCCGTCGATCTGGAGGCGCTGCGCGGCATCCACGCGGGCGAGTTCGGTACCTGGCTCACCGCACTCGACCGCTCGGGCCTGTTCGACAAGGAAGCCCTGGCGACGGTCGCCGACCAGTGGCGCCGCGACCCCATGCTCCTGCTGGACGCCCTCCTCGCCGATGTCGACGACGTCACCCGCCGCCGCTGGCTGATGGCCTGGTCGAGCCTGGACCGCCCGGAACCCTTGGGCCAGATCGGCTGACCGGGGCGACTCGGCGGACGTTTGCCAACAGCTCACCTCGCGGACACCTGCCGCTGCCATGCTGGCCGCGTGTCCGATCTGGCCGTCGCCGCCGACTCCCTCGCCGACCGGTTCACCCGCTGGTGTGAGCTCGTCGTCGCGCGGCTGCCCCTGGGATTGGACCGGATCGTCCCGCCGACGTTCCTCGGCTTCGCACTGATCAACAGCTTCACCTTCGGCGTCGACCTGGTGCTGCTCACCCTCTTTCACGGCTGGTGGAACTGGCCGGTGCCGGTCTCGATCACACTGGGCTACATCTGCGCGTTCGGGCTCGCCTTCGTCCTCAACCGCACCTTCAACTTCCACTCGCACGCCCCCGTCGGCAGGCAGGCCGCGGTGTACGTCGTGGTCGTCGTGATCAACTACGTGGCCTTCATCCTCGGCGTCGGCGGCGGACTCACCGCGCTCGGCGTCGAATACCACGTGGCCCGGCTGCTCGCGGGCGCCTGCGAAGCCCTTTACATGTATACCGCCATGCGCTGGATCGTCTTCCGCGCCCGCCCCACCGACGAGACCTGACCGCTCCCACACGCCGTTCGCACGCCTCACATAGGCACCGACTATGTGACGCGTACGGACGACGTGTGGGAACCGACGGGTTGGGGAAGGGGGATGTCAGTGCAGGAGTTGTGGTCGCGCGCCGTCGATTACGACGACGTCGTCGTCGGTGAGCGCCCAGTGCGCGACCCCGGCGGCGCGGTACTCGGCCGCGAGCCGGTTGCCGAACCCATCCGGGTCGGTGGGGGAGTCGATGTGCGGGACGATCCGGCGATCGACCAAACCCAATCCGTCCCAACGCGGTTCGACACCGCACGTCGGTTCCACCTCGGCGGGGTCGTCCACCGACTCCAGCCCGTGTAGGTCCGGCGTCAGCAGGCAAGCGCCCGCGCTGTACCCCGCGTAGACCAGCGCGTCGGCTTCGAGCAACCGCGTCAAGGCGAGATCGGCTCCGCTACGGGCGAATTGGGCACGCAGCACGAAGGTATTGCCGCCACGTACCCAGATCAGCGGGAACTCGGCGAGTCGATGCTCCAATTCCTCTGCGCGCCCGACGTACTCGCGGAGATCCAGCACCTCCGGCGTATACCCGAGCTTGCGCAACGGAACCAGATCGCTGGTCACCGCCGACGTCCACGCGTCCGGCCAGGCGTCGCAGGCGTTGGGTATCACGGCAACCCGGCCCGGCGCGCCGACCAGTGCGGCGAGCCGGTCCTGGTGCTTGCCGAATCGGTAGCTGGACAGGAAGAGCCGCACCGGCTCAGAGGGTGAACGCGAGGTGGCGGACCAAACGGACGCCGAGCTCTTCGTTGCCCGTGACGGCGATCTCGTCGAGATGTTCTGCCGCACTGCGTCGACCGCCGCCCAACCGGACGAAAAGCCCCGAGTCCATGGCGATCTCGACATCGGCCGCACCGTCGAACGAGTCGACGAAGGCGGCCCGCTCGTCCACCGCGATGTGCAGGGTCCGCGGTAGCGCGCCGGACAGCGCGAAGGTGATCCGTGACCCGGCGGGCGCCTTGCCGAGCTTGGCGACGACCCGCGGCAGCGATCCGGCGAACTCGGCGAACGCCAGCTCACCGCGCCTGCCGCCCTCGTTCACTCGCACGTCCAGCGCGTCGGCGATGTCGAGTTCGTGCATCCAGCAGTCGAACAGCCGCACCCGCATGAACCGGCCGTAGGGGACCTGGCCGATCGGGGAGACCGTCGGCGTGGTCCATGTGGCGTCGTCCATCTCGGCCAGCGCCTTGTGCCGCCGGTCCATCACCTCACGGAACAGCTCGAGCAGACGGGCGCCGGGCATCGGACGCAGCCGGTCGACCCAGATCTCGTTGAGCACCGCGGTCTCGTTGCGGACGTACGGCAGCGAACGGACGTCGGTCTTCTCGCGCATCGGATCGTGCGGCGGCGGCTTCTCGCCGAGCAGCCACGATTCGGTGCCGACCACGTGTGCCACGATGTCGAACACGGTCCAGCCGGGCAGCTTCGACGGTGTGCGCCACCGGTTTTCGTCCAGGTCGGCGACCAGCGCCGCGATGGCGTCCCACTGCTCGGTCAGCAGCGCGGTCAGCTCGGTGCGGTCGAATGTCTGGTCGGTCATGCCTGCGTTCCTTCCTCGGTGCCCACGTCCTCGGCGTCGTCCTGGCGGGCCAGCGTCGCGAGGCCCGCCCGGATGGCGTCGGCGGTGCCCTCCGGATCGTTCGGTCTGCGCAGCAGGAAGCCCTTGGCGAAGCTGAGCTTGTCGCCGTGCCTGCGCGGGACGACGTGCAGGTGCACGTGCGCGACGGTCTGGAACGCGGCCTTGCCGTCGTTCATCACCAGGTTCGCGCCGTCGGCGACGAGACTGCTGCGCCGCATGGCCAGCGCGATCCGGTGCCCGGCGCGGAAGAGCTCCGCGCCGAGATCGGCGTCGAGATCGTCCAGTTCCGCCGCGTGCCGCTTCGGCACGACCAGTGTGTGGCCGCGCGCGACGGGGCGGATATCGAGGAACGCGCACAGCAGTTCGTCCTCGTAGACCTTGGTAGCCGGAGCTTCACCCGCCACGATGCGGCAGAAGACGCAGTCGTTCACACCGCGACCATACGGCGTACGAGTGGCGCGGAACACCCCGAATCCCCTGTCGAACATGACGCGCGTCACTCTCTGTCGCGGTCTCGAGCGCCTGACCAGTTCGCTGACGTGTGGGTAAGTAAGAGACCTGAGGGTTCGATCTTGTGGCCCTCACCTGCGCGGACGATCATCGAAGTCGAGTTTTTCGCGTCGGCGCAGCGAGAACGGAGGCGACGACACAGCGCGTCGACGCGGTTCGAATCCGGCATATGGGCGGAATCCGACCACGTTCTGTGACGGGCATCTCAGCTACGCTCACGGCGAGCCGGGTACAGTTGCGAGGATTTTCGGCGAACTTACTCGTTAGTAACTTCGTCCGGACATCGGTCGGTGGCCAACAGCCAGCACGAGAAGGAAGTCTGACAAGTGGAGACAACGCAAAACGTTGGCGACTCGTCGCCGCGCGGAGCGCGTGTCGGAGTCGTTCGCGAGTCCAACGCGGGCGAGCGGCGTGTCGCATTGGTGCCCAAGATCATTCCGGCGCTGCTGAAGCAGGGCGTCGAGGTGGTCGTGGAAGCCGGCGCCGGACTGGGTGCGCTCATTCCCGACGAGGCCTACGCGGAGGCCGGTGCGACCATCGGCGATCCGTGGTCGGCCGAGGTGGTCGTGAAGGTGGCCCCGCCCAGCGATGCCGAGGTGGCCAAGCTGTCCGACGGGCAGACGCTGATCGGCTTCCTCGCCCCGCGCAATGCCGAGAACCAGATCGCGGCGCTGAAGTCGGCCGGTGTGCAGGCCTTCGCGGTCGAGGCGATCCCGCGTATCTCGCGTGCGCAGGTGATGGACGCGCTGTCCTCGCAGGCGAATGTCGCCGGATACAAGGCGGTGCTGCTGGCGGCGTCGGAGTCGACCCGCTTCTTCCCGATGCTGACCACCGCGGCGGGCACGGTGAAGCCCGCGACCGTGCTGGTGCTCGGCGTGGGTGTGGCCGGTCTGCAGGCGCTGGCGACGGCCAAGCGACTAGGCGGCCGGACCACCGGTTACGACGTGCGTCCCGAGGTCGCCGATCAGGTGCGTTCGGTCGGTGCGCAGTGGCTGGACCTGGGCATCGACGCCGCGGGCGAGGGCGGTTACGCGCGTGAGCTGACCGACGAGGAGAAGGCCAAGCAGCAGCAGGCGCTCGAGGACGCGATCAAGGGCTTCGACGTGGTGATCACCACCGCGCTGGTGCCGGGTCGTCCCGCGCCGCGGCTGGTGACCGCCGCCGCGGTGGAGGGCATGAAGCCGGGCAGCGTGATCGTGGACCTGGCCGGTGAGACCGGCGGCAACTGCGAGCTGACCGAGCCGGGACAGACCGTGGTCAAGCACGGCGTCACCATCGCCTCGCCGCTGAACCTGCCCGCGACCATGCCGGAGCACGCCAGCGAGCTGTACTCCAAGAACATCGCGGCCCTGCTGGAACTGATGCTCGTGGATGGCAAGGTCGCCCCCGACTTCGAGGATCAGGTTCTCGCGGACTCCTGCGTCACTCGTGAGGTGAACTGATGTATACCGAACTGCTGGCGAACATCGCGATCCTGGTGCTGTCCGGGTTCGTCGGTTTCGCCGTCATCTCCAAGGTCCCCAACACCTTGCACACCCCGCTGATGTCGGGCACCAACGCCATTCACGGCATCGTGGTGCTGGGTGCGCTGGTGACGTTGGGCCGGGTGGAGAACCCCTCGATCGGCATCCAGATCATTCTGTTCGTCGCCGTTGTCTTCGGAACGCTGAACGTCATCGGTGGTTTCGTGGTCACCGACCGGATGCTGGGCATGTTCAAGGCCAAGAAGCCGGTCGCCGCGGCGGAGAAGGCGGGCGAGTAAAGCTATGGACAACCTGGTCAACATTCTCTACATCGTCGCCTTCGCGATGTTCATCTACGGTCTGATGGGCCTGACCGGCCCGAAGACCGCGGTGCGCGGCAACTGGATCGCCGCCGTCGGTATGGGCATCGCCGTGGTCGCGACGTTGATCGCGGTGCGCGACACCTCCAACTGGATCCTGATCGTCGCCGGTCTGGTGCTCGGTGTGGTGCTGGGTGTGCCGCCCGCGAAGTACACCAAGATGACCGCCATGCCGCAGCTGGTGGCCGCGTTCAACGGTGTCGGCGGTGGCACGGTCGCGCTCATCGCGTGGGCCGAGTTCCTGGATACCACGGGCTTTTCCAACTTCAAGCACGGTGAGGAACCGACGGTCCACATCATCGTGGGCTCGCTGTTCGCCGCGATCATCGGTTCGGTGTCGTTCTGGGGCTCGCTGATCGCCTTCGGCAAGTTGCAGGAGATCCTGCCGGGCAAGCCGATCGGGATCGGCCGCCTGCAGCAGCCGCTGAATCTGCTGCTGTTGGTGGTCGCGATCGTCGCGGCCGTGGTGATCGGCATCGGCGCCGCCGACGGTGGTGCGCCGTGGTGGTGGATGGTGCTGCTGCTCCTCGCCGCCGGTGTGCTCGGGTTGATGGTGGTGCTGCCGATCGGTGGCGCGGACATGCCCGTGGTCATCTCGCTGCTCAACGCGTTGACCGGTTTGTCGGCCGCCGCGGCGGGTCTGGCGTTGAACAACACCGCGATGATCGTGGCGGGCATGATCGTCGGCGCGTCCGGCACCATCCTGACCAACCTGATGGCCAAGGCCATGAACCGGTCCATCCCGGCCATCGTCGCCGGTGGATTCGGTGGCGGCGGCACCGCGCCTGGCGCCGGTGGCGGCGAGCAGAAGCAGGCCAAGGCCACCTCGGCCGCGGACGCCGCGATCCAGATGGCGTATGCCAACCAGGTCATCGTGGTCCCCGGCTACGGCATGGCCGTCGCGCAGGCCCAGCACGCGGTCAAGGAGATGGCCGAGCTGCTGGAGAAGAAGGGTGTGGAGGTCAAGTACGCCATCCACCCGGTCGCCGGTCGGATGCCCGGGCACATGAACGTGCTGCTGGCCGAGGCCGAGGTCTCCTACGACGCGATGAAGGAAATGGACGACATCAACGGCGAGTTCGGCCGCACCGATGTCGCCCTGGTCATCGGCGCCAACGACGTCACCAACCCGGCCGCCCGCGAGGACGCCTCCAGCCCGATCTACGGCATGCCGGTGCTCAACGTCGACCAGGCCAAGTCGGTCATCGTGCTCAAGCGGTCGATGAACTCCGGCTTCGCCGGCATCGACAACCCGCTGTTCTACGCCGACACCACCTCGATGCTGTTCGGCGACGCCAAGAAGTCCGTCGGTGCGGTCACCGAGGAACTGAAGGCGCTGTAAGGCACCAGGTAAGCGGCCCTCGTTCCACCGGAGCGGGGGCTGCTTCGCGTTTAATTCGGTGGACGTCGCCGGTCCGACACGCCGATCATGGTCGGAATGTTGGAACGCAAGGAACCACTTCGGTTGGTCGGGCCCGAGCCGGGGCCGGCCGATCCGGCCGAGAGCCTACGGTGGTCCGTCGCACTGGATTCGTACTACTCGCCGCGCGATGTGCTCGACGTGCTCGCGCTGACCCCTTTCGTCCAAGGCGAACAGGGTCGCTACCGCAAGAAACAGCTCGAACGCGTGCGCGCCGACGCGCCGCTGCGCCCGCCGGGTTCGCGGATCGCCCGCGCCATCGAGGAGGACAACAGCCGCTCGATCCTGGTGGTCGGCGACGGCTGGACGCTGCGCGCGGACCGCTGGGCCGACCGTTCCGCCGTCGTCGAGGTCACCGCCGTCACCGACGAGCTGGCCAACGATGTTCTGGCCGAGGCGATCCGCGACGCCGAGGAGCCGTCCGAGGTGGTGGACGGCATCGAGATGGGGTTCTGGTACCTGCACAACCAGCAGGGACCGCGGCGGCGTCAACACGACATCGAGACACCGGTCTGGTCGGACATCCGCCGCAACTATCCTGACTCGGCCGCGGCCGCACTGGATCGTTTGATGGCGCTGTCGCCCAACGATATTCGCGGTCGGCTCCTGTTGCTGCACGGGCCGCCGGGCACCGGAAAGACCACGGCGCTGCGCGCGCTGGCCAGAGCGTGGCAGCCGTGGTGCCAGGTCGACTGCGTGCTGGATCCGGACATGCTGTTCAGTCAGCCCGGCTACCTCATGTCGGCCGCCACCGAGGTCGACGACGAGCGCCGCCGCTGGCGCCTGCTGGTGCTGGAGGACTGCGACGAGCTCATCCGTGCCGAAGCGAAAGCCTCGGCGGGGCAGGGGCTCTCGCGTCTGCTGAACCTGACCGACGGGATGCTCGGGCAAGGTCGCGATGTGCTCGTCGCCATCACCACCAACGAGGACCTGTCCCGCCTGCACCCCGCCGTCACGCGTCCCGGCCGCTGCCTCGCCCAACTCGAGATCGGCCGCCTCTCCGCGACCGAGGCGCGGCGCTGGCTCGGCGACCACCCGGCCCCGATCCCCGACGACGGTTTCTCCCTCGCCGAACTCATCGCCCTCCAAGGCGGCGTGCCCAGTCTCGATACCACCGCACCCGAACCGGAGTCGGGGATGTACCTGTAGGCGCTGCGAGCGCGGGGTTTCGCCAGCGTCGTCCGCGATCGACCAAGCCGGAAGCCGAACACCGGTACCGTCGAACTGGTGCCAGCCAAAACGGTCGACGGTCGAACACGCACGGCGCGCGGCGCGGTGTTCACCGTATTCGGTGCGAACGGTGCCCTGCTGGCGATGTGGGTCGTGCACATCCCGGTCATCACCGATCGGACGGGCGTCTCGCATTCGACGCTGGGCATGTTCATCCTGCTCATGGCGGGCGCGGGGATCGTCGGCATGCGCATCGCGGGCCCGCTCGCGGACCGGTTCGGCAGCAGGAGGCTGGTGGGCGTGGCCGCGCTCGTCGCGTCGACAGCCGTGCTCGGTCCCGGCTTCGCGACCGGCCCGGTGTCGCTGGCGGTGGCGCTGGCCTGTTTCGGCTTCGGCAACGGCGCACTCGACGTCTCGATGAACGCCCAAGCGGTGCAGGTCGAGCGGGCCTACGGGCGGCCGATCATGTCGGCATTCCACGCCCTGTTCTCCGGCGGCGGCCTGCTGGGTTCCCTGCTCGGCGCCGCCGCGTTGCGCGCGGGCTGGGACGTGCGCGTCACTCTCGTCCTGGCCTCGGCGAGTTGTGTCGCGCTGGTCGTCGCGAGCGTGCCGCGTCTACTGGCCGATCCGGCCGCGCCCCAGCGGCCCGAACCACCCAGCTCGGAAGTCATCGGCCCCGCGCATACTGAGGACGCCGCCGACGTGCCGGAACCCGGACACCGACGAAAGGTGTTGGCGCTGGCCGCTATCGCTTTCGCAGTGCTGCTCGCCGAAGGCGTCGCCGCCGACTGGAGCACGTTGCAGATGCGCGACCACCTCGGCGTCGACGAAGCCACCGCCGCGCTGGCGTTCGGCGCGTTCTCGGTGACCATGACCGCGGGTCGCTTCGCCGCCGACCGCGTCAGCGGCGCGTTCGGGCGGGTCGCCGTGGTCCGCTACGGAACCCTGCTCGCCGCCCTCGGCCTCGGTGTCATCATGCTGTCCGCTTGGACACCGCTGACCCTTGTCGGCTGGGCGCTCTGCGGCCTCGGCCTCTCCGGCAGCGTCCCCCAGATCTTCACCGCCGCAGGCAATCTCGGAACCAGCACCGCCGCCACCGACATGGCTCGCGTCTTCGGCCTCGGTTACTTCGGCCTGCTCGCGGGGCCTGCCGTCATCGGTTGGCTCACCGAACTGGTTCCCCTCACCGCGGCCATGCTCGTGCCCCTCGTCGCGGTGCTGCTCTGCTGCTGGAAGGCGGGCGTCGTCGCCCCGGCCCCCTCCGCGCCCGACCTCAGCGCCAAGGCCACGGACGACGCCCACTGATAGCTCGGTTCGCCAGTGGACCCGCGCTGGGAGTGGGCGGGTCCCGCAGCACCCACCCACGGGGCCGGTTCGGGACATCGTCGGCCCGGGCTGGTCCGGTTGCGTGGGGCGCTCCGTTGAGCTCCACGTCCGCGGGTGGGTACATTTCGCTTCCGACAATTTCAACAGGCTGGTGGCATCCGCTATTCCGCGCCGAACCAGCGGACCGCATCAACTGGACTCAGTCGAGTCGACAATGACTCCTGCTCCAATCCTGTTGTCCCTGACGCTCTTCGAGCCGCGAACCCTCGGATCACCGCACCGGTACCTCCGCCCCCGCCCATGCCCCGGCCGCCGCCGTCTCCGCGACGAAGTCGCCGAAATCCTTGGCCTCTCGCCCGAGCGCCCGCCGCACACCGTCCGTGACCGCCGAGTTCCGTCCGTCGAGAAGCGTGCCGAACAGGTAGTCGAGCAGGCTGACCTCGTCGGCCGGAACCTGGTATTCCGTCAGCCCCGCGACGAATTCCGTGCGGGTGAGGGGGATGAACTGGATGTCGCGGCCGGTGGCCGCGGCGATCTCGGCGGTCGCCTCGGCGAAGGACAACGCCCGCGGCCCGGTGAGTTCGTAGACTTCGCCGTCGTGCCCCGGCTCGGTCAGCGCGGCGACCGCCACGTCGGCGATGTCGTCGGCGTGTACGAACGGTTCCGGTACGTCGCCGTTGGGCAGCGCGACCGTTCCGGACGGGATGTAGTCCGCGAACGCGCCCTCGCTGAAGTTCTGGGCGAAGAAGGCGCAGCGCACCACGGTCCAGTCGAGCCCGGATTCGCGCACGATCCGCTCGCACTCCAGCGCCTCGGGTTCGCCGCGCCCGGACAGCAGCACCAACTTGCCCACACCGGCCGTCTTCGCGGCCGCGGCGAACGCCCGGATGACGTCCGGCGCTCCCGGCGCGGCGAGATCGGGCTGGTAGGCCAGGTAGGCGGCGTCCACATCGGCGAGCGCCGGTCCCCAGGTGGCGCGGTTGGTCCAGTCGAACGGAATCTCCGCGGAACGGGACCCGATACGGACTTCGTGGCCACCCGCCAGGAGCCGGGACACCACCCGGGAACCGGTCTTTCCGGTGCCGCCGGTGACGAGGATGCGGGGCTGTCGGCTGTCGTTGCTGTTCATGATTCGAGTACACCGTCTCGAGCCGAGACGAAACATAGTTCAGCCGCTCGCGACCATGCGCGTGCGTCTACTGTTGGAGACGTGGATGCGCTCGCCAGTCTGCTCGAAGGCCCACGCGCGAGGGGCGCGTTCCTGATGTGTTCGCTGCTGGATCCGCCGTGGTCGTTGCGCATCCAGGACGAAGCGCCGCTCACCGTGCTCTCGATGATCCGCGGCACCGCCTGGATCGTCCCGGACGGCACCTCGAATTCGCCTCGGGCGAGCAAGGTTTCGGCCAAGAGCGAGCCGCGCCAACTGCTCGCGGGCGACGTCGCCATCTTCCGCGGCCCGCATCCCTACACCGTCGCCGACGATCCAGCGACGCCACCGCAGATCATCATCCATCCGGGCCAGATCACGAAGACGCCCGACGGTGAGATCCTCTGCGAGACATTGAGTCTCGGCGTGCGTCAGTGGGGCACCGACCCGGAGGGCGCGACCATGATGGTCACCGGCACCTACGAGTCGGCGGGCGCGGCGAGCCAGCGGCTGCTGCGCGCCCTGCCGCCGATCGCGGTGCTGTCGCACGGCGATTTCGACAGCCGCCTGCTCGACATCCTCGCCGACGAGGCGACCAAGGACCAGCCCGCCCAAGGCGCGGTGCTGGACCGCCTTCTCGACTTGGTACTGATCGCCGCGCTGCGCGCCTGGTTCGCCCGCAACGACGCACCCGCCTGGTACCACGCCTACAGCGATCCGCTGGTCGGCAAGGCCCTGCGCTTGCTCCAGCACAATCCCGCGCACGGCTGGACCGTCGCGAGCCTGGCCGAGACGGTCGGCGTCTCGCGCGCCGCGCTGGCTCGGCGGTTCACCGACCTGGTCGGCGAGCCGCCGATGGCCTTCCTCACCGAATGGCGCCTCGCGCTGGCCGCCGATCTGCTCCAGGAGTCGGATGCCACCATCGAGGCCATCGCGCGCCAGGTCGGCTACGGTTCGGCCTTCGCGCTGAGCGCCGCCTTCAAACGCCACTTCGGGGTGAGTCCGCGCGACCACCGGCAGGGCGCCGCCCACGCTGAGCTATCGTCGGCCGGGTGACGCAGCAGTATCCCGTGCTCTGGCCGATGCCGACCCGGTGGGCGGACAACGACCACTACGGCCACGTGAACAACGTGACGTACTACTCGTACTTCGACACCGCGGTGAACGCCTGGTTGATGCACGCGACGGGCACCGACATCAGGGAGCTGCCCGCGCTCGGCGTGGTCGCGCAGACCTCCTGCCAGTACCTCGGCTCGATCAGCTTCCCCGACCAGCTGCAGGTCGGCCTGCGGATATCCCGGCTCGGCCGCTCCAGCATCACCTACGACCTGGCGATCTTCCGCGACGCCGACGGTTCGCTCGAGCTCGCGGCCACGGGCGTCTTCGTGCACGTCTACGTGGACGCCGAGACCCGCAAGCCGGTCGAGATCCCGGAGGTCGTCCGTACTGCCGCGGCCGAACTCGTCACCGACTGACGGTTCCCTCGAAGAGCTCGAGCCGCGGCAGCGCGCGGCTATCCGCGCAGCGCGCTCTGGAACCGGCGCATGCCCGCCAGCCAGCGGTCGTAGTCGGCGCCCTTGCGGCGGTACATCTCCAGCACCTCCGGGTGGGGGAGGATCAGGAACTGCTCGGCCTCGACGCCCGCCAAGACCACATCGGCGACCTCTTCGGGCGAGAGCACCGCGCCCGCCGACGTGACCGCCTTGATCGCCATCGCGGCGGCCGCCTCGTCGCCGGGGATCAGATCGCCGTGCAGCAGCTTGGTGTCGACGCCCATCGGGCACACGCAGCTGACTCGAATCCCGTTGTCCCCGTAGGTGACCGAGAGCCATTCGGCGAAACCGACCGCGGCGTGTTTGGTGACCGAGTACGGCGCCGAGCCGATCTGGGTCAACAGCCCCGCAGCCGACGCCGTGACGACGAAATATCCCTCGCCGCGCGCCACCCAACCGGGGACGAGCAGCCGAGCGGCGCGCACGTGCGCCAGCACGTTCACCTCCAGCGCGGCCGACCACTGCTCGTCGGTGCTCTCCAGTCCGGGACCGCCGCCGATGCCCGCGTTGGCGAAATAGAAGTCCACCGGGCCGAATTCGGCCTCGGCGCGATCGATCAGTGATCGGACGACCTGCTCGTCGGAGACGTCGCCGCCCACCGATACCGCCTGGGCGCCAATGGATTCCGCTACCGCAGCAGCCGACTCGCCGTCCAGGTCGGCGACCACGACGCGCGCTCCGCGCTCGGCCAGCCGCCGAGCCAGCGCCGCACCGATACCCGCTCCCGCCCCCGTGACGATCGCGACCTTGCCCGAAATCTCCATACCCGCACAGTAGCGGGCACGGCGATCAGCTCGACCCGGCCAGCCGATCCAGCAACGGCGCGGTCCGCGGCCCCACCAGCTCCCGCATGACCAGCGCCATGTTGGTCCGCTCCACCCCGGGAATCTTGAGGATCTGTCCGGCGATTCGATACAGGTCGTCGGCGTCCTGGGCGACGACGCGGACGGTGAGGTCGGTGAGTCCGGTCATGCCGCACACCTCGGTGACCTCCGGGACCTCGGCGAGTTCGTCCACCACCGAGTCCAATTGGTGCTGATCGACGACCACCGCGACGAACGCGGCGAGTGGATAGCCAAGCGCTCGCGGCCGCACCCGCCGTTCGAAACTGCCGAGCACCCCGCTGGCCTCCCAGCGAGACAGCCGCGCCTGCACGGTGTTGCGGGACAGGCCGAGCCGGTTCGCCAGCTCCACGCCGGTCGCCCTCGGGTTGGCGACCAGCTCCAGCAGCAGGCGCGCATCGGTGGCGTCCAACGTGGCGTCGACGGGTTCCTTACTGGACATACAACGCAGTATGACACCACCGTGGCCCACCGATTTGAGCATTCTGCCCATTGGTCTACCGGTCACTTGCGCAGACCGCTTTCTCGTGGATGCTGTGAGGTAGGACACATCGTGCTCGGCGCAGGATGAGGAGGCGAGCGGTCATGGCGGACAAGCCCACATACCCGGTGCAGTTGATCCAGCCCGACGGCCGCCGCGTTCTCGATCGTCAGCACGCGGCGCTCGTCGCCGATGTCGGCCCGGATCAGCTGCGCGCGCTGTACGAGGACATGGTGGTGAGTCGCCGCATCGACGTCGAGGCGACCGCGTTGCAGCGCCAAGGCCAGCTGGGTCTGTGGCCGCCGTTGTTCGGCCAAGAAGCCGCGCAGGTCGGTTCGGCGCGCGCCCTCCACGCCGACGACTACGTGTTCTGCAGCTACCGCGAAGCCGCCGTCGCCTATTGCCGCGGCGTCTCGCCCACCGAGCTCACCCGGCTGTGGCGCGGCGCGGCGCACTCCTGCTGGGACCCCGGCGCGGTGAACATGACCAACCCGAACATCGTGGTCGGCTCGCAGGGCCTGCACGCCACCGGATACGCCTACGCCGCGAACCTGGACGGCGCCGAGATCGCCACCATCGCCTACTTCGGTGACGGCGCGACGAGCCAGGGCGACATCGCCGAGGCGCTCGGCTTCGCCGCGAGCTGGAGCGCGCCGGTGGTGTTCTTCTGCCAGAACAACCACTGGGCGATCAGCGCTCCCGTGCGGATCCAGAGCGCGACGCCGATCGCCCGCCGCGCCTACGGCTACGGCATGCCCGGCGTTCAGGTCGACGGCAACGACGTGCTCGCCGTGCTCGCGGTGACCAGGCAGGCCGTGGCGCGGGCGCGTTCGGGCGGCGGGCCGTCCTTCATCGAGGCGCTCACCTACCGGATGGGTCCGCACACCACCGCCGACGACCCCACCCGGTACCGCGCCGCGGCCGAGACCGAGGAGTGGAAGCGCCGCGATCCCATCGACCGGGTGCGCAGGCTCCTGGAGCGGGAGGGGCAGTTCGACGAGGACTGGGCGCGGCAGGTCACCGCCCATGCCGACGACGTCGCGCGACAGCTGCGCGCCGCGACCATCGAGATGCCGGACCCGGCGCCGATGGAGCTGTTCGACCACGTCTACGCGACACCACACTCGCTGCTCGACGAACAGCGGCGGGAGTACGCGGAGTACCTGACCGGCGATCCCGGTGCGTCCTCCGCGCGACCGGAAGGAGTCCGACCATGATCACCACCTTCGCCAACGCGCTGAACACCGGGCTGCGCCGGGCGCTGGAAGACGATCCCAAGGTTGTGCTCATGGGCGAGGACATCGGCAAGCTCGGCGGCGTCTTCCGGGTGACCGACACCTTGCAGAAGGACTTCGGCAACAACCGCGTCGTCGACACCCCGCTGGCCGAATCCGGCATCGTCGGAACGGCTTTCGGCATGGCGCTGCGCGGGTTCCGGCCGGTCTGCGAGATCCAGTTCGACGGGTTCGTCTATCCGGCGTTCGACCAGATCGTCTCCCAGGTGGCCAAGATCCACTACCGGACCAAAGGAAAGGTGATCGCGCCCATCACGATTCGCATACCGTTCGGCGGCGGCATCGGTTCGGTGGAACACCACTCCGAATCGCCGGAGGCCTACTTCGCGCACACCGCGGGGCTGCGGGTGGTGACGCCGAGCAATCCGTCCGACGCGTATCACCTTGTGCGCCAAGCGATCGCGCTGGACGATCCGGTCATCTTCTTCGAGCCGAAGCGCCGCTACTGGGACAAGGCCGACGTCGACTTCGACGCACCGCCGGAGCTGGCGATGGATCGGGCCCGGGTCTGTCGCACCGGCGAGGACGCCACTCTCGTCGCCTACGGCGGCACCGTCGCGACCGCGCTCACGGCGGCCAGAATCGCCGCGGAGGAAGGACATTCGCTCGAGGTCATCGATCTGCGCAGCCTCGCGCCGATCGATTTCGACACCATCGAGGAATCGGTGGACAAGACCGGCAGGCTGGTCATCGTGCACGAGGCTCCCGTCTTCGGTGGGCTCGGCGCCGAGATCGCGGCACGGATCACCGAACGCTGCTTCTATCACCTGGAGTCGCCGGTGTTGCGCGTCGGCGGGTTCGACATCCCCTACCCCCCGGCTAAGCTCGAGAAGCACCACCTGCCCGACGCCGATCGCATCCTCGCCGCGGTCGACCGTTCGCTCGCCGCCTGACCGCCGACCCGATCCGAGAGGCGCCCCGTGGAAGACGACGGCCACGTTCTGGAATTCCGGCTCCCGGATCTCGGGGAGGGTCTTTCCGAGGCCGAAGTGGTGTCCTGGTCGGTGGCCGTCGGCGACAGTGTCGAGCTGAATCAGACGATCGCGGAGGTCGAGACCGCCAAGGCCGTGGTGGCGCTGCCCTCGCCGTTCGCGGGACGGGTCGAGGAGTTGCTCGCCGAGCCAGGGGAGACGGTCGAGGTGGGCGCGCCGCTGATCCGGGTGCGGGTCGAGTCGTCGCCTTCCGCCGCTCGGGAGTCCGCCGCGATCCGAGCCCCGCTTCCGCCGTCTCCCGGCACTGACGCGACACAAGCGCCGGTCCCGCCGTCCTCCGAGGCCGACGCGACCGAGGCCGTCCCGTCGTCGCCGGACACCGCCGACGGCAACGGCCGCACCTCGGTGCTCGTCGGTTACGGACCGGAAGGCGAAGCCGAGTCGCGGCGGCGCAGGCCCGCGCCGGAAGGACGCGCCGCGGCAACGCCCGCCGCGCGCAAACTGGCCAAGGAACTCGGCATCGACCTGTGGTTCGTCGCGGGCTCCGGCCCGAACGGAGCGGTGACGGTCGACGACGTGCGCGGCGCCGTGCCCGTCTCGCAACCCCGAATCGCCGCGCCCAGAACCGATATCGCGCCCGTGAACCGCCCCGCGCAGCCGGTGACCGAGCCGAACGCCGGCGTGATCCGCCCCGCGGTGCGCGAGGAGCGTGCGCCGATCACCGGCATCCGCAAGCGCACCGCGGCGGCCATGGTGGTGAGCGCGCGGACGATTCCGCAGGCCAGCGCCTTCGTCACGATCGACTGCACCGCGTCGATGGAACTACTCGACCACCTGCGCACCACCAAATCCTTTGCGGGACTGACGCTCACGCCGCTGGCGCTGGTCGCCAAGGCGACGCTGGCCGCCATCGCGGACTTCCCCGGCGTCAACGCGTACTGGGACGAGGCGAATCAGCAGATCGTCACCAAGCACTACGTGAATCTCGGCATCGCGGTGGCCACCGACCGCGGCCTGCTGGTGCCCAATCTCAAAGAGGCGCAATCGCTCAGCCTGCGCGACCTGTGCCGCGAGATCGGCTGGCTGGCCGAGACCGCGCGCTCCGGCTCGGCGACTCCGGCCGACCTGCGCGGCGGCACCTTCACCATCACGAACGTCGGCGTCTTCGGCGTCGACGCCGGGGTGCCGCTGGTCAATCCCGGCGAGGCCGCGATCCTGTGCCTCGGTTCGATCCGCAAGCGGCCCTGGGTGTTCCGCGACGAACTCGCCGTCCGCTGGGTGACCACGCTCGGCGTCAGCTTCGACCACCGCATGATCGACGGCGAACTGGCCGCGCGCTTCCTCGCGACCACCGCCGGACTGCTGGAAGACCCACTCACCCTGCTCAGTCGGATGTAGCGCGCGCAGGGCTGGCGAGCGCCTGCGGTGTTCCGCTGACGGTCGCCTCCGGCGCGGCTCGCGTATCCAGCACCCGCCGCACGATCAACCCGGCGAGCAACGCCCAGAACGCGGCCCCGATGCCGAGGAATCCGACACCGGACGCGGCGATGACGAAGGTGATCACCCCCGCTTCCCGGTGCTGTTCGGAGCGCAGAGCACCCGCCAGCGCCGCCGCCAGGGTCGCCAGCAGCGCCAGCCCGGCCACCGTTTCCAACGTCCCCTCCGGCGCGGCGGCCACCAGGGTGACCAGCGCCGCGGAGCCGAGCGCGAGCAGCAGGTAGGCGACCCCCGCGGTGCAGGCCGCGATCCACCGGCGCTTCGGGTCCGGATGCGCGGCGGGCGCGGCGGACAGGGCGGCGCTGATCGCGGCCAGATTGATGGCGTGGCCGCCCGCCGGTGCGCCGAGAATGGTGCCGATACCGGTGACTGTCATCGCCGCGCGCCACGGCACCCGGTAGTCGAACGACCGCATCACCGCCGTGCCCGGAATGTTCTGCGAGGCCATGGTGACGATGTAGAGCGGGATGGCGATGCCGATCATCGCTTGCCAATTCCACTGCGGCAGAGCGAGTTCCACTGTCGGCGCCATGGCGGTGAGATCGAGTTCGCGATGCTCGACAACGATGCTCACCGCGGCGCCGATGGCGGCGACGACGAACGCGGCGATCACCGCCCAGCGCTTGGCGAAACGTTGGAGCGCCAGCCACACCGCGATCACCGGAACCACCACCGCCGGGCTGGTCGCCACCGCCTTCACCGGCGCGAGGCACATCGGCAACAGCACGCCCGCCAGCATGGCCTGCGCGATCTCGACCGGAATCGCCGCGACCAGATTCCCAAGCCGCTGCCACAGGCCGGTGATCACGATCAGGACCCCGGTGAGCGCGAAAGCCCCGAGCGCGGCCCGCCAGCCCCCCGCGATCGTGCCCGCCCCCGCGAGCAGCGCGGCGCCGGGCGTCGACCAGGCCAGCGTGATCGGCATCCGGTAGCGGTAGCTGAGCAGGATGATCCCGATGCTCTGGGTGACGCACAGCGCGAGGAGTCCGGACGCGGCTTGGGCCGCGGTGGCGCCGACCGCCGTCAACCCGCTCAGCACCACCGCGAACGAACTGGTGAACCCGACGAGCGCCGTCACCGCGCCCGCCCCGAGCGGTTGTGCCAGCCCGGCGGGCGTGGAAATCGTGGCCATTGTTCGGATGATGCCGCTGGTCGGACGGCGTGTCACCGGCCAGTGCCGGGAAACTGGACCGACTTCCTACCGATGGGTATATCGCGCGAGCCCGCACATCCGCGGCGCGCGGTGCGCAGGCGTACCTCAGCATTCGCTCCGAACATGCGCCGCTATCGACGACGTCGTCGTGCGGTGTCGATTAAGGTGAGACGGTCGGCGCGCGAGAGAAACTGGACGAGGAGCTGGGTTGAGCGCGGTACTGATCTCTGCGGGGGACCTTCGGGAAACATTGGCGGACAAGCGGGTTCGCTTGCTCGATGTGCGATGGGCACTGGGCGACCCGGACGGGCCGCAGCACTATCTGGAGGGCCACATTCCCGGCGCGGTCTTCGTCGACATGGAGACCGAGCTGGCCGCACCGCCCTCACCCGCGCGCGGACGGCATCCGCTTCCCGACATCGCGCAGCTGGAGAAGTGCGCGCGCAGCTGGGGCATCCGCACCGGCGATCCGGTGGTCGTCTACGACGCGACCGGCGGCATGGCCGCGGCACGGGCTTGGTGGCTGCTGCGCTGGGCGGGCATCGCCGACGTGCGCATTCTCGACGGCGGCCTGCCCGCCTGGACGAACGCGGGCGGCGAACTCGCCGCGGGCGCCGAACCCGATCCGGAACCCGGCGACGTCGAACTGCGGCCCGGCCAGCTGCCGGTGGTCGACGCCGACGCCGTCGCGAAGTGGAAGGGCGTGCTGCTCGACGCCCGCGCGGGCGAGCGGTACCGCGGCGAGATCGAGCCGGTCGACCCGAAAGCCGGACACATCCCCGGCGCGGTGAGCGCGCCGACCGCCGAGAACCTGGCCGCCGACGGACGTTTCCGCGCCGCGGCCGAATTGCGCGAGCGCTTCGCGGGTTTCGGCTCCGGCCCGGTCGCGGTGTACTGCGGTTCCGGCGTCACCGCCGCCCACCAGGTCGCCGCGCTCGCGGTCGCGGGCGTCGAGGCCGCGCTGTACCCGGGCTCCTGGTCGCAGTGGTCGAACGATCCCAAACGTCCGGTCGCCACGGGCGCGCAGTAGTCGGTCGGCGAGTGCGAGACGCCTACGACGAGGTAGCGCGGCCGCCGCGGCAACGGGCGGCATCCTGCTGGAACGAAGGCGCCCGGTCCGTCGATAGCACCTCTGGTCGACGGACCGGCGTCATGGACACGTGCGTGCGATGTCGTGCAGCGTGGCGTTGTCGGCCGCGGTCAGCGGCAGTTCGTAGCGCACCGCGACAGTGAGGTAGCGGCCCGCGTAGAAACAGTGGTTCGCGCGCGACGGCGGCAGCCATTCCGCGGGCGTGCTGTCGCCTTTGGCCTGGTTGACGCCCGCCGCGGTGGCCAGCAGATTCGTCTCGACGTCGTTGGCGAACCGCACGCGGCGCTGCGGCGGCCAAGCGAACGCGCCCATGTCCCAGGCGGCCGCGAGCGGGTAGACGTGGTCGATCTGCACGGCGCGGGCATCGGCCTTGCGGAACGCGCTCCGTTCACCGGTGTATGGGTCGTCGAGAGTGCCGGACACGACGACACAGTCCCGGGTGCCCGCGCGGAAACGCACGTCGCTGAGCTGGGCGGCGAGCACGTTGTTGCGGGTGTCGCAGCCGTCGTGCCCGCCGGGGCCGTCGTAGTCGTCGCTCCAGGACGGCCCGAAGACGCAAGCCTGTCCATTCCCGCAGCCGCGCTCGTACCCGCCGGGCCGCGGCCGCTCGGCGACCACCCGCACCTCGGCGAGCAGCTCTTCGAGTTGGGCTCGGCTCGGACTACCCGGCGCGGGGGCCACCGGTCCGGCAGGCCACCCGCCGCAGCCGACAAGCAGCAGCGCCGCGAGAAGCGGCACGAGCAAACGACCACGGATGCGCACGGCGCCAGTTGTACTCGGGGGCACCGACATCCGAGGGCTTCGCCGGGACGGCGCCGATCAGCGGCGAGGTTTGCTCACAACCAGGCGCGCGCGAGCAGGTCGTCATCGGCGACCTCGCTGGCCCGCGGCGGGTATCGGGTGGCCGCGATGGACTCGTGGTGCGCGCCGTCGTGCCCGATCAACCACGAGCCGCCGCGCTCCTCGCACTCGGCGATCTTGGCGAAAGTGGTGAGCAGGAACGTGATCGCCTGATGCGGGTCCGGGGTGTGCGCGAGGTGCTGTGATTCCCCGGGGCGTGACAGGTCCAGCCACACACCGCACTCGCCGTCGAGACGCATCCCGACGATCTTGGCGGCGTTGACGAAGGTGTACTTGCGTCGTTCCCAATGCGTAGTCGGCGTGAAGCTCTGCTCGAGTACCTGGAGCAGAATCGTCATGCTGCTGCCCTCCGCTCGTTGACGCCCAGCTGTGGTTCTCAGTCGTGACCAGCGAATATCCCAGTATGTGCCGAAAACGGCGCCAGCGGTAGCAGCACATCCCGGCGTGGCTCGGGGACGCGTCGACGGACACCCGGTACCACTGGACCCGGGCTGTCTCCGCTGGTCGCGGCATGCTCTCGGTACCGTCCATAGTGCCCCTGAACCGCGAACTTCGCATGGACGCACCTGCGGAACACCGCGCGCACCCCGCGGCGAAGTGTCGGACTCACCTGATTTGATGGGCGGATGCTGCACGGACTGTGGTCGCCAGGGGCCGGTCTGCTGCTGTGGACCGACGACGGGGTGCCGGACGCGCTGCCCGACCCGTTGGGCGCCGTTCTGCGCGCGTCGCGGTTCCGGCACCGGGCCGAGGTTCTCGTGTTCGCGTCCGGTTCGGCCGAGCCCGCCACGGTGCGCGCGCACGCGCTCGCGCCCGAGGCCGCCGCCGCGGCGTTGCGCCAGCCGCTGCCCGCTTCGGCCGTCGCGGGTGATCTGCGCTTTCTCGCTCATGTCGCGCACGGTGTCGAACGCTGGGTGCGGGCCGGGCGGGTCGTCCCGGAACTGCGCAGGGACGACGGCCAATGGTGGGTGCGCTGGCGACTGGTCGGCGGCGCGGCCCAGCGCGCCTGGCTGGCCGAGCTCGCGGTGGCCGCACCGGCAGCGCTGCACGTGGCCGGACGCCCCGCCGCGATGCTGGAAGACCTCGTCGGCGAACTGACCGACCCGATCGCCAGGCGGCTGCTGGACGGCCCGCCGCCGTCGCACCCGCTGCTCGCCGCGCTGGTCGGCGACAGTCCGCTCGACAGCGGCAGCCATCAGCTCGCCGAGGTGCTGGAGCGCTGGCGGGCCAGTCTCACCGTGGACGAGCCGGAACTGGTGCTTCGGCTGCTCGAGCCGGACGGCGAGCTGGGCGTCGCCGACGAGTCGGTCGCGCTGTGGCGGCTCGAGGTCTGCCTGCGCACCGAGGGGGAGGCGCCCTCGCCGATCCCGCTGCACGGCGACCCGAGCCTGATCCGCACCGCGATCGACAAGCTGGGCGAGGCGCAGCGCGCCTATCCGCGCCTGCGCGATCTGCCGACCGATCCGCGCACGATGGATCTGCTGCTGCCCACCGAGGTGGTCGCCGATCTCGTCGCGCACGGTGCGCACGCGTTGCAGGCGGCGGGCGTCCGGTTGCTGCTGCCGCGCGCGTGGAGCATCTCCGCGCCGTCGATGCGGTTGCGCGTGGAGAGCGGGGTCCCGGCGGCGGAGAGCACCGTCGGTATGCGCGGATTGGTCCGTTACCGTTGGGAATTGGCGCTCGGCGACACTGTGCTGACCACAGCCGAGATGGAGCGCTTGGTCCGCGCGAAATCCGATCTCGTCCAGTTGCGCGGCGAGTGGGTGCAGGCAGATCACAAGGTGCTCGCCGCCGCGGCTCGTTACGTCGCCGCGCACAGCGACGATTCGCCGATCACCTTCGCCGACATGATCGGCGAACTGGCGGGCGGGCGCGTCGAGCAGGTGCCGATCACCGAGGTCACCGCCACGGGGTGGGCGGCCGATCTGCTCGATCGGCAGCACGACGCCGAGCCGGTGCCCGCCCCGAGCGGTCTGAAGGCGCAGCTGCGTCCCTACCAGCTGCGCGGGCTGTCCTGGCTGGTCACCATGAGCCGAATGGGCTGCGGGGCGATCCTCGCCGACGACATGGGCCTCGGCAAGACGATCCAGGTGCTCGCGCTGCTGGTGCACGAGCGGGAACAGTCCGACAACCCTGGCCCGACGCTGCTGGTGTGCCCGATGTCGGTGGTCGGCAACTGGCAGCGCGAGGCCGAGCGGTTCGCCCCCGACCTGCGCGTGCTGGTCCACCACGGCGCGGGTCGGCGGGGCGGCGCGGACCTGGACGCGGCGATCGCCGAAGCGGACCTGGTGCTCACCACCTACTCGCTGCTCGCCAGGGATGTCGAGGCGCTAGGCAGACAGGACTGGGAGCGCGTCGTGCTCGACGAGGCCCAGCACATCAAGAACGCCGCGACTCGCCAGGCCCGCGCGGCCCGCTCGTTGCAAGCGCGACATCGCTTGGCGCTCACCGGAACTCCCGTCGAGAACCGGCTCGAGGAACTGCGTTCGCTGCTGGATTTCGCGATGCCGAAGCTGCTCGGCAGCGCGCAGACGTTCCGCGCGCGGTTCGCGGTGCCGATCGAGCGGGAGAACGATCAGAACGCGATCTCGCGGCTGCGCTTCGTCACACAGCCGTTCGTGCTGCGCCGGGTGAAGACCGATCCGTCCGTCATCAGCGACCTGCCGGAAAAGCTGGAGATGACGGTGCGGGCCAACTTGACCGTCGAACAGGCCGCGCTGTACCAGGCGGTGGTCGACGACATGATGGACAAGATCAAAAACGCGAAAGGCATGGCGCGCAAGGGCGCTGTGCTCGGCGCGCTGACCCGCCTCAAGCAGGTGTGCAACCACCCCGCGCACTTCCTCGGCGACGGCTCCGGCGTGCTGGCGCGCGGCAAACACCGTTCCGGCAAGCTGGCGTTGGTGGAGGACGTGGTGGACGCGGTGCTCGCCGATGGTGAGAAGGCATTGCTGTTCACCCAGTTTCGCGAGTTCGGCGAGCTCGTCGCGCCGTTCCTCGCCGAGCGCTTCGGCGCCCCGATCCCGTTCCTGCACGGCGGTGTGCCCAAACGCCGCCGCGACGCCATGGTGACCGGGTTCCAGGCCGAGGACGGTCCGCCGCTGATGTTGTTGTCGCTCAAGGCCGGTGGCACCGGACTGAACCTGACGGCGGCGAATCACGTAATGCACCTGGACCGTTGGTGGAATCCCGCGGTGGAGAACCAGGCGACCGACCGTGCCTTCCGCATCGGCCAGCGGCGCGCGGTGCAGGTGCGCAAGCTCGTCTGCGTCGACACCATCGAGGAGCGGATCGACGAGATGATCAACGGCAAGCGCAGGCTCGCCGACCTGGCCGTCGGCGCGGGGGAGAACTGGATCACCGAGCTGAGCACCGACGAACTGCGTGACCTGTTCACCCTCGGCGCCGAGGCGGTGGGCGAATGAGCTTCGAGGACTACAGCAAGTACGGCAAGCGGCTACCGGTCGAGGGCGGCGTGACGGCGCGCAGCAGGCGCGGCGGATTCGGGCGCACCTGGTGGGGCAAGGCGCTGATCGACGCGGTCGAGGCGATGGCCGAGCCCGGCAGGCTGGCCCGAGGGCGCAGTTACGCGCGCTCGGGACAGGTGGTGAGTTATCGGATCGAACCGGGCGCGGTGGTCGCGGAGGTGCAGGGCAGTCAGCCGCGCCCGTTCACCGCGGCGTTCCGCGTCCGCGCGCTGCGCGAGGACGAACTCGAGCTGCTGATCGAGACGATCCGCAGCTCACCGGGCATGCTGGCCGAGATAGCGTCGGGCGCGCTGCCCTCCGGACTCGGCCCGCTGCTGTTGCCGACCACCGCGGCCGAGCTGGACTTCGACTGCACCTGCCCGGACCCCGGCTGGCCGTGCAAACACGTCGCGGCCGTCTGCTACCTGCTCGCCGAGCGCCTCGACGAGCGGCCCCGCGAGATTCTCACGCTGCGCGGACTGGACCTCGACACGCTGATTCGCGGTATCGAGCGCGATCCGCGACCGGTCGCCACGGAGGATCTGTACGGCGACGAGGCGCTGCTTCCCGACCTGCCGAAGGTCGAATTCCGTTCCGCGATGGACGATCTCGATCCCGTACTGCTGCGCAAGGCGCTGCGCATGAGCTCGGAGGACGAGGCGAGCGCCGCCGCCGGGTTGCGCGAACTCGGTGCGTTGTATGCGCTGCTGCGGCGCTGAGATCGCCGCGGCGATCCGCTGCCGCGCGGCCAGCACCCGGCATCGAGGTCGGGCCCCGCGTCTCCGGACTTCGTCGGGCGGATCCCGTCCGTGCGCTGGGTGCCGGTTTCTCGGTACCGGGTGCCACTTCCAAGTCTGCTCTCGCGGGACCGGCGAGGTAATGCCTGAGCGCTGTCCATCCACTGCCCATGTGCCGAACCTGCGCTGCCAGGCGCTTCCAGGATCGCGCGGCCGACCCGACCCGTCGCGCTACCCAGCTGACCTGCGCTGATATGCCGACTTGGGCGACCCGCCCGCCAGCACGGCCGCGTAGCAAAGCGCGGACAGCCCGGCGAACGCGACCACGGTCTCGGGGAAGTACAGGCAGGAGATCCAGAACGTGCCGCCCGCCGTGACCGCGCAGATCCAGTTGAACAGCGACCAGCGTGCGATCAGCTCGGGAGCCGCCCGCACCGCGACGGCCGCGAGCAGCGGGAAGAGCATTCCGAACAGCCCCAAGGCCACGCTGTAGCCGGTATTGAGCCCGAATACCGTTACTTCCCTGCCGCCTTCGAACAGCGCGGTCGTGGTGTTCCTGCCCAGCTCGTTGATCACTTCCTCGCCCGCGACATCGGCCCCGTTGAAGACGTGCAGCGCGAGCAAGTGGCCGAAGCCGATCAGGCCGAGGAACACGCCGCCCGCGTAGTGGGCCGGTAAAGGCCATCGGGCGACGATGGGGTTGGGCTGAATGGTGGACGTCATCGCGGTCATCGCGACCTCCGAGAGTTGACATACCCAGAACAGAACAAAATTTATGTTATAGGGTGGGCGATGTGGCGGGCAAGACCTCATGGCTGGCATCCGGGCTGACGATCCTCGGCGCGGCGGGACCGACGGCGCTGACCATCGACAAGCTCGTCGCGTCCACCGGACTCAGCACCGGGTCCTTCTATCACCACTTCGCGGGCATGCCCGGCTACAAGAAGGCGCTGCTCGCGCACTTCGAGGAGGTGCAGACGCTGCGCTACATCCGCGAGGTGCAGGCCGCCGAGAATCTGGACCCGCGCGCCAAACTCGATCTGCTGATCGACCTGGTGCTCGCCGATGGCGCACCCGCACGCCTGGAGGTGGCGGTCCGGGCCTGGGCGCTGGACGATCCGGTCGCGGCCGCGGCCAAACAGCGCGTCGACGCGGCCAGGCTGGCGTTCCTGCGCGAGCTGCTCGGCGAGATCGGCTACCCGGAACCCGCCGCCGAGCAGACCGCGCAGATCCTCTACCTGCTGGTGCTCGGCGCGGGCAACACGCTGCCCGAGGTGCCGCCCGAGCGGCTGCGCGTCTTGTGCGACCGGATCCTGTCGTGAATGCCGTTCCGCCGCAGCGTATCTCGTCGACCGACGACTTGGGCGGCGAGGTCCCTATCGTCCGCCCGGTCCGGCGGGTCGTGTCCCTGGTGCCGTCGATCACCGAGTCGGTCGCGGTCACCTGCCCCGAGCTGCTCGTCGCGGCGACGCAGTGGTGCACGCACCCGGCCGACCTCTCCGTCGAGCGGGTGCGCGGCACCAAGAACCCGAATGTCCGCCGGATCGTCGAGCTGGCTCCCGATCTGGTGCTGTGCAATCAGGAGGAGAATCGCCGCAGGGACGTGGAGCGGCTGCGCGAGGCCGGTATCCCGGTGTGGGTCACCAGGATCGAAACCTTGGACGACGCGTTCCCCTCGCTCACCAGGCTTTTCGTCGAGGCGCTCGGAGTCCCGGCGCCGTCCTGGCTGGTCGAAGCCGAAAAGGTCTGGGCCGCCCCTCCTGCGGAGCCAGTTCGGGCGGCAGTGATCCCGATCTGGCGCAAGCCCTGGATGGTCGTCGGTCGCGACACCTTCACCGGTGACCTGGCGTGCCGCCTCGGGCTGCGACTCGTCCACGCCGACCGCCCGGAGCGCTACCCGCGCGTCACGGAGGACGAACTCACCCGCGGCGTCGAACTCGCGATCCTGCCCGACGAGCCGTACGTCTTCACCGAAACCGATGGACCCGAAGCTTTTCCGGGCATACCGGTCGCGCTGGTCGAAGGACGCAGCCTCACCTGGTACGGCCCCTCGCTCGTCACCGCCCGCGACACCTTGACCAGGCAGATCACCGCCGCGACCGCCGACCACCGCTAGACAGGGCCTGAGGCACCGAGGCGAACCGGTAGTCGGTCAGATCGAAATGCCCACTGCGCCAGGCCGCCTCCACCGTGGTCGACGGCCGCAGCGGAACATCACCGTGCTTGTCGAAGTAGTAGCTGTTGGCCACCGAACACGACTCCTGCCAGAACACCTGCCCGCCGCGCCGGGACAGCATCTCCTGGAAGAAGCGGTCGTTGGCTTCCTCGGTGACCTCGACCAGGGTCGAGCCGGTCGCGCGGGCGTGCCGCAGGCAGCGCAGGATGTGGCGGACCTGGTTCTCGATCAGCGCGAAATACGACGAACCGTTGTAGCCGTACGGCCCGATCACCGAGAAGAAGTTCGGGAAGCCGGGGACGCTGACGCCCTCGTATGCCTGTAGCCGGTGCTCGTCCCACCACTTCTCCAGGTCCCGGCCGCCGACACCGCGCAGGTCGTAGGTCGGCATGTTGCCAGACTCCATCACCTTGAACCCGGTGGCCAGGATCAGCACGTCCGCCCGATGCTCGGTCGCGTCGGTTCGCACGCCCGTCGCGGTGATCTCCCGGATCGGATCGGTCTCCAGCAGCACGTTGTCGCGGTTGAAAGCGGCCAGGTAGTCGTTGGAGAAGCTGGGGCGCTTGCAGCCGAGTGCGTAACGGGGCGTGAGCTTTTCGCGGATCACCGGGTCGTGGACCTGGCGGCGCAGGTGGGCGAGCCCGGCGCGCTCGCCCACGGCGGCGGTCGGCAGTGACTTGTAGTAGTGCGCCGCGATGGGAAAGGTCAGTTCCACGTAGGTCTGGCTGATCAACCTGGTCAGCGACCGTCCACCGGGCAGCCGCAAGGCCAGCCGCAGCGGGGCGGGCAGCGGCATGTCCGGGCGCGGCAGGCACCAGATCGGCGTGCGCTGGAAGACGACGAGCTGCGATACCTCGGGCGCGATCTCCGGGATGACCTGCACCGCGGAGGCGCCGGTCCCGATGATCGCGACCCGCTTGCCACGCAGGCTCTGCCCGTGGTCCCAGCGCGAGGTGTGCATGGTGACGCCGCGGAAATCGCCGACGCCCGGGATCTCCGGCATCTTCGGCCGGGTCAGCACACCGGTCGCGCTGATCACGTAGCGTGCCCGCAACTCCTTCCCGGAGCCGGTGCGTAGCCGCCACAGGTGCCGCTCTTCGTCGAATTCGGCGTCGGAGATGGTGGTGCTGAAGCGGATGCGCGGGCGCAGCCCGTACTTGTCGACGCACGATTCGGCGTAGGCCTCGAGTTCGCGACCCGGCGCGTAGACGCGGGTCCAGTCCGCCCGCTGATCGAACGAGAACTGATAGCTGAACGACGGAATGTCCACGGCCACAACGGGATAGGTGTTCCAGTGCCAGGTGCCGCCGACGCCGTCCGCGTCGTCGACGATGAGGAAGTCCTCGAAACCGGCCTCGCGCAGCTTGATCGCCGCGCCGATGCCGGAGAACCCGGCTCCGACGATGATCACTTCGTGGTCGATGGTCTCGTCGTTCATCGCACCGCTCGCTTCATGAGTCCGGCGTACGAACCCATGTGATGTCGGGCGACATCATTGTCCGCACCTGCCACCTCATTAGGCGCGCGCCCGCCGGCTTTGTCAACGGGCCGCGGTGCTACTCGGGAGCCTCGACACGGTAGACGCGTTCCGCGGTGCCACGGAAGATCTGGGCCAGGTCGGCGGGGCCGCCACCGTGGCCGGTCACGATCTCGGCGATGGCCCGGGCGCTGTGGTCGATGCTGGTGATGGGCTTATCCACCGGGAAGTTCGAGCCCCACAGCAGGCGGTCGGGTCCGAAGGCATCCATCGCGTGCGTGACCAGCGGACCGATCCGCTCGACCAGCGTCGGCACCGGCGTCGCGCTACCGCGCGTCGGCACCGGGTGGCCGAGGATGGGCATCATCAATCCGCTGACTTTCGCGACCACATTCGACTGGGCAGCCAGTGCGCTCAGGTCGTCGCGCCAGGTCAGCAGCAGCTTCCTGCGCTCGCCCGGGTTGGCTCCGGTGTGTTTGCCGACCTTGCCGAACAGTCCCGCGGGCGTGCCGAGATGGTTCAGCACGATGGTGACGTCGGGATAGCGCGCGGCCAGTGCCGTCACCTCCGGCAGCTGGTGCGAGTACACCCACGCCTCGAAGGACAGCCCGCGCTCGGCGAGCTCGGCGAACCCGTCGAGGAAGCGGCTCGTGGTGAGTGCGCCCGCGTTGCCCGTGAAGGAGCGGATGGCGGTGTCGGGGTGGTGCGCGACCATCGTGCGGATGCCGCGGAACAGCGGCGACGCCGTCTGGTGCGCGTCGAGCAGGGCCGCGAAGCCGTCGGCGGCCGGGTCGGCCGATCCGATGACGGCGCCGAGCCGCGGGGTGTCGACACCGAAGGGCAGGCTGGCGACCCAGCGGGTCTCGTCGGCCTTGGCGGTCGGACCCGTGCCGGTCCATTCGACCTCGATGTGCACGATCGACTCGACCGGGACGCCCGCGGTGTCGGTCCGGTAGTCGGCGGGCAGGTACGGATGCACGTATGGTGTTGGGTCGCCGACGAATTCGCGGTCGCGGCGCGGGGCCAGCCGGGTGGCGAGATCGATCGGCACCGGCAGGTACTTGAACAGCCGGGCGAGATTGCTGAAATCGCGCGGCGTGGTCAGCGGATCCCACTGGTGGATGTGCGCGTCGATCACGCGTAGACCCGCGAGGTCCATCGTGTCCCTCCTGTCTGGCGGATTTCCCGGCCCGGCGATTGTCACACGACCGGTGCCGGGCCTGGGGGAAATGCTTCGCTCCGGCCGTGCGTGGGCTGCTGACGGACTTCGCCCGGTGTCGCCGATCGCCCCCGCCTCACACGTTGCGGCGGTACTGCCCGCCGACGGTGAAGAAGGCGTCGGTGATCTGCTCCAGCGTGCATACCCGCGCGGCGTCCATCAGCACCTCGAAGATGTTCTCGTCGGTGCGGGCAACCGCGTCCAGGCGGGCCAGCGCCGTGTGCGCCGCGTCCCGGTGGCGCTGCTGGAACTCGCGCACCCGATCGAGCTGGGACTTCTTCTCCGCTTCGGTGGCGCGGGCGAGTTCCAGCACCCGGTGCTGTTCGCCGTGGGGATTGCGGAACGTGTTGACTCCGACGATCGGCAGCGAGCCGTCGTGCTTGCGCCGCTCGTAGAGCATGGACTCGTCCTGGATCTTGCCGCGCTGGTAACCGGTCTCCATGGCGCCGAGCACGCCGCCGCGCTCGCTGATCCGCTCGAACTCGGTGAGCACCGCCTCCTCGACCAGATCGGTGAGTTCGTCGACGATGAAGCTGCCCTGCATCGGGTTCTCGTTCATCGCCAGCCCCCACTCGCGGTTGATGATCAGCTGGATCGCCAGCGCGCGGCGCACCGATTCCTCGGTCGGGGTGGTCACCGCCTCGTCGTAGGCGTTGGTGTGCAGGCTGTTGCAGTTGTCGTAGACGGCGATCAGAGCCTGCAGCGTGGTGCGAATGTCGTTGAAGTTCATCTCCTGGGCATGCAGCGAACGGCCCGAGGTCTGGATGTGATACTTCAGCTTCTGCGAGCGCTCGTTGGCGCCGTAGCGGTCGCGCATAGCGATCGCCCAGATGCGCCGCGCGACCCGGCCGATCACCGAGTACTCGGGGTCCATGCCGTTGGAGAAGAAGAACGACAGGTTGGGCGCGAAGTCATCGATGTCCATGCCGCGCGCGAGATAGGCCTCCACGTAGGTGAATCCGTTGGCGAGGGTGAAGGCCAGCTGACTGATCGGGTTCGCGCCCGCCTCGGCGATGTGGTAGCCCGAGATGGACACCGAGTAGAAGTTGCGAACCTTGTTGCGCACGAACCATTCCTGGATGTCGGCCATCATGCGCAGGCTGAACTCGGTAGAGAAGATGCAGGTGTTCTGGCCCTGGTCCTCCTTGAGGATGTCGGCCTGCACGGTCCCGCGCACGGTGGACAGCGTCCGCGCCCGGATGTCGGTTGCCTCCTGCTCGGTCGGCGCGCGGCCCGCGCTCGTCGAGAATCGTTCCAGCGCTTGGTCGATGGCCGTGTTGAGGAAGTAGGCGAGGATGGTCGGGGCCGGGCCGTTGATGGTCATGGAGACCGAGGTGGTCGGCGCGGTCAGGTCGAAGCCGTCGTAGAGCGCCTTCATGTCGTCGAGCGAGGCGATGGAGACACCGGACGTGCCGACCTTGCCGTAGATGTCGGGGCGCTCGTCTGGATCGCGGCCGTAGAGCGTCACCGAGTCGAAAGCGGTCGAAAGGCGTTTCGCATCGGAGTGTTCGGAGAGCACCTTGAACCGCCGGTTGGTGCGGAACGGATCACCCTCGCCCGCGAACATCCGCGCCGGATCCTCGTTGTCCCGCTTGAACGCGAACACCCCCGCCGTGAACGGGAAGCGACCGGGCAGGTTCTCCGCACGCAGAAACCGCAGCAGCTCACCGTGATCGGTGAAGCGGGGCAGCGCGACGCGCGCGATGCTGCTGCCCGACAACGACTCCCGTCTCAGCGGCGTGTGCAACTCACGGTCGCGCACCCGCACCACCTGCTCCGCGCCACGGTAACTCTCGGCGACCGAGGGCCATTCGGCCAGCAGCGCGGCATCGTCGTCACTCAGTTCGCGGCGGGCGGTATCGAGCAGCTCGGCCACCGCGGTGGCCTCGGGTAGTTCGGCCAGCACTTGCTCGAGCCGCTGGACGCGCTGCGCCGCCGCGACCTGCCGGGCCGTCTCGGCATGGTATTCGCGCACCGCCTCGGCGATCTCGGCCAGATACCGCACCCTGGCAGGCGGAATGATCTGGGCAAAGCGGGTGGAGACCTTGGTGTCCACCCGCGGCAGCGTCCCTGGCTCGAGCCGCAGGCCGTGCTCGCTCAACAGGCCGGTCAGGTGCTGGTAGAGCGCGGTCACGCCGTCGTCGTTGAAGGTTGCCGCGCTGGTGCCGAAGACGGGCATGTCCTCCGGGCGCGAGCCGAATGCCTCACGGTTGCGCAGTAATTGGCGCGACACGTCGCGCACCGCGTCGGACGCGCCCCGGCGCTCGAACTTGTTGATCGCCACCACGTCGGCGTAGTCGAGCATGTCGATCTTCTCGAGCTGGGAGGCGGCGCCGAACTCGGGCGTCATGACGTACATCGACACGTCGACGTGGTCGACGATGGCGGTGTCGCCCTGCCCGATGCCCGGTGTCTCCAGGACGACCAGGTCGTATCCGGCCGCCTTGCACGCCGCGATGATGGTGTCGACGTTCCGCGGCAGCTCGTGATTGCCGCGGGTGGCCAGCGAGCGGAAGAACAGGTGCGCGCCGTCGAGCGCGTTCATCCGGATGCGGTCACCGAGCAGCGCGCCGCCCCCGCGGCGCCGGGTCGGATCGACGGCGAGGATCGCGACGCGCGGCTTGTACTGCTGGTCCGAGCGCAGCCGCCGCACCAATTCGTCGGTGAGAGAGGACTTTCCCGATCCGCCGGTGCCGGTGATGCCGAGTACCGGCACGGCGCGCGCGTCGGCCGCGGCGAGCAGCGCCTCGCGGGCGGCGGCGGGCAGCGTGTCCTGCTGGAGGCAGGTGATGGCGCGGGCCAACGCGGGTCGCTCGCCCGCGAGCACCGCCTCGGTCGCGGGGAAATCCTCGGCGAGATCGACATCGCAGATGCGCACCAACTCGTTGATCATGCCCGGCAAGCCGAGCCGCTGGCCGTCCTCGGGGGAGAAGATCCGCACGCCGGAAGCGGCCAGGCGCTCGATCTCCTCGGCCACGATCACCCCGCCGCCACCGCCGAAGACCCGGATGTGGCCTGCCCCGGCCTCTTTCAGCGCGGCCGCGAGGTATTCGAAGTACTCGATGTGGCCGCCCTGATAGGAGCTGACCGCGACGCCCTGCACGTCCTCCTCGATCGCGGCGGCGACCACCTCGTGCACGGCGCGGTTGTGGCCGAGGTGGATCACCTCCGCGCCCTGGGACTGGAGGATGCGGCGCATGATGTTGATCGCGGCGTCGTGCCCGTCGAAGAGGGCGGCCGACGTCACGAAACGCACGGGATGGGTGGGCGTGTAGAGCGCGCTGCTGTCGGCCACGGGAGTCCTCCGGCGAGTCGTCCTGACGCCCGATACTAGGACGTCAAAGTAATTCTACGGTGATGGGGATCACACCGCCAGGATTCGCGGCGGTCCCGGCGACCGTGCCGGTTTCCGGTCCTCGCGAGGGTTCCGATCAGCCTGACCGCAACCGGCGACATCGGCCGCGCACTCGAGTTCCGATGGAGATTGTCGTAATCGGAGCGAAGGGCCGGATTGTGAACAGCTTCATCACCGCGAGGGTCTGGGCGCCGCCGCGTCCTCCTTTGGTGGCTGTCCGTCCCGGCGCCGGGCTCCCCGCCCTGTCGCGTGCCGCTGGCATCACCCCGTGCTCGCTAGGTCTCTCGAAAAGGTCTGGAGGTCAATGGATATGAGCGATCGCCCGACCCCGAGTGGGCGAGCCGCCGCCTGCTGGCGCCCGGCGCGACCCGGCTCCGCGTCCGCCGTCGGACCGCGCGAGATGCGAGTGCTCACCGATCTGCGGGTCGGCCCGGTTCCGTTGCTCACGATGGAATGGCTCGCGACCGGCGGCGGTCTCGGTTGATCGCCCCGGCGCCCGTCGCGTAGCCCGGGTCTGTCTCCACGCCCTCGGACATACTGATCCGACGGCGTGCGAGCATCGGGTGGGGAACGCGCTGCGGCGGCTGGTCGACGACGGTGTGCTGAGCGCGGAGCAGCGCGACGCCGTGTTGGCGGCGGTGGCCGCCGAGGAGGCAGCTCGGCCGTCGCCGGGCAAGCTCCGCGCGGAGGTCGCGGCGTACGCGGGGGCGGTCGCGCTCGCGATCGCCGAGGCGGTCTCGGAGCTGTCGGGAGGGCTCGGCGCGGCCGGGTTCGTGCTGATCGTCGGTGCGGTGCTGCTGGCGGCGGGCGCCATCGCTATGACGCGTTCGCCGCGCAGATCCGACTGACGCGGGGCGGTGCGACCGAAGCGGCCCGGCCGGAGAGGCGGCTGAAGGCGCACGGCGACTCGGCGAGGTGGGATGGATCACATTCACCAACCGGCGGATCATTACTTGGACATCCAACTATAGGATGACCGCAGATCGCGCCTCCGCGCGTCGACGACGACAGACAAGGACTGGCATGGTTCGCGAACTCACTCATTTCATCGGCGGGCAGCACGTCCCGGGCACCTCCGGCAACTTCGGTGACGTCTTCGACCCGAACATCGGTCAGGTGCAGGCGCGGGTGCCGCTGGCGAGCAAGGCCGAGGTCGAGGCGGTCATCGCGAACGCGGCGGCGGCCCAGCCGGAGTGGGCGGCGTTCAATCCGCAGAAGCGGGCCAGGGTGCTGATGAGGTTCCTGACCCTGGTGCAGGACGAGATGGACAGCCTGGCCGCGCTGCTCTCCGCCGAGCACGGCAAGACCATCGCCGACGCCAAGGGCGACATCCAGCGCGGGCTCGAGGTCATCGAGTTCGCCACCGGCATCCCGCACCTGCTCAAGGGCGAATACACCGAGAGCGCGGGCACCGGCATCGACGTCTACTCGATGCGTCAGCCGCTCGGCGTCGTCGCGGGCATCACTCCGTTCAACTTCCCGGCGATGATCCCGCTGTGGAAGGCGGGCCCGGCCCTCGCCTGCGGTAACGCGTTCGTGCTCAAGCCGTCCGAGCGCGATCCCTCGGTGCCGCTGCGGCTCGCCGAGCTGTTCCTGGAGGCGGGTCTGCCCGCGGGCGTGTTCAACGTGGTCAACGGCGACAAGGAGGCCGTCGACACCCTGCTGCACGATCCGCGGATCAAGGCCGTCGGCTTCGTCGGCTCCACCCCGATCGCGCAGTACATCTACGAGACCGCGACCGCGAACGGCAAGCGCGCCCAGTGCTTCGGCGGCGCCAAGAACCACGCCATCGTGATGCCCGACGCCGATCTCGACGACGTCGCCGACCAGCTGATCGGCGCGGGCTACGGCTCGGCGGGCGAGCGCTGCATGGCCATCTCGGTGGCCGTGCCGGTCGGCGAGGAGACCGCGGACCGCCTGGTGGCCAAGCTGACCGAGCGCGTGCACAAGCTCAACATCGGCCGCTCGGACGATCCGGGCGCCGACTTCGGCCCGCTGGTCGGCAAGGACGGCGTGGACCGGGTGAACAACTACGTCCAGATCGGCATCGATGAGGGGGCCGATCTGGTCGTGGATGGTCGCGGCCTGACCGTCGAGGGCGGTGAGGACGGCTACTTCGTCGGCGCGACCCTGTTCGACAAGGTCACCTCCGAGATGCGGATCTACCGGGAGGAGATCTTCGGCCCGGTGCTCACCGTGGTCCGCGCCAAGGACTACGAGGAAGGCTTGCGCCTGGCCAACGAGCACGAGTACGGCAACGGCGTCGCCATCTTCACCCGCGACGGCGACACCGCCCGCGATTTCGCGTCCCGGGTCGAGGTCGGCATGGTCGGCATCAACGTGCCGATCCCGGTGCCGATCGCGTACTACACCTTCGGCGGCTGGAAGCGTTCCGGCTTCGGTGATCTGAACCAGCACGGCCCGGACTCGATCCGCTTCTACACCAAGACCAAGACGGTGACCCAGCGCTGGCCTTCCGGTCTGAAGGAGTCCAACGCGTTCGTCATCCCGACGATGGACTGAGCCGGATGTTCACCTTGGACGAGGACGAGCGCGCGATCGGCGAGACCGCGCGTCAGTTCGCCGACGAGTTCCTCGCGCCCAACGCGCTGGAATGGGACGAGCGGAAACACTTTCCGGTGGACGTGCTGCGCAAGGCGGGCCCACTCGGTCTCGGCGGCATCTACGTCCGCGAGGACGTGGGCGGCTCGGGACTGCGCAGACTCGACGCCGTGCGCATCTTCGAGCAGCTGGCCACCGGCTGTCCGGCGGTGGCGGCCTACATCTCCATCCACAACATGGCCGCCTGGATGATCGATGCCTACGGCACGGAGGAGCAGCGCCAGCACTGGTTGCCCGGACTGACCTCGATGGAGTTGCTCGGCAGCTACGCGCTGACCGAACCGGGCGTCGGCTCCGACGCGGCGGCGTTGAGCACCAAGACCGTTCGCGACGGCGACGACTACATCCTCAACGGGGCCAAGCAGTTCATCTCCGGCGCGGGCGCCAACGACGTCTACGTGCTGATGGTCCGCACGGGTGAGGAAGGGGCGCGCGGCATTTCGGCGCTGATCGTCCCCGCCGACACGCCGGGCCTGTCGGTCGGGCCGAACGAGCGGAAGATGGGCTGGAACGCCCAGCCGACCCGCCAGGTCGTGCTGGAGGACGCCCGCGTCCCGGTCGCCAACCGGCTCGGCGCGGAGGGCGACGGCTTCCGCATCGCCATGAACGGGCTCAACGGCGGGCGGCTGAACATCGCGGCGTGCTCGGTCGGCGGTGCGCAGGCGGCGCTGGACAAGGCGGTGCCGTATCTCGCCGATCGCCAGGCCTTCGGCAAGCCACTGAACAAGAACCAGGCGCTGCAATTCGAATTGGCCGATATGCGCACCGAATTGGAGGCCGCGCGGACGCTGCTGTGGCGCGCGGCCGCAGCGCTCGACGCGGACGCGACCGACAAGGTCGAACTGTGCGCGATGGCCAAGCGATTCGCCACCGACGTCGGCTTCGAGGTGGCCAACAAGGCACTCCAATTGCACGGCGGCTACGGCTATCTGCACGAATACGGTCTGGAGAAGATCGTCCGGGATCTGCGCGTCCACCAGATCCTCGAGGGCACCAACGAAATCATGCGGGTGGTCGTCGCCCGCTCGGTCATAGGAGCAGCATGAGCGAACGAAGTGAGCGAATCATGTGCCAGCGCGCCTCGCGCATGCCGGAGCCGAGCGTCAGCGAGGCGCAGGCATGAGCGACGTACTCATCGAGAAGCGCGACGGCCTCGGCCTGATCACGCTGAACCGGCCCAAGGCCATCAACGCGCTGAATCACCCGATGGCGCTGGCCATCACGGATGCGCTGCGCGCGTGGGCCGAGGACGACGAGGTGCGCACCGTCGTGGTCACCGGCGCGGGGGAGCGCGGGCTGTGCGCGGGCGGCGACATCGTCGCGATCCACGCCGACGCGCTCGCGCTGAATGATCGCTCCGCAAGCTCCGCGAAAACCGGTGACGCGGTAGCCGATTCGCCGACCGGCCTGTTCTGGCGCGACGAGTACATCCTCAACGCGCTGATCGGCCGCTACTCGAAGCCGTACGTGGTGATCATGGACGGCATCGTGATGGGCGGCGGCGTCGGCCTTTCCGGCCACGGCAGCCACCGCGTCGTCACCGAGCGGTCCAAGGTCGGCATGCCCGAAGTGGGCATCGGCTTCATCCCCGATGTCGGCGGCACCTACCTGCTCGCGCGCACGCCGGGCGAGATCGGCACGCACGTCGCGCTGACCACCGCGCGGATGGGCGCTGGCGACGCCATCGCGGCCGGATTCGCCGACTACTACGTGCCTTCGGACGACATCCCGGCGCTGCTCGACGCCCTGCGCACAGCGAGCGCCGACGCCGCGATCGCCCAGTTCGCCAAGGCCGCACCGGAATCCGAACTGCTCGGGCAGCGGGACTGGATCGACGCCTGTTACAGCGCGGACACCGTCGAGGAGATCGTGGCCCGGCTGCAAGCCTACGACGCGCCGGAGGCGAGCAAGGCGGCGTCCGATCTGCTCGCCAAATCGCCTGTCGCGCTGAAGGTCACGCTGCGCTCGTTGCGCGCGGCGCGCGAGTTGTCGAGCCTGGAGGCGGTGCTGAACGAGGAGTACCGCGTGTCCATCGCTTCGCTCGGATCGCACGACCTGGTCGAGGGCATTCGCGCGCAGGTCGTCGACAAGGACCGCAACCCGCAGTGGCGACCGGCGTCCCTTGCCGAGGTCACCGACGCGCAGGTGGCGGCGTATTTCGCCGAATTGGGCGACAAGGAACTGGGTTTGGCGACACCGGAGGCAGAGCAGTGAACGCAGCATCGCACAGCGATTCGACCAGGGATGGTGACCGGGTGACGGGCGGGCAGAAGATCGGTTTCCTCGGCCTCGGTCACATGGGCGCGCCCATGGCGGCCAACCTGGTCCGCGCGGGCTACGACGTGCTCGCGTTCGACCCGGTGCCCGCGGCCAAGGAGCAGGCGCGTAAGGATGGCGCGACCGTGGTGGAGACCGCCGTCGCGGCCGCCGCGGACCGCGACGTGGTGATCACCATGCTGCCCAACGGCAAGCTGGTGCTCGACGTCTACGCCGATCTGCTGCCCGCCGCGAACCCCGGCACCCTGTTCATCGACTGCTCCACCATCGACGTCGCCGACGCCAAGGAGGCCGCCGCGCGGACCGTCGCGGCCGGGCACCGCGCGCTCGACGCACCCGTCTCGGGCGGCGTCGCGGGCGCGGCGGCGGGCACCCTGACCTTCATGGTCGGCGGCGCGGCGGCCGATTTCGCCGACGCGCTCCCGCTGCTCGAAGTGATGGGCGGCAAGGTGGTGCACTGCGGCGACGCGGGCGTCGGCCAGGCCGCCAAGATCTGCAACAACATGCTGCTCGGCATCTCGATGATCGGCCTGTCCGAGGCGCTGGTGCTCGGCGAGAAGCTGGGCCTGAGCCACCAGTCGTTCTTCGACGTGGTCTCCACCGCGTCGGGCCAGAGCTGGGCGCTGACCAGCTACTGCCCGGTCCCCGGCCCGGTTCCCACCAGCCCGGCGAACAACGACTACCAGCCGGGATTCGCCACCGCGCTGATGACGAAGGACCTCGGTCTGGCCGCGAACGCTTTGCGCGCCAACGGCATCGACGGTCAGCTCGGCGCGCTCGCCGCGGAGATCTACACCCGGTTCAACCAGACGGACGCGGGCAAGGACTTCTCGGCTATCGTCACCGATATCCGTAACCGATCCGATCAAGAGGTGGCCTGAAGATGGATGCATCGCGAAGCGATTCCGTGAGGGGTGGCGGCCGGGCGACGGGTGGGCCAGACTTCGAGACGATTCTGCTGGAGCGCAAGGGCCGGGTCGGCTGGATCACGCTGAACCGTCCGAAGGCGCTCAACGCGCTGAACGCGCAGGTCCTCGACGACGTGATCGCCGCGCTGGACGAGCTCGAGCACGACGACGAGATCGGCGCCGTGGTCATCACCGGCTCGGAGCGGGCCTTCGCGGCGGGCGCCGACATCAAGGAGATGCAGCCCAAGTCGTACATGGATATGTTCATGGACGATTTCTTCGCCCGGTGGGACCGGCTGGCGAACTTCCGCAAGCCCACCATCGCGGCGGTCGCGGGTTACGCGCTCGGCGGCGGCTGTGAGCTGGCGATGATCTGCGACATCCTGATCGCCGCCGACACGGCCAAGTTCGGGCAGCCGGAGATCAAGCTGGGCGTCATCCCCGGCATCGGCGGCTCGCAGCGCCTGACCAGGGCGATCGGCAAGGCCAAGGCCATGGATCTGGTGCTGACCGGCCGCAATATGGATGTCGAGGAGGCCGAGCGCGCCGGACTCGTCTCGCGCATCGTGCCCGCCGCCGAGCTGCTCGACACCGCGCTCGAGGTGGCCGAGACCATCGCGGGGATGTCGCTGCCGGTCGCCATGATCGCGAAGGAGTCGGTCAACCGCTCCTTCGAGACCACCCTCGCCGAGGGCCTGCGCTTCGAACGCCGCGTGTTCCACTCGCTGTTCGCGATCGAGGACCAGAAGGAAGGCATGACCGCCTTCGTCGAGAAGCGTCCGGCGAAGTTCAACAACCGCTGAGTCGGTGCACGGCTCGCGCGCCCGCCCCCGAGGCGTTCGCGCGAGCCGTTGCTGTTTCCAGAAGGCGAACGGCTCGGTTCGATCCCGCGCGGGAGTGACTTCGCGCTCGGACGCCTCCGCTCAGGGTTGGAGCGAGCGCTCGAGATTCGCGGTGAACGCAGGCATCGTGCGTCGCCTTCCGAGGCGTTCACGCGCGCCGTCGCTCTTTTCGGGGCGTACGGCTCGGTTCGAACCTGAGCGGGAATGGCTTCGCGCGCAGACGATTCTGCTCAGGGCTGGAACGCACGCGTGAGATCCGCGGCGAACGCGGGCGGCGTGCGTCCGTCGACCGTGTAGCGGTAGAGCGCGACCTGATACACCGCGGTCGCGGCCGAGACGAAGATCAGCGCGGTGGTGAAGACGGACAGGCCGAACCAGCCGCCGACCGCCGCGCCGTAGGGGAGGCCGATCCCGGCCTGTGCCTGCGCGCCCAACGCCGCACCGACCGACACACTCACCAGGAGCCCGACGAGCACGAGCACGTAGCCGACGACGCCGAGGCGCGCGCTGCTCGCCACGCCGGGGCCCCACCCGCGCTCCAGCGTCGCCCGCGAATCACGCAGTGCGTCGATCGGATTCCGATGCTCCAGGACGATCTTTGGCAGCGTCAGGTTGGCCACGTCCGCCCACGCCGTGCGGGTACGGCCGCGCATCGCGCGCATGTCGCGGAAGTCGTGCTCGACCAGGCGCAGCACCGGCAGCACGGTCGCCGCCGCGAGCGCCCACAGCAGGACTGCGGCCCACCGTGCCCGCGCCGCCCGCCTGCCCTCGGCCGCAGTGGGGTACCCGCCGCGAAGCACGATGTCGGTCTGCGCGATGAGCGCGGCATTGCCGAACGTGGTGACGATCATCGTCAGCAGGTAGGCGGCGCCCGCCAGCAGTAACGGCGTCGCGGAGGCGGTGCCGACGATGTCCGTGCCGACCAACAGCATCGGCGCGCCCATTACGACCGCGCCGGTGACGGCCGACCGCCTCGGAAACGCGCGAAGAGCGCGATGCGAGGTCAGCACGCCGAATCCGGTCGTGAGCATGGTTCTTGCGGCGGCGAATGCCATGTGTACACCCCCGTTGTCGTGCGCGTGTGGTTCTCGCGCCATGCTAGCCAACGGGACGCGGCGGGCTCCGGTCTCAGTTGCCCGAGGGCTCCGGGGTGCTGCGCAGTTCGATCTGCGTCGGCGCGGTTCCGCCGTGCGGCGACCGCGCCGAATTCCGTTCCACCGCGAGCAGACCGGCGATCGTCGCGCCGAGGGCCGCGGTGACCGCCACGGCCGCGATGACTTTCCGGCGGTCGACGCCCGCGGTGGCCGGCCGGTACAGTGTCGCGCCCGACCGCAGGCGCGCCATCCGCACGTCGCCGGACGGGCGTTCGGCGGCGAGCAGCACCGCGCCGCGGGCCGAGACGTATTCCGGCTCCGGGTCGTAGACCACCGGCAGATCGACGAGTTCGGCCAGCTCGGCGCGCACGCTGGGGCTGCGGGTGCAGCCGCCGAGCAGCACGAGCGCGTCGGGGCGCACCCCGCTTTCCTCGATGAGCTGGCGGACGAACGACGCGGAGTGGTGGATGCTGGCCGCGCACAGTTCGGCCAGGTCGCTGCGGGTCACCACGGCGCGCCCGCCGGAGCCGGCGTCGGTCGCGGTGACCACCCGCGCGGTGCTGAGCGCCTCGCGATGCCGTCGGCTGGTCAGCCGATCGGTGAGCACGCCGCCGCGGGCGAGTTGCCAGCGCAGCAGCGCGTCGTAGCCGTCGCCGCCGAGCACTGTGCTGCGTTTGCTGGAGAGGATGGTGTCGGTGCGGCAGTCGGCGTGCGTGACCGTCAGCCCGGAGCTGCCGAGGTCGTAGAGCATCACCGTGCCCGACTCCGGCAGGCTTCCGGTGAAGCGCAGGTATCGCAACTGGGCGAGCGGCTCGTCGACGATGGTCAGTCGGCTGCGGCCCGCCGCGGCGCGAATGGCGTCGGCGTGCAGCGGGCAGCGGCAGGTGACCGCGGTTCCGGTGATCAGCTCGTCTCGTAGCTGCGCTGAACGGCTCATTCGGCGGATCGCCTCGAACACTGCTTCCTCGACGCCGCCGCCCATACGACGCGGTACGTGGCAGCGGTCGATCGGAGGCAAGTGCGGCTGGTCGGAATGTGTCAACATCGCGCGCGCGCCACCAGCGCCCGCCGATACCCCCAAGACCAGCACCATGGATTACATGGTGGACCTTTTCCCGTCCGCTGCCAAGGCAACACCGCCGCTAATTCGCTAGTTGGATGCCGGAACGTTACGCGGCGGTCGTTTCCGTGGTGTACGAGACCGGTAGGTACGGACCGAAGTTCAGCGATCGCGGGTGTTCCAGCGGGCGGGCGCGTCCCCGGTGTCGAAGTCGCCCGCGGCATGCCGGAATTCCGCGAGCAACTGCAACAACGTGTGCAGTCGCTGCGGGGGCAGACCTGGCTGGGCGAACACCTTCGTGTTCAGTTCCTTGGTCGCCTCGGCGACCAATTCCCTTCCGGCGTCGGTGATCTCGATCAGGGTGGCGCGGCGGTCGCTGGGGTGCGGAACTCGTTCCACGAGTCGTGCCGCCTCCAGGCGATCGACGGTGTTGGTGACGCTGGTCGGGTGCACTTGCAGTCGGGCGCTGGCCTTCGCCATCGGCAGCGCGCCGGTCTTGCTGAAGCTGAGCAACATCAGCAGCTCGTACCGGGAGAAGGTCAGACCGGTCGGTTTGAGTGCCTCGTCCACCCGGGCCATCACGATTTGCTGGGCGCGCACCAGCGACGTCACCGCCGCCATGCCGTCGGCGACATCGCCCCAGCCGTGGCCGACCCACTGGCGGTGGGCCTCCTCGATCGGGTCGACTGGAAGCGGGCGTGGCCGAGACATGTCCCCGATCATTCCATGCCGAGTGGCCGTTTCCGTGTCGTGCGCCGACGTTCCGGCGTCGTTATCACTCGCACGGGGTTCAGGCCCGCTTTCGAATCACCTCGAGCCCAAGCCTGGTCGCTCGATGCCCGGCCCGGCATTCTCGAAGGCGAGGCGGGCGTGGCTGAGTGGTTCAGGCAACGGTCTGCAAAGCCGTTTACGCGGGTTCGATTCCCGCCGCTCGCTCCAGGCAAAGGGTGCGCCGGTCGTCGACGCCCCGGTTCGATGTCGGATCGGGGGCGTCGCCGACGGTTGCCGCACGCGGTGAGTGGTCGCATGGGTGTTCACCCACCGTGGGCCGTTCGCCACGACGCGGGCGATCCAGGGTGGCGTGCGTGCCATCGTTCATGCGAGGCCGGAAAAGTCTCGCGCGACAACGTGATTGCGATCGGCGAAAGTGCCGAAGGTGTAGTCGGGTAACAGACCGAAGTATTCGCCGCGGGTGGTGCTGCTCCACCGCCGGGCGCCCTCGGCGCGCGTCTTGTAGAAGTTCACCATGTACCCGCCCTCGTACACGCGCAGCAGGCTGTAGCCACCCGGATACTCCTTCACCGCGGCCACCTCGAGGAATTCCACCGCGATGTTCGCGTCCGGGCGGGTGCGCCGGTTGCGGTGGGTGTGGCCGCTGTGGTGCAGGAAGACGCCGGGCGCGCGCTCGTAGTGGCGCTGTAGCTCCGCGCTGTCCGGACCGTTGAGAACGAAGCCGGGGCCCGCGGTGTTGGTCAGCCCGGACTCGCGGGTCACCGGGTGGTGGCCGAAGACCAGGGTCGGGCGGTCCGGGTCGGCGCGCAGCACCTCGGCGAGGTGATCGAACTGCGGCCGTTCGATGCGGCCACCCGAGCCGTCGAGTTCACTGGTGTCCACGCCGAGCAGGCGCAGGCCGCCGACCTCGTGTTCGACCAGTTGCTGCCTGGGCAGGAAGTTGTCGCCCCAGCAGTCGCGGTGTTCGCCCAGGTGCGTGCAGCCCCGGTAACCGACGTGCGGGCGATCGTGATTGCCTCTCGTCACCAGGTAGTCGCTGCCGAGCGCGCCCCAGGTGTCCAGCCGGGCGCGGACGCCGCGCGCTTCCTCCGGCGTCGCCTCGCTGGTCAGGTCACCCGCGACGACCAGCTGGTCCACGTCCCTGGCCCGCAGGTCGTCGAGCAGCGCGTCCAGCATGACTTCCGGGTAGGGCGGCAGACCGGCGAGTTGGCGGAACCCGGGCGGGAACCCGCCGACCACAAGGCCGCTCACCGTCTCGCCGTAGTGCACGTCGTTGGCCAGCGCGATGGTGCGCAACAGGCGGCCTGGCGGCGGCACCAGGGTGGTGAATTCGCCGGTGGTTTCCGGTGTTCCGGGAGTCAGCGTCGTCAGCGAGAGAGCGGGCGTCGCCCGCACGCCCTGCGACCGAGCTTCGAAACGGTAGCGTCGGCCCGGCTCCAAACCGCCGATCTCCGCGTAGTGGAAGGGGGTTCGCTCGGGATCGGCGAAGACGGGGACCGGCGTGCCAGCGGAATCCGCCGGACCCAAACGAACTTCGGCATCGGAGGGGACCGGCGTCAGGCGTCCCGAGTCGTCCGGCGCCACCGTCGTCCAGGTCAGCGCGACCGAGCGGTCGGTGACGGTGACCACTTCCAGATCCGTCGCCAGCGGCGAAACGCGGTGCGCCCGCGCTCGACCCGCGGGCAACGCGGAAAGCAGGGCTGCGGAGGCGAAGGCGCCGAGCAGGGTCCGGCGCGACGGCCCGCAGCAGCTCATGAACGCGAGGGTACGGCAAAACGCCCGTACGATCCGATCTACTTCGCGGCCAGCAGCACTCGGTGCTGGTCTTCGAGCAGCCGGTGGGCGTCGTCCTGGGTCTTCGCCCAGATCTCGCCGACGTACCGCCCCGTGGTCACCACGCAGAACCAGGAATTGGCACCGCCTTGCGGGTCCGACCGACACGACGAAGACGGGATGCCGGGAGCGGCCGGCGCGGGCTGCAGCTCGCGCTGCATCTCCGCCAGGGCCGCACTCAGGCGCTGCGCTCCGGAGGAGTCGTCGGTGCGATAGACCGTCGTGTCCTTGTTCGCCATGGCGTTCAATCCGACTTCGCCGAACAAAGTCGCCGCCCGCGGCTGGTCCTGCGCGAAGAGCACCGCGCCGCGGCGGCGATACGCGCCACGCTGCGCGTCACCGTCGCCGATGGCGAGGGCGTAAACGCCGTCCGGGTCGTAGGGCAGATCGGGATAGTCGGCGGGTGGTGTCGCGCGGAAGTCATCGAGCAGGGGACGCTGTAATTCGATGGCGCGCAGCGCGATTCGCTCCAGGTCAGCGCGGGTCGTGGCCCCCACCGAGGTGTAGATCACGTACTCGCGCACGGCGGTGAAGGCCATTCCCCGGAACCGTCCCCGATCTTCCAGGTAGCTGAAGCGCGTTTCCGGGGCATCGGGCAGCGGTGCGGGCGTTTGCGCTTCGTTCTGCAACAGGCCGGGAGAGCTCGCCGCGGTATCCCCGAATTCCTCGGCCGCCTTCGTCGCCGTATCGGCATCGGGGAACCGCATCACGCCGTGTGTCAGGTCTTTCCGTCGCTCCCGATCACCGTTCGTGCGATGCGAGATGAATCCGGTGAGCAGCCCGTTGCGCTCGGCCACCGCCTTCATCTCCTGACTGTGCCCAGCCATCACCACCAGCATCGCCGAGGTCAACACCCCCGCCCGCCCATACAGCGTGACCTCCGGATCGATATCTGTCGGCAGCGCGAGCACATCCGCCATCCGCGTACCCTCGGCCAGCATGCCCTGAAGCCGCCGCTGCTCCGGCGTCAGCACACTCGTGGGCGCCGCCGCCGACGTCGTGGTGGACGCCGATGTCGGAACATCCTCCGGATAACAAGAACTCAGGGCGATCATCGCGGCCACAACGGCCCCCACCCGCAATACAGAACGCACGGTGTCATCCTGCCAAAGGTCGGCTGCGGTGCGTGCGGGGGACCGCTGCGCCGAGCTGCTCGGCCGCCGTCGGTGACGGACTGAGCTGCTCGGCTGGCCCGTGCGTCAGTCGACGGTCTCCTCGTATCCGCTCTTCTCTTTCGCGGCAATCGTTTTCGCGGCCTTGGCGGCGGCCTTGGCCGGGTCGCCGTAGCGCTTCGTGTTGACGGTGCCGACGCTGCCTTCTTTACCGTGCCGGGTGGCGACGGTATCGAGGCCGGGGTCGGTGACGATCTCCCAGAACTTCGTGCCGTTCGGCCCGACGGCCTCGAAGTACCGGCGGGTGAGCCCGGGGCCGCGCCGCTGGCCGCCGAAGAGCATGGTGGTTTCGGGCGCGGCCTGCTCGAGGTGGTCGGCGAACAGGCTCAGGAACGAGGTCGCGAGGATCCACGACAGCGACTTCTCCCACCACGAGTAGGCCGGATGCGCATCCGAATTCGTGAAGACCCGGCCGTCGGAACTCGGTGACACGTCGGAGAATACGGTGTCGATCGTGCCGTCGAGGCCGACCACGAGCGCACTCAGGGTCGACAGCACGGGGTCCCAATGAAGTTGCTCGTCAGGGCGCAGCGCGACCGTGTACTTCGCCCCGAGTTTGCGCATGGGCCCCCGCTCCCGCCGTACCTCGGCGGGACTCAGCAGTCGCAGACCGGCCCTTCCGATCCGCCACTCGGCGTAGCCGATGCGCTCCCAGAGCGTACGCAGGCTCGCGGGCAGCGGTGCCGTGAGCGCCTCTTCGAGCGCGTCGATCTCCTCGGCCGGGGCGGGCGGGCCGACTTCCACTTTCAACTCGTCCAGACCGGGTGAGTGTGTGGTGAATCCCTGTGCCACAAGGTATTCAGCTATCTCGCCGAGGGCGGTGACATGCCAGGCCGGATCCTGATTGTCGTCGCGGATGCGGGCGCGGACCCATTCGGCGACGGTCAGTTCCTCGCGTACCCGGTAGCCGTTCCAGGTCACCCATTCCAGGGTGGACAGCGCCGCACCGTCGCGGTACAGCTCCAGCTCCCGGCGTTCGTGCGCCGCCGCGAGTTCCGGGTCCACCGCGAACCGTGGCCGGTCGAAGGCCACCAGGCGTTCGCTGTCGGCGTCGGGCCGGTAGAAGGTGCGCATGATGGCCGCACGACCGGGCAGATACCAGGGATCGGATTCGGTGTATTTCGCCGCCGCGCAGGTGGTCTTCATTCGGGTGAAGGCGTTTCCGGCGGCGGCCGGGTCGGGGAAGATGAGGCCGACCGTGTCGAAGCGGCCGTTGTTGACGCCCCACCGATAGACGACTCGGTCGAGATAGCGCACCAGTTCGACGAATTCGTTGCCTGAAGTCGTCCACAGCAACGCGCGCTCGGATTGTTCGCGCGCCTCGCCCAGGAACTCCCGCATCCCGTGATAGCCGATCGGGCTCGTCTGGAAGGGGTTGTCGCCCAGAATGCCGAAGCCGTCGAAGGCGTAGATTCCGCCGTCCGAGTCGAGGAACCACACCTCGCCCGTGCTTCGGTCGGTGAGCAGGCGGCGCCGCACGGTGGTGCCCGCCAAGGTGCCGAGGTCGTCGTCACCGATCCGAACGAGCGGCCGCCCTGCCGCGCGGGCTCGCACGCCCTTGTCGAGCAGCGCGCTCCGTGCCGAATCCGCCTCTCCTGACAGCACTTCGGCGAGCTGCGCGCGCATGTCGTCCGAGGTGAGCGGATCGAACCAGTCCCGGCCGCGAGAAAGATCGTCGGGCTCGACGGCGTCGACCGCGATGGACGTCCAACTGACGTAGGCGGTTCGGACGAGGTCGTACTCGTCGGCTTCCCACGCGGCCATGATGCCGACGGCCAGCGCGCACTTGAACACCCGCTGTTCGGTCTCGTCCGCCGGTGTGGCCCAGCCGCTGATCTCACGCAGCAGTTCGACGAGAGGCCATCGCTGCTTCACGTGATCGGTGACGGCATTGGCGTAGTGCGCGGCGGCACGATGGTCGCGCCGATCGCGCAACCGCCGCAGGACATCCCGGTGCACCTCCGCCGAGAAGATCTCACCGAGTGCGTTTCCCATGCGCCAGATGCTGCGCCGTTCGGTGAACAGCCGCTCGATCAATGCCGTGCGCGCGGTGTCGGTCTTCAGGTTCCGTACCGCCGAATACAGGTTGGCGACCACTGTTTCGAGCTGGTCGTCCACTGTCTGCCCGTGGCTGAGCAGCACGCTGTGCGCCGGGTCGGAGTCGGCGTAGCGACGACCGTAGTCGTCGAGCGCCGCGATGAGAAAGTCCTGCGCACCGGCGTGCTGGAAGCGATACAGCTGGTGGCCAGCGGTATTGCGAGCGCCTATCCCCGGATGGGTCAAGACGGTATCGATCATGGCGGCGGCGGCCCGCACGGCCTGCTCGGGCGAGAGCCGTGGCAGCACATACTGCTCCCCGCTCGGCCGGAACAGCTGCTCCCACAGCGCTTCGACCGTGCTCGCCGGTGCGGGCAGGGCCGCCAGCCGGAGCAGTTCGTCGAACACCTCCGGATGATGCGCGACCGGAGCCAGGGCGAGGCAGACGGCCTTCTTCAGTTCGTCGTTGTTCATCTCGGCGACGATGTCGGAGGCATCCGGATCCGGTGTGTGCTCGAGTAGCCGGAGAAGTACCGGAACCAAGGCGCTGTCCGGGGCGTCCACCCGCATGCCCTTGACCACGCGGGTGCGCACCTGGGCGGGCAGGTGCTCGATACCACTGGCCGCCAGCGCGGCCCGATCCGGGTGCGCACTGCCGAGCATGGCGTCGAGCGCCCATTCGATTACTTCGGCGGGCGACTCATCGATGTCCGCGCGCAGCAGAACGCGTTGTGCGACAACATCGCTCAGCTCGGAGTCATCGATCTCGGCCAGGGCGGCGGCGTGGTCGCCTGCGCTCAGCCGCTGCAGGTAGGGGGACGACACCTCGGCGTCGGCCCAGCGGAGGTCGAGCTCCGCGCGGGTCAGCACCGGTTCGGTCTCGCACAGCTCGTGGGCCCGCCGCAGGGCGATCAGGCAGGCCCTGCTGTACGGATCTTTGCCGAGCAGCTCTCCGGCCGCCGCGGCGAGCGCCGCGCCGTCGCGCACCAGCGGCGTCGCCACCGAAAGCGCCCACACGCGAATCGACCAGGCGCAGGTGGATGCGGGCAGCAAACGCACGAGAGTGTCCGCGGCCGGGCTGTGATCGCGTCCAGCTCGCCGATCCGCTTCGGCTCGCAGCAGTGCCGTACCGGTCGTGACAGGCATCCGATCCAGGGCGGCGCCCACCTGTTCGGCGGTGAGCGTTCCGTCGTCCAAGCCGTGATTGATCCAGCTCGCCCGGGCCAGCGGCACGTGCTCCGGCGCCATCTCCATGGCCGTGAGCGCGGCCCGCGTGCGCGCCTCGTCATCGGAAGCGACGAACTGCTGGAGCAGCGAACGGCGGACGCGGAAGTCCGGCACGGACGCCACGTCGCCGTCGATCGTCATCGTGCCGAAGACCTCGGCGAAGGCGTCCAGCAGGTCTGGGCGATCCTCGGTACGGCCGATCTCGGCGAGTACGCGGGCGCGGTCGTCGTCCTGTGCGAGCAGGCCCGTGTGCAACAGCCAGTAGATGGCCAGATGTGGATCGCGGTGCAGCAGAGGCAATTCCACCTCGAGCACCTGCTGGGCCTCGGTCGCGCTCCACAGGTGCGTGAAGTGCCCTGCGGCGCTGGAGGTCAGGTCCGCCGCGGACCGCGTGGGCTTTCCGTCGCGCAGCAACGGCCGCGCCAACAGCCACACCAGCCACTGGTAGCGCTTCGCCAATTCGGCGCTGGTCGGGCCGGGCTCAGAATTCGCGGCGAATGACGGCGGACGGAAGGAGTCGCGAATATCGAATCTCGACCGCTCGTCCTCGTCGTTCTCTTCGGCCCGCTCGAGTTCGTCCCGGTAGGCCAGCCAGTCATCGAAAGACTCGAACCACAGGTCCAGTTCTCGGGTTTCGTGATCCTGCCACCACACCTGGCCATCGCCGCGCAGATCCAGCAGCGTGTAGTCGTCCCCTTCGTCATCGATGACGAGGAATCCGCTCAGCGATTTGTCGATCGCTCCGAAGTACGGGTAGTTGATCGCCAAGTGGGCGTCCACAAGCGGGCCACGATCGCCCGTCCAATACTCGAGCAGCCGATCGTCGACGGCCTCAGCCACGCGAGCGGGAACGGGGACGCCGAAGTAGCGGCTGGCGGACTGATGCAGGTCCATGAGTTCTCTCTGATATCGAAATGCGCTGTGCCGGTGCAAAAGACGCTCGCGGCCGAGGCAGCTCGCCGCCTGTCACCAGATGGCGCGACACCCACCGTGCCGTCCAAGATCGTCTGATTCGGGACCGTACTGCACGGCTCGGACAAGAACGCCACACACCGATTCCGCTCCCCGCCCGAGGCGAGGACAGCCGATGGCGCGACTATGTCCACCTCGACGAGGTGCCGGGCGGATTCGTGGCTGCCTTCCGATCAGGTGTCGAGCGTGTCCGACTGACGCTGCGCGCATTTCGCACCGGGCAGGCGCACGATGCCCTTCGCAAGGTCCACGCCCAGCGGATCACCGGCGCTGCCGAGCTGTTCACCGCGCAGCTGGCGCGGTACCCCCTCGTGTGCCTCGACCGACTTCGCTCACTCCGGCGGCGCTCCCAGAACGAATTCGATCTGCGAACCTCGATGAGGCCGATGCGCCCACTTCTCCAGGTGCTCGATGAGGTACGGCCGCAGATGCGGTGTGTTGCGCCGCCCTTCCTCCGCTTCAGGCCTGCGCGGGGAAGTCGGGATGGTTGGTGTAGGGCGAAGCAAGGTCACGCAAGTCGTGGCACGGCCAGGGATCGCGGGCGTGACGGGCCAGGATGCGTCGCTTGGCCTCGATCTCGCGCAGGACGCGGGCCGGGTCGTGCAGAGCCACATGCAGAGCAATCGTGGGGTGGAAACCCGAGAGGTCGACCTGACAGAAGTCGACCGTGTGTCCGTGGGCGGACCACTCCCCGCATCCGTCACCGTCGCAGCGCCGGGCCAAGTCGGCCTCCTCATCCAGCCGCGCCTCGAGGAACCTCACCAGTTCTTCGGTCATAGGAGCATTCTCGCTGTTGCGCCGGGCGTCAGCCGCGGCGATACCCTTCGGTGAGTATGCCGCGAGCGTGCACACTCAGCAGTGACCAGCGGTATCGATAAATGCGACATCAGTTCTCGACCACGATCGACTTCGGCAACGGTGCGGCGCTGCTGCGTGCGGCAAGCTTACTCAGCTCGGCGGCAATCTCCTTGTCGCGGCCGTCGACAGCGTGGAGATATCTCGACGTTGCTGCGTCGGAGGGCGTGGCCTAGCCGCTTTTTGAGGTCCGCCAGGCTGGCGCCTGTCGAGGCGGCGAGAGTCTGCCCAGTGTGCCGAAGGTAGTGGAAGGTGACTTTCACGCCGACCCTGCTTCTTGCGCGGGCGAACGCCTTGCGTATGGCGTCTCCGCGCATCCGCCCGCCGTCTCGACCCACGAAGAGCACTCGAAGTGGTCGAGTCGATCTGGCCCGCCGAGCGCACAGTGATCATGAACGAGTACCCGATCACAACCGAGGGTTGATGCCTAGCCATCAACCCAACTGCCTTGATTCTTAGAGACCGAGGCGCGTGCGAGTTTCGTGACGGCGCCGTTCGAATGTCACGAAACCTCAGTCGAATTGAGTCCTAGGTATGCCGTCTCATGAGGTTAGTGTCTTCGGGTTCAGGAGGGTTGCGCTGTGCTAGGGCAATCGGGGCGCCCGCTGTAGTGGTCGATATCGGCTCCGATCTTGTTGCGTCTTAGCCAAAATTCACTCTATGAGCCCGGTGGTACAACAACTTCTCACGCTCGCCGCGGTTGTGCTCGGCGCAGGTTCGACCTTCTCGGCAACCGTGCTGATCGAACGCACGAAGTGGAGGCGAAATCTCGACACCCGATGGGATGACAAGCGTCTGGCCGCGTACATCGACTACGCGAGCGGGATGAAGAAGGCCCTGATCGTGTGCATGCGTTTGGCGGAGAGGCATGGCTACTCGGCAGAGTGGCCACCGATCAATCGTGACGCTGCCATCGCGGAGTTGGCCGCCACTGACGCGGAGAGGATCACGAATTGGGAGGCGCTGTTCTTGCTTGGCTCTCCGAAAGCCGTTGTCGCCGCGCAACGATGGAACGAAGCGATCTGGGGCTTCCGACACCTCGCCTTGAGTGAGCACCCCGACCATGGGGAGTACGTGCAGCTCTTTGAGACGATGGGTCGACTGCGGAACGAGTTCTACGATTGCGCGCGAGCCGATCTCGGCGTCATCAGCGGTGCTCTCACTCCCGAGATCGGGGCTTGGCTTCGGGAACCTCCTAGGCGCGATTCTTCAGCTGTCCGAGGTAGTCAGGGCAGCGGTGCTGCCGTTCCTGATGAGCTTGGCAGGGCGGCGGGCGGGAACGACACTTAGGTGTGGTGTCTCATGACGCGATCGGCGGGTACCACCTGATCAAGCCCAGCTCGGGTCTATTAGGCCTATTAGGGAGAGTTCGAAACCGAAGTTCAGGTCAAGCCGGTCGGCGAGTTTGAGCAGCTGTCCGACACTGAAGCGTTCCGCTGACTTGTTCTTGATGTTCGTTCGCCAGGTGCCGTTGGCGGTGATCGCCGCGTGGTTGGGGCACGCCGATGCCAGTGTCACCACGAGGATCTACACCCACTCGCAAGACGATGCGCTTCGGGAAGCGGCGAAGACTTTGGGCGAGGTTGTGTCATCGCGTGTCATCGACGCGAGTTGAGATCGTGAACGAGAAAGGCCCCGACAGCCGATGCGCTGCTCAGGGGCCTTTGTCATGCGTGCCCTCGGCAGGATTCGAACCTGCGGCCTTCTGCTCCGGAGGCAGACGCTCTATCCCCTGAGCTACGAGGGCGGGATAGATCTCGGTCGGGCCGGGTGGTCCGATCGGGCGGGGCAAGCGTATCGCATCGCGCGCTGGACGCCAAAAAGGGCGTCGGGCCGGGCGCTTTCGAACGGTCCGGCCCGACGCCGGGTCAGTTGAGGGGGAGGGGGGTGCCGCCGCGGGCGGCCAGCATGGTGGTCAGCAGGCGGGATTCGGCCTGTTGGGTTTCGACCATGCTGGCGGCGAGGGTGCGCACGGCGGTGGTCGCGGCGTGCTTGGTCGCGTACTCCATCATCGGGATGCCACCCTGGTGGTGGCGCAGCATGAGCCGCAGGAACATGGCGTCGGCCTCGGGCACGGGCGCTTGGCGCAACGCGGCGAGTTCCTCCTGGGTCGCCATGCCGGGCATGCTCGCCATCGACCCGGACATCTGATGCTCGCCGCCGTGCCCGTGCCCGGAGTCGGGTTCGCTCATCCAGCCCATGAAACCCTCGGCGCCCTGCGCGGGCTTGTTCCACAGCTGCAACCAACCCTGCATCCGCCCGACCTGATTCTGCTGGGTCGTCATGATGTCGTAGGCCAGCCTGCGCACGTCGTTGTCCGTCGAGCGCAGCAGGGCGATGCCCGCCATCTCCACGGCCTGTGCGTGGTGCGCGGACATGTCCTGGGCGAAGCCGATGTCGACCGCGTTGGGGTCGGGTTCACCGGAGCCGCCGTCCAGCGGCAGACGCACGAGCGTCCCGATGGCGAACCCGAGCAAAATGGCGCCGATGGCGCCGAGGATCAGCAGCGCCACCCCCTGCCTGCGCACCTGCGCCTTGAACCCGGTCTCCGACTCGGCTTCGGCGTCGGCCTGCATCTAGGGACCCGCCGTCGGCGCGGCCGGTGCACCGGGCAGACCCGGCGTGCCGGGCAGGCCGGGCGCGCCAGGGGTACCGGGCAGGCCGGGCGTACCAGGCAGGCCGGGAACACCGGGAAGGCCCGGCACACCCGGAATACCGGGCGGCAGTCCACCTCCGAGCTCGGACGGATCGGTCGGGATCCCCGCACCATCCATCGGCACCGCGTCCGGCCCCGCCGGCGCGGGATCGAACGGTTCCGGGTTCTCCCGGTCGAAGTACGGGTTGGAGCAGGCCGCGCCGACCTCGGGATAGGTGTACTGGTTCTGCCGCAGCGCGGTGATGAACTGGTTGATCCGCTTGTCCTGCGGGTCGTCCAGTTTCAACTGGTGGCCCCACGACTGCAGCGAGATCGCGCTGTCCAGCCCCGGGTACGGCGACATCAGCGTGTACTGCTTGCCTTCGACCTTCTTCTTCAGCGTGTCGATGCCCGCAGCGTCCACCTTGTCGGGGTTGTAGGCGATCCAGACCGCGCCGTGCTCGAGTGAGTGCACCGCGTTCTCGGTGCGGATCGGCTTCGCGTAGACGACACCGGTGCAGTCGGCCCACGCCTGGTCGTGCGGACCACCGAACGGCGGCGTCTGGTCGTAGGCCACCCGCTGCGTCGGGTCGACGTGCTTGCCCGCGCCCTGCGCGTAGTCCTTCTTCACCACGCCCGCGATCTGATCCGACGGGTCCTTCTTCTGCGCACTGGGCGTGTACTTGTCCAGTTCGGCCTGTTCGCGGTATTTGGGGACCAGGTTGTAGGCGAGGGCACCGATCAATGCGATGATTACTGCGGCCGCGCCGATGGCCAACCACGAGACCTGGCGTTTCTTCGGAAGTTGGCCCTTGCCGCCGCCCCCCTTGCGGGAAGGCGACGCCTTCCCCGCGGCTCGTACGGCCTTGGCCGACTTCGAGGCGCTGTTGCTACTCGGCATTGCTCGTTGCTCTCTCGATGTGATGAACCGCTGTGCTGTTCATTGCGGACGGATCCGGGGCAGTGCCCGCCCGACGGCGTACACCTGCCCAGACCATAGGATAGAGACTCGTGACTCCAGCTGACCTTGCAGATCTCCTTCGCTCCACTGCGGCGAAGGTGCTTGTCGAACGTGGACTGGACCCCGCGGTCCTGCCCGACGAGGTCAACGTGGAGCGCCCCCGCAATCCGGAACACGGTGACTATGCCACGAATGTGGCCATGCAGGTGGCCAAGAAGGCCGGAACGAATCCCCGCGAGTTGGCCACCTGGCTGGCCGACGCGCTGAGCGCCACCGAGAGCGTTTCCTCGGCGGAGGTCGCGGGCCCCGGCTTCCTGAACATCCGCCTCGCCGCCGCCGCGCAGGGCGCGATCGTGCGGAAGGTGCTCACGGCGGGCGCGTCCTACGGCACCGCCGACGCGCTCGCGGGCACCCGGATCAACCTGGAGTTCGTCTCGGCGAACCCGACCGGCCCGATCCACCTCGGCGGCACCCGCTGGGCATCGGTCGGCGACGCGCTGGGCCGCATCCTGGCCGCGCAGGGCGCCGACGTCACCCGCGAGTACTACTTCAACGACCACGGCGCGCAGATCGACCGGTTCGCCAACTCCCTGGTCGCCGCCGCCACCGGCGCGCCGACCCCCGAGGACGGGTACGCGGGCGCCTACATCGGTGAGATCGCCGACCGGGTGGTCGCCGAGAACCCGGGCGTCGTCGACCTGCCCGAGGACGAGCGGCACGAGGTGTTCCGCCGTGAGGGCGTCGAGCTGATGTTCGCCCACATCAAGCAGACCCTGCACGAGTTCGGCACCGACTTCGACGTCTACTTCAACGAGAGCTCGCTGTTCGCCTCCGGCGCGGTGGACAAGGCCGTCGAGGAGCTCAAGTCCTCCGGCAAGCTGTACGAGAAGGAGGGCGCCTGGTGGATCGCCAGCTCCGAGTACGGCGACGACAAGGACCGCGTGGTCATCAAGAGCGACGGCAAGTCGGCCTACATCGCCGGTGACATCGCCTACTTCCACGACAAGCGCGCCCGCGGCTTCGACCTGTGCATCTACATGCTCGGCGCCGACCACCACGGTTACATCGGCCGCCTCAAGGCCGCCGCGGCGGCGTTCGGCGACGACCCGGACACCGTCGAGGTGCTGATCGGCCAGATGGTGAATCTGCTGAAAGACGGTGCGGCCGTTCGCATGAGCAAGCGCGCGGGCACCGTGGTCACGCTCGACGACCTGGTCGAGGCGATCGGCGTCGACGCCGCGCGCTACTCGCTGGTGCGGTCCTCGGTGAACTCCAGTATCGATATCGACCTGGACCTGTGGACCAAGCAGGACAGCGTCAACCCCATCTACTACGTGCAGTACGCGCACGCCCGCTCCTGCCGCATCATCGACAACTCGGCCGCGTTCGATTTCGCCTCGGTCGCACCGGATTTCGCCCTGATGACCTCGGATCGCGAGGGCGAGCTGATCCGCACCCTCGGCGAGTACCCCCGGGTGGTCGCGACGGCGGCGGAGAACCGGGAGCCGCACCGGGTCGTGCGCTACCTGGAGGAACTCGCCGGCGCCTACCACCCGTTCCAGTCCGACGACGACATGCGGGTGCTGCCCAAGGGCGACGAGCCGGTCACTCCGCTCAAGTCCGCCCGCCTGGAGCTGGTGAAGGCCACCCGCCAGGTGCTCGCCAACGGCCTCGGCCTGCTGGGTGTCAGCGCACCGGAGCGTATGTAGTGCGCGGGCGACTCGTGAATTCGTATCTGTCCACGTGCTCGGCGCGTGCGGTAAGGAAGGAACAACTATGAGCGCGCACCCCGCCGGGCCACGCCACGCGGAGCTGAGTTCTTCGGGCGCTTCGCAGGCTACGCGCCTGCCCCACGCTCCCAACCTGCCGGAGCGGCCGACCGATCCGCAGCAGATGATCGACCTGCCCGCGAATGTCTGGCCGCGCAACGCCTCTCGCGACGCCGACGGCGTGGTGCGGCTGGCCGGTGTGCCGGTGCACGACCTCGCCGCGCAGTTCGGCACCCCGCTGTTCGTGGTCGACGAAGACGACTTCCGTTCCCGCTGCCGGGACATGGTGCAGGCCTTCGGCCCCAACGCCCGGGTGCACTACGCGTCCAAGGCGTTCCTGTGCGGCGAGATCGCCCGCTGGATCCGCGACGAGGGCCTCTCGCTGGACGTCTGCTCCGGCGGCGAACTCGCCATCGCGCTGCACGCCGGCTTCCCCGCCGAGCGAATCGCGTTGCACGGCAACAACAAATCCGTCACCGAGCTGGAGGTCGCGGTGCAGGCCGGTGTCGGCCACGTGGTGGTCGACTCGCTGATCGAGATCGACCGGCTCGAGGCGGTCGCCGGGCGCGCCGGTGTGGTGCAGGACGTGCTGGTCCGCGTCACCGTCGGCGTGGAAGCCCATACTCACGAATACATTTCGACCGCGCACGAGGACCAGAAGTTCGGCTTCTCGATCGCGGGCGGCGACGCCATGGAAGCGCTCGCCCGCGTCTTCGAGGCCAGCAACCTGCGGCTGGTCGGACTGCACTCGCACATCGGTTCGCAGATCTTCGAGATCGACGGTTTCGAGATCGCCGCGCGTCGCATGCTCGGCCTGCTGCGCGAGGCCATCGACAAGTTCGGCGTGGAGCGCACCGCGCAGATCTCGACGCTGGATCTCGGTGGCGGACTGGGTATTTCGTACTTGCCGAACGACGACCCGCCGCCGCTCGGCGAGTTCGCGGCGAACCTGCGCCGCCTGGTCGCCGAGGAGGCGGCCCGCGCGGGTCTGCCCGAGCCGACCATCGCGGTCGAGCCGGGCCGCGCCATCGCCGGACCCGGCACCGTCACCCTCTACGAGGTCGGCACCACCAAGGACGTCTCGCTGGACGCGGGCCTGCGCCGCCGCTACGTGAGCGTCGACGGCGGTATGAGCGACAACATCCGCCCCGCGCTCTACCAGGCCGATTACGACTGCCGCCTGGTCTCGCGCTCCTCCGACGCACAGCCCGTCGTGGCGCGCGTCGTCGGAAAGCATTGCGAGAGTGGCGACATCGTCATCCGCGACACCTGGATGCCCGCCGACGTCGGCCCCGGCGATCTGGTGGCGGTGGCCGCGACCGGAGCGTATTGCTATTCGATGTCCAGTCGATACAACCAGTTGACCCGTCCGGCGGTCGTCGCCGTTCGCGACGGTCAGCCGCGACTGGTGCTGCGCCGGGAAACGGTGGCGGATCTGCTGAGTCTGGAGGTTGAGGCATGACCGAAGTGGCCAAGAACGGTACCTGGGGGACCGATCGCCCGATCGGCGTCGCGGTCCTCGGCATGGGCAATGTCGGCACCGAGGTCGTGCGGATTCTGCGCGAGCACGCCGACGATCTGCGCTCGCGCGTCGGCGCGCCCGTCGTGCTGCGCGGCGTCGCGGTGCGCAGCCTGGACAAGGATCGCGGTCTGCCCGCCGAACTGCTGACCACCGACGCGGACGCGCTGGTCGACCGCCCGGACGTCGACCTGGTCGTCGAGGTCATCGGCGGCATCGACCCCGCGCGCCGTCTGATCCTGGCCGCGCTGAACGCGGGCAAATCCGTGGTCACCGCGAACAAGGCCCTGCTGGCCGATTACACCGGCGAACTCGCCGCGGCCGCCGAGCGCAACCGCGCCGACCTGTACTTCGAGGCCGCGGTCGCGGGCGCCATCCCGGTCGTGCGTCCGCTGATCCAGTCGCTGTCCGGCGACCGGGTGAACCGTGTGGTCGGCATCGTCAACGGCACCACGAACTTCATCCTCTCGGCCATGGACGAGACCGGCGCGGACTACTCCGCGACCCTCGCCGAGGCCACCCGCCTCGGCTACGCGGAGGCCGACCCGACCGCCGATGTCGAAGGCTACGACGCGGCGGCCAAGGCCGCGATCCTGGCGTCGCTGGCCTTCCACACCCGCGTGACCGCGGCCGATGTGTACCGCGAGGGCATTTCCAAGATCACCGCGGAGGACCTGGAGACCGCATCGGCGGTGAACTGCACGGTCAAGCTGCTGGCGATCTGCGAGCGCGTGGACGCGGGGCCCGGCGAGCCGAGCCTGGCCGAGGGCGGCAAGGAGCGCGTCTCGGTGCGGGTCTACCCGGCGCTGATCCCGCGCAAGCACCCGCTGGCGGCGGTCAGTGGCGCGTTCAACGCCGTGGTCGTCGAGGCGGACAACGCGGGCAGGCTGATGTTCTACGGGCAGGGCGCGGGCGGCGCTCCGACCGCCTCCGCGGTGCTGGGTGACCTGGTGATGGCCGCACGCAACAAGTTCTTCGGTGGCCGCGCGCCGGGCGAATCGGTTTATGCTGAGCTACCGATCGCGCCGATCGGCGATACGCCCACCCGCTACCACGTGAACCTGCAGGTCGAAGACGTCCCCGGCGTCCTGGCCAAGGTTGCGGGCGAATTCGCCAAGCACGGGGTGAGCATTTCGACCGTCCGTCAGGAAGGGCACGGCGAGGGTGCGCGCCTGGTCGTGGTGACCCACCACGCGGTGGAGTCGGCGCTCGCGGACACCGTGTCGGCTTTGGCGGAGATGGCGTCCGTCACATCAGTGACCAGCGTTTTGAGATTGGAAGGCACGGAAGAATGAGTACGACAGGCGTCGCCCCGCAGGCAGGAGTGCACTCCCGCTGGCCGGGTCTGATCGCGGCCTACCGTGATCGGCTCGCGGGTGCGGCCGATTGGGATCCGGTCACGCTGTTCGAGGGCGGCACCCCGCTGGTGCCCGCGCCGTACTTGTCCGAGCTGACCGGCTGCGAGGTGTACCTCAAGGTCGAGGGTGCCAACCCGACCGGCTCGTTCAAGGACCGTGGCATGACCATGGCCATGACCGACGCCAAGTATCGCGGTCAGAAGGCGGTGCTCTGCGCGTCCACCGGCAACACCTCGGCGTCGGCCGCGGCGTACGCCACCAGGGCGGGGATGAGCTGCGCGGTGCTGATCCCGCAGGGCAAGATCGCGATGGGCAAGCTGGCCCAGGCCGTCATGCTCGGCGCGCAGATCATTCAGGTCGAGGGCAACTTCGACGACTGCCTCGAGCTGGCCCGCAAGGTCACCGCCGACTTCCCGGCCGTCGGCCTGGTGAACTCGGTGAACCCGGCGCGCATCGAGGGCCAGAAGACCGCCTCGTTCGAGATCTGCGACGTGCTCGGCAAGGCGCCCGACGTGCACGCGCTCCCGGTGGGCAACGCGGGCAACATCACCGCGTACTGGCGCGGTTACCGCGAGTACTACGCCGACGGCATCACCAACGGCCTGCCCCGCATGCTCGGCGTGCAGGCCGCCGGTGCGGCACCGCTGGTCAACGGCGCTCCGGTGAAGGACCCGGAGACCATCGCCACCGCCATCCGGATCGGCGCGCCCGCGTCCTGGAACGGCGCGATGGAGGCCAAGGAGCAGTCCGGCGGCGTGTTCCGCGCGGCCACCGACGAGGAGATCCTCGCGGCGTACCGCCTGGTCGCGGCGAAGGAAGGCGTCTTCGTCGAGCCCGCCTCGGCGGCGAGCGTGGCAGGCGTGCTCGCGGCCCGCAGGGAAGGCTGGCTGGACGCGGGCCTGACGGTGGTGTGCACCGTCACCGGCAACGGTCTCAAGGATCCCGACACCGCGCTGCTCGGTATGCCGCAGGTGCAGCCGATCGCGGTCGACCCGGTGGCGGTCGCCGCCCGACTCGAGCTGGCCTGAGTTGAGTTCACGCGAAAGCCAGTTGATGTCGCGGACCCTGCCCGCCGGACTCTCCGTGACGGCGCGGGTGCCCGCGTCGAGCGCCAACCTCGGTCCCGGATTCGACTCGCTCGGTATGGCTTTGGGCATCTACGACGAGATCGAGGTGCGCACCACCGATTCCGGCTTGACGATCCGGGTCGAGGGTGAGGGTGCCGACGATGTCCCGTGGGGCCCTTCGCATCTCGTCGTGCGCGCCATCGAGCGCGGCCTGGAGTCCGCCGGTGTGTGGGCCGACGGCCTCGATGTGGTGTGCCGCAACGTGATTCCGCATTCGCGCGGGCTCGGCTCGTCGGCCTCCGCGGTGGTCGGCGGCCTGGCCGCGGGCTGCGCGCTCGCCGCGAAGCTGGATCCCGAGCTCGCCGTCGACGCCGCACGATTGGTGCAGCTGGCCTCGGAATTCGAAGGCCACCCGGACAACGCGGCGGCCAGCGTGCTCGGCGGGATCGTGGTGTCCTGGACCGAGACCGCCGCCGACGCGACCGAGGCGAGCGCGGACATCCCCGAGCACGGCCGGGTGTACCGCGCCGTCCGGCTCAACCCGCACCCGTCCCTGCGCCCGGTGGTGCTGATTCCCGAGGTCCGCTCGTCCACCGCGCACACCAGGGGTCTGCTTCCCGAGACGGTGCCGCACGGCGACGCCGCCTTCAACGTCAGCAGGGCCGCGCTGGCCGTCGTCGCGCTGACCCAGCGTCCCGACCTGCTCATGCCCGCTACGGCCGACCGGCTGCATCAGGGCCAGCGTGCCCCCGCGCTACCGCTCACCACGGCGTGGATCGAGCGGTTGCGCGCGGCAGGCATTCCGGCGACCGTCTCGGGTGCGGGTCCGACCGTGTTGGCCCTCGGTACCAGCGAATTCCCAGCGGAACTCCGAGAACTCGCGGCGGCCGACGGACTCCGGGTGGTCGAGCCAGGACTCGCCGAAGGCGTCCAGGTCGACTGACGGCGCGTCTGCCTTGCCGAGGTTCACAGTTGCCAGCTATTCTGAGCAAGTCCGTACATCGTGCGCATCAGACGCCGGTGCTTCATCAGGGCAATCGCTCCAGCAGGCTCCAGGCTCGAGCCTCCAGGCCATGGGGGTACTGCGTAGCTGCGCAACTGGAATGATCTCTCCCACCTTTCACAACCGGTGGCGAAGCCTCCGGTCCGGCGGGGCAGGCGATACGGCAATACCGAGTCCGGCAGAGTGCCCGGACTGCGGGACGAACCCTCGAAACAGCACACGGCGGTCGAGGGAAGGAAAGGATTTCCGTGACAGATACGGACCTGCTCGCGACACCCGGGGTGGAATCCAACCCAAGTTCCTCGGGCGGCCGCGAAAGTGAATCCGGACAGATTTCGAAGATGAGCGAACAAACCGACGTCGCACGATCGGGGCTGACTGGAATGTTGTTGCCGCAGTTGCGCGCGCTGGCGGGGGAGCTCGGTATCCGAGGCACCTCCGGTATGCGCAAGGGTGATCTGATCGCCGCCATCAAGGAGAACCAGGCCGGTAAGTCCGCCAAGTCGGACAAGCCCGCGCGCGGCGAGAAGGCCGAGCAGGCGGCCCTCGACGTGACGCCCGCGCCGGCGAAGGAGAAGGCTCCGGCCAAGGAGGCCAAGGCGAAGGAAGCCGCGCCCGCCGAGAAGGCCGCCGCGCCCGCGCCCGAGGCTCCCGCCGATCCCGCTCCTTCGAAGTCCGCGCAGGCCGAGTCGCCGCAGAACGATTCCGCCCCCGCCGCCGAGACCAGCGAAGAGTCCGGCCGCGAAGGTGGTCAGCGCGGCCGTGGTCGGCAGCGTCGCGGCCGTGACCAGGCGCGTTCGGGCGGCGAGACCGCCGAGGCGCGTGGTGACGAGCAGAAGCCGGAAGCCGAGCAGGGCGAACGGCGCCGCGAGCGTGGCCAGGGTGAGCGTGGTCAAGGTGAGCGCGGTCAGAACGGCGAGCAGCGCGCTCAGGGTGGTCGCGGCGACGGTGGTCGTGGCGAAGGCGGTCGCGGTGGCGACGACGAGGAAGGCGGCCGCGGTCGTCGTGGTCGCCGGTTCCGTGAGCGTCGTCGTGGGCGCGACCGCGAGACCGGCGGCGGTGAGAGCCGCGAGCTCGAGATCCGCGAGGACGACGTCCTACAGCCGGTCGCGGGCATCCTCGACGTGCTGGACAACTACGCGTTCGTCCGCACCTCGGGCTACCTGGCCGGACCGAACGACGTCTACGTCTCGATGAACCTGGTCCGCAAGAACGGCCTGCGTCGCGGCGACGCGATCACCGGCGCCGTGCGGGCTCCGCGCGACGGCGAACAGGCCAACCAGCGGCAGAAGTTCGATCCGCTGGTGCGGCTGGACACGGTCAACGGCGGCGACGTCGAGGCGGCCAAGCGGCGCCCCGAATTCAGCAAGCTGACCCCGCTGTACCCGAACCAGCGACTTCGGCTGGAGACTCAGCCCAACAAGCTGACGACCCGCGTGATCGACCTGATCATGCCGATCGGCAAGGGCCAGCGCGCGCTGATCGTGTCCCCGCCGAAGGCCGGTAAGACCACGATCATGCAGGACATCGCGAACGCGATCGCGACCAACAACCCCGAGTGCTACCTGATGGTGGTGCTGGTCGACGAGCGTCCCGAAGAGGTCACCGACATGCAGCGTTCGGTGAAGGGCGAGGTCATCGCCTCGACCTTCGACCGTCCGCCGAGCGATCACACCTCGGTCGCCGAGCTGGCCATCGAGCGCGCCAAGCGACTCGTCGAAATGGGCAAAGACGTTGTGGTGCTGCTGGACTCGATCACCCGATTGGGCCGCGCGTACAACAACTCCTCGCCCGCCTCGGGCCGGATCCTCTCCGGTGGTGTCGACTCGACCGCGCTGTACCCGCCCAAGCGGTTCCTCGGCGCGGCGCGCAACATCGAGAACGGCGGCTCGCTGACGATCATGGCCACCGCCATGGTGGAGACCGGCTCGACCGGTGACACGGTGATCTTCGAGGAGTTCAAGGGCACCGGTAACGCCGAGCTCAAGCTGGACCGCAAGATCGCGGAACGGCGCGTGTTCCCGGCGGTGGACGTCAACCCGTCCGGTACCCGCAAGGACGAGCTACTGCTGAGCCCAGACGAGGCGGCGGTGCTGCACAAGCTGCGCCGCGTGCTTTCCGGCCTGGACTCGCACCAGGCGATCGACCTGCTGATCGACCGCCTGAAGAAGTCCAAGAACAACCTCGAGTTCCTGATGCAGGTCAGCAAGACCGCGCCGGGCGCGCTGGACGAGTAACGGTACGAGTTTCCGTGCCACCGAAGGGGCTTCGCTGTCGCGGAGCCCCTTCGGCGTGTACGGGCGGAAGAAGATCAGGCCGATGGCGGCCGCGCCGGTGATCATGCAGGCGAGCAACATCGTCGTCGCCGACACCGAGACGTCGTCGTCCGAATCGGCGGACCGCTCGTAGTACGCGACCGTATCGGCGGTCGTGTAGGCCGCGGACGGTGTGGTCTCGGGGATCGCGAACCAGCCCACCGCGACAGTGAGAATCAACAGGACGAACACCGCGAGGGCGATTCGGCTGTTCATAGCGTTCTCCTTTCTGTCTCGGCACGCCGATGTGCAGGGGGAACTCGACACCTACGAACTCTATGAACAGTGCTGTTCGCCTTCCCGAGTAGCGGACTACTCGACTTAAGGGTTCCGTAGGGGCGAAGAAACCGCGTGCCCTCACTTTCTGGGGTGCTGCGTATGCGGGGTTGCCTTAGATACACGAAGCAGGGAACAAAATGGTTGCCCGGTGTGTTTTGGGTGCGTAGTAGCGGTTCTGGCATACTGGACCGCTGTGCGTCTGCGTCCCGCAGACAATCCCGCCGACCTCTGCGAAGCAGAGTTTGGAACCAGCGGTTCCGGTTCACGCCCAGCGTGGCGACCCGGCGACCACTATCGAGAGGACACCATCCATGAAGGCAGGAATCCACCCGACGTACGTCGACACCACGGTGGTCTGTGGTTGCGGCAACACCTTCCAGACTCGCAGCACCAAGGAGTCGGGACACATCACCGTCGAGGTCTGCTCGCAGTGCCACCCGTTCTACACCGGCAAGCAGAAGATCCTGGACACCGGTGGCCGCGTGGCCCGCTTCGAGGCTCGCTACGGCAAGCGCGCGGGCAAGAAGGCCGACGCCAAGTAGCTTCCTCGCCGACGCCCGGTTCTGCACTGCAGGCCGGGCGTCGGCGCATTTGTTGGCCCGGTGCGGTACGCGCCGGATGACGAGAAATGCCGACCCGGCGCAGGCCGGGAACCGAGAGAAGGAAGCATCATGACGCAGCCGTCCGCGATCGACGACATCCTGGCCGAGCACGCGGGACTGGAAACGCAGCTGGCCGATCCGGCGCTGCACAACGATCCGGGCGCCGCGCGCCGCGTCGGCAAGCGGTTCGCCGAACTCGCCCCGATCATGGCCACCTACAACAAGCTGAAGAGCGCGCACGACGATCTGGCCGCCGCGCAGGAACTGGCCGACGACGATCCGGCCTTCGCCGCCGAGATTCCGGATCTGCGGCGTCAGGTGGAGGAGCTGGAGCAGGCGCTCGCCGACCTGCTCGCCCCGCGCGACCCGCACGACGGCGACGACGTGGTGCTCGAGGTGAAGTCCGGCGAGGGCGGCGAGGAGTCGGCGCTGTTCGCCGCCGATTTGGCCCGCATGTACATCCGCTACGCCGAGCGGCACGGCTGGAAGGTCGAAGTCCTCGGCGCCACCATCTCCGACCTCGGCGGATACAAGGACGCGACGCTCGCCATCAAGAGCCGCGACGCCGCGCGCGACGGCGTGTGGTCGCGATTCAAGTTCGAGGGCGGCGTGCACCGCGTCCAGCGCGTTCCGGTCACCGAATCGCAGGGCCGCATCCACACCTCGGCCGCGGGCGTGCTCATCTACCCGGAGCCGGACGAGGTCGAGGAGGTGCAGATCGACGAATCCGATCTGCGCATCGACGTCTACCGCTCGTCCGGCAAGGGCGGTCAGGGCGTCAACACCACCGACTCCGCCGTCCGCATCACGCACCTGCCCTCCGGCATCGTCGTGACCTGCCAGAACGAACGCTCGCAGCTGCAGAACAAGGCCCGCGCCATGCAGGTCCTCGCGGCGCGCCTGCAAGCGCTGGCCGAGGAGCAGGCCGAGCAGGAGGCCGCGGCCGGTCGCGCCAGCCAGATCCGCACGGTGGACCGTTCCGAGCGCATCCGCACCTACAACTTCCCGGAGAACCGGATCACCGATCACCGCATCGGCTTCAAGGCCCACAACCTCGACTCCGTGCTGGACGGCGACCTGGACGCGCTCCTCGACGCGCTCGGCAAGGCCGACCGCGAGGCCCGCATGGCGGCCGAATAGACCGCGCCCGCGCGAGGATGTGCGCGGTCCCGGTTCCGGGAAGTGAACAATGGCGCAATGAAATCGGCGAGAGTGGGGTGGTGGGTCGAGTGTCTCTGCGTTCAGTGATCAACGAAGCCGTCGAACAACTGCAGGCCGCCGGGGTGCCGAGTCCGCGCGCGGACGCCGAGCAGCTCGCCGCGCATCTGCTCGGGGTCGAGCGGACTCGGTTGGCTTTGGTGCCGCTGGTGGATCCGGTGCTCGTCGCGGACTACCGCGCCCTGGTGGACCGGCGCGCCCAGCGCATTCCGTTGCAGCACCTGACCGGCGTCGCCCCGATGGGGCAGATCGATCTCGCGGTCGGGCCGGGCGTTTTCGTGCCGCGACCGGAGACCGAGTTGCTCTTCGCTTGGGCGCTGGCCCATTTGGAGACGCTGCCGCACGATCACCAGCCGATCGTGGTCGATTTCTGCACCGGTTCGGGGGCGCTCGCGCTCGCTGTCGCGCACGCGCGGCCCGACGTCCAGGTGCACGCCGTCGAGGTCGATCCGGCCGCCCTGAAATGGGCCCGCCGCAACGCCGACGACCGCATCGCCGACGGCGACACGGCGATCACCCTGTACGCCGACGACGTCACCGATCCGAACCTGCTCACCGAGCTGAACGGGAAGGTCGACCTGCTGCTGTCCAACCCGCCCTACATCCCCGAGGGCGCGGTGCTCGACCCCGAGGTCGCCGACCACGACCCGCACCTGGCGCTGTTCGGCGGGCCGGACGGACTGGACGTCATCCGACGGATGGTGCCCAACATCGCCCGCCTGCTGCGTCCCGGCGGCGCGACCGCCATCGAGCACGACGACACCAACGGCTCGGCTCTCGCTGCTCTCCTCGCCGAGACCGGCGATTTCGTCGATGTCGTCGAACACCCAGACCTCGCAGGCAAACCCCGTTTCGTCGTCGCCACCCGCACCTGACGCCCCACCAGCACCATGTGCCAGGATGGGGGCCGTGAGTACCGTCTACGACTGCGCGGATCCCGATTCGCGCGCCGCCGGACTGTCCGCAGCGACCAGCGCCCTGAAGTCCGGGCGACTGGTGGTGATGCCCACAGACACGTTGTACGGCTTGGCGGCCGACGCCTTCGATTCCACCGCGGTGAGCGAGCTGCTCGCGGCCAAGCGCCGCGGCAGGGACATGCCGGTGCCGGTGCTGGTCGGTTCGTGGCACACGATCGACGGACTGGTCTTCTCGGTGCGCCCCCAGGCGCGCGAGCTGATCCGCGCGTTCTGGCCGGGTGGTCTGAGTCTCGTTGTGCAGCAAGCGCCTTCGCTGGCTTGGGACCTCGGTGACACGCGCGGCACGGTGATGCTTCGGATGCCGCTGCACCCGGTGGCGCTGGATCTGCTGCGCGAGGTGGGCCCGCTGGCGGTGTCCAGTGCCAACATCTCGGGCCAGCCGCCCGCCAAGACCGCCGCCGAGGCCCGCGAGCAGCTCGGCAGCCTGGTAGGCGTGTACCTCGACGGCGGTCCCGCCGCACACGCGGTCGCCTCCACCATCGTGGATCTCACTGCGGACCAGCCGCGCGTGCTGCGCGAGGGCGCGGTCCCGGTGGCCGAGATCGCCGAGGTGCTCGGCATGTCGCCGGACGAGCTGACCATCACCCCCGCGCGGTGAGCGGGAGAAAGGTCGCATGATTTCCGGCTCCGGCTCGGTCGTTCCGCTGCGCGAGTTACTGCTCGTCCTGTTGATCTCGGCCACGGTGACCTTCCTCGCCACCGGCGGTATCCGGCTGCTCGCGATCTCGTTCGGCGCGGTAGCGGTGCCGCGCGAGCGGGATGTGCACGTCAAGCCGATCCCGCGGATGGGCGGCGTCGGCATGTACATCGGCGTGGTGGCGGCGGTGCTGTTCGCGCACCAGCTGCCCGCACTGCGCCGCGGTTTCGACTATGCGGTGGACATTCCCGCCGTGCTGGTGGCGGCCACCATCATCGTGCTCGTCGGCATCGTGGACGACCGCTGGGGACTCGACGCGCTCACCAAATTCGCGGGCCAGGTGACGGCGGGCGGCGTGATGGCCGTGATGGGGCTGAGCTGGTACGTCATCTACAACCCGTTCAACAATTCCACCGTGGTGCTCGACGCGCTGCAGGGCGGTCTGGTGACCGTGGCCGTGACGGTGACGCTGATCAACGCGATGAACTTCGTCGACGGCCTCGACGGTCTGGCCGCCGGCCTCGGCTTCATCTGCGCCGCGGCGGTTTTCGTGTTCTCCGTGGGGTTGCTCTACGAGCAGGGCGGCGACGTGAACACCTATCCGCCCGCGCTGCTCGCCGCGGCGCTCGCGGGCGCCTGCGCGGGATTTCTGCCGCACAATTTCCAGCCCGCTCGGATATTCATGGGCGACTCGGGTTCGATGCTGATCGGCTTGATGCTCGCCTCGGTGTCCACCGGCGCCTCGGGTCGAATTCCGCTGCAAGGCTATGGTCCGCGCGACATCGTCGGTCTGCTTTCGCCGCTGCTGTTGGTCGGCGCCGTGATGTTCATTCCGGTGCTGGATCTGCTGCTCGCGATCGTGCGCAGGGTGCGCGCCGGTGTGAGTTTCTCCACGCCCGACAAAATGCACTTGCATCATCGTTTGCTGCAGATCGGCCATTCCCATCGACGCGTCGTCCTGCTGATCTATTTGTGGGTCGGTGTGCTGGCATTCGGCGCCGTCGGCACCTCGTTGATGGACCGCCGAATCGTGGTGCTGCTGATGGCCGCGGGGCTCATCTTCGCCCTCGTCGTGACCGCCGTTCCAGGGCTGCGGCGCGGGGAGGCGGCGGCCGAGCAGCAGGCGTCTGAGTAAAGTCGCAACCGTGACCTTCACTCCGAACCCGATTCCCGGTCCCGACGCGCCGCTGAAGTCGGCGCTGCGCTACGGCCTGATCGGGCTGGCGGTCCTGGTGGTCCTGAGCGCCGCGATCGCGACCGCCGTCGCCGGGCTGCCGGGACTGTGGGGCGCGCTGCTCGGCGCGGCGATCGGCGGCGTGTTCATCCTCACCACGGCCGCGGTCGTGCTCTTCGGCGCGAAGCTGCCGCCGAGCACCGCGGGCCTGGTCATGCTGGCCAGCTGGGTCGGCAAGGTGCTGCTGGTGCTCATCGCGGTGGCGATCCTCAACCAGTTCGATTTCTACAACCGGGTGGCGCTGTTCCTGACCGTCATCGGCGCCCTGGTCATCGTGCTCGGCGCGGAGACGTACGGCGTTCTGCGACAGAAGGTTCCGTATGTCTCGACCACCGCCGGGGACTCCGAACCCGCTTCCGAACAGGAATGACTCACCCCCCTACACAGCGTCGTAGATAACTTGGTAAAGTGTTGGTAAGCAAGTGACCAAGCGAGGGGGGATCACCACGATCCCTCCGAGTACCGCTATGCTTACTGCCGTGCCGGGCTCGAGGGTTCCGGTTCTGCATGTCGACGATGTCGCCGACACACGTACAGACGCCGCCCGAGCGGGATTGCCGCGCAGCTGCTGACGAATTTCGAGCCGACCTGAGTCGACCAAATTGATCGTCAATGTCCGATCGAACCGCGGGAATGACCGTACCCGCGGCCCGAACACGGGAGAGAACGCTGAGCGTCACCACTTTGGCGGCGGGTGAGTTCCACGCGCCGTCGCTAACCGACTTCTTCCCTCCAGCTTTGCTGTTCGAGGGAACGCCGTTCGAACTCGATCGTTTGATGCTGGTCCGGTTGATCATGACCGCCGTGCTCGTCGCCGTCATGCTGCTGGCCTTCCGGAGTCCCCGAATCATTCCGCGCGGCCTACAGAATGTCGCCGAAATCGGTCTGGTCTTCGTCAAGGAGCAGATCGCGGAAGAGGTACTCGGCAAGGAAACCGGCCGCAAGTTCTTCCCGCTGATCGCGACGATCTTCTTCACGGTCCTCTTTCTGAACTTCTCCGGCATCGTCCCGGGCTTGAACATCTCCTCGAACGCCCGAATCGGTATGCCGATCGTGCTCGCGGCGGTCGCCTACATCGCGTTCAACTACGTGGGCATCAAGAAGTTCGGCTTCCTCACCTACATGCGCAGCAGCATCGTGGTGCCGAACGTGCCGCCCGCTCTGCACGTCCTGCTGATCCCGATCGAGTTCGTCTCGACCTTCATCCTGCGCCCGTTCACGCTGACCGTCCGACTCATGGCGAACATGCTGGCCGGCCACATCATGCTGGTGCTGTTCTTCAGCGCGACCTGGTTCTTCCTGTTCGACGCCGCCGCGTGGATGAAGGTGTTCTCGCCGTTCTCGCTGCTCGCGGGACTCGGGTTCACCCTGTTCGAGATGCTGGTCATCTTCCTGCAGGCCTACGTGTTCGCGCTGCTGACCGCCGTGTACATCGGCCTCGCCGAGCACGCCGATTCTCACTGACCGCACTACCCATCACCGGAGACCTGCTACACCGCGCCGCCCGGCGGGTGAGCAACAGAAAGGGAAAGAAGACTCATGAGCCTCTCGTACCTGGCCCAGGAAGCTGCCAACGAGTCGACGCTGAAGGGCCTCGGCGCCGTCGGCTACGGCCTGGCCGCCATCGGCCCGGGCATCGGCGTCGGCATCGTCGTCGGTAAGGCGATCGAGGGTATCGCCCGTCAGCCCGAGCTGCAGGGCACGATCCGTACCAACATGTTCCTCGGTATCGCGTTCACCGAGGCGCTGGCCCTGATCGGCCTCGTCGCCGGCTTCATCTTCTGATTCCGATGTACGAGTTCGCAGTACTCGCAGCGGAGGGCGGAGAGGATGTGAATCCTCTCGTCCCCGAAACGTACGACATCGTCTGGTCGGTGGTCTGCGTCGCGATCATCGCGGTGCTGTTCTACAAGTACGTCATCCCGCGCCTGATCAAGGTGCTGGACGAGCGTGCCGACAAGATCGAAGGCGGTATCGCCAAGGCCGAGGCCGCGCAGGAAGAAGCCCAGCAGACGCTGCAGCAGTACCAGCAGCAGCTGGCGGACGCCCGCCTCGAGGCCGCGCGCATCCGTGAGGACGCGCGCACCCAGGGCCAGCAGATCCTTGCGCAGATGCGCTCGGAGGCCCAGGCCGAAAGCGACCGCATCGTGGCCTCGGGCCACGCCCAGCTGGAAGCCCAGCGCCAGCAGATCCTCACCGAGCTGCGCTCCGAAGTCGGCCGCACGGCCGTCGACCTGGCCGAGAAGATCATCGGTCAGTCGGTTTCGGACGAAGCCAAGCAGGCGGCCTCGATCGAGAAGTTCCTGAGTGAACTCGACGAGACCGACGCCGGCATCGGGGTCGGAAGGTAACCATGTCTGAGCGGGTCAACGGCCGGAGGCGGAAGCGGAGCGTAACCACGCAGGCCGTCCCGTCCAGACGAGATTGGATACAGCGAAAGTGAGAAGCATGTACGCAGCGAGCCGCGAGGCCAGCTCCCGGTCCCGGGAGGCGCTTCGGGCCGCTCTGACCGGAAGCGACAGTGTTGCCGCCACGACGGGCTCGGAACTGTTCGCCGCTGTCGCCGTGCTGGACGACCAGCGTTCGCTGCGTGTTGCGCTCGCGGACGTGTCGGTGCCCGGTTCGGTGCGCGCCGAGCTGAGCGAGCGGGTCTTCGGCGGCAAGGTCAGCCCCGCCACCCTGGCGGTGCTGACCACCGCGGTGGCCCAGGACTGGTCGCGCACCTCCGACCTGGTCGACACCCTGGTGCTGCTCGGTCAGGAGGCCCTGCTGGAGTCGGCCGCGGACAGCGGCAGGCTCGAGGCGGTCGAGGACGAGCTGTTCCGGCTCGGCCGGATCATCGCCGACAACCCCGAGCTGGAGCAGGCGCTGTCCGATCGCGGGAAGCCGGGTTCGGCCAAGCGCGAGCTGATCGCCGGGCTGCTGTCCGGCAAGGCCGAGACCATCACCGTGACTCTTGCGGAGCAGGCGGTGGCCCGGCAGCGGACCGGCCTCGGCCCGGCCTTCGACGAGTTGTCCGACCTGGCCGCAGCCCGGCGTGAGCAGATCGTCGCGCACGTGCGTGCCGCGATCGCCCTGACGCCGCAGCAGCGGGAGCGGCTCGCCGCCTCCCTGCAGCGCATCTACGGCAAGCCGATCACGGTGCACGTCGAGGTCGATCAGAGCCTGCTGAGCGGGCTGGTCGTGCGCGTCGGCGACGACGTGATCGACGGCAGCGCCACCGGCCGACTGGAGCGGCTGCGCCGCGAGCTGGCGTAGTCCGGCTCTGCCGGCCCCGGCACCGGCGCCAACACCGACATTCGAGACCCTTACAGCGAGAGCAGGAAGAACATGGCGGAGCTGACGATCTCCTCCGACGAGATCCGTAGCGCGATCGAGAGCTACACCCAGAGCTACACCCCCCAGACGTCCATCGAAGAAGTCGGTGTCGTCACCGACACCAGCGACGGCATCGCGCACGTCAGCGGCCTGCCCTCGGCTATGGCCAACGAGCTGCTCGAGTTCCCGGGCGGCGTGCTCGGCGTGGCGCTGAACCTCGAGGACCGCGAGATCGGTGCGGTCATCCTCGGCGAGTTCGCCGAGATCGAAGAGGGTCAGCAGGTTCGCCGCACCGGTGACGTGCTCTCGGTGCCGGTCGGCGACAAGTTCCTCGGTCGCGTGGTGAACCCGCTCGGCCAGCCGATCGACGGTCTCGGCGAGATCGAGTCCGAAGAGCGCCGCGTGCTGGAGCTGCAGGCCGCGACCGTGCTGGAGCGCCAGCCGGTCGAGGAGCCGATGGCCACCGGCATCACCGCCATCGACGCGCTGACGGCGATCGGCCGCGGCCAGCGTCAGCTGATCATCGGCGACCGCAAGACCGGCAAGACCGCCGTCTGCATCGACGCGATCCTGAACCAGAAGGCCAACTGGGAGTCCGGCGACCCCACCAAGCAGATGCGCTGCATCTACGTCGCCATCGGCCAGAAGGGTTCCACCATCGCGGGCGTGAAGGCCGCGCTGGAGGAGCACGGCGCGATGGAGTACACCACCATCGTCGCGGCCCCGGCCTCCGACTCCGCCGGCTTCAAGTGGCTGGCCCCCTACACCGGCTCGGCCATCGGCCAGCACTGGATGTACCAGGGCAAGCACGTCCTGATCGTGTTCGACGACCTGACCAAGCAGGCCGAGGCCTACCGCGCCATCTCGCTGCTGCTGCGTCGCCCGCCGGGCCGCGAGGCGTACCCGGGTGACGTCTTCTACCTGCACTCGCGTCTGCTCGAGCGTTGCGCCAAGCTCTCCGACGAGATGGGCGCCGGCTCGATGACCGGTCTGCCGATCATCGAGACCAAGGCCAACGACGTCTCGGCGTTCATCCCGACCAACGTCATCTCCATCACCGACGGCCAGGTCTTCCTCGAGTCCGACCTGTTCAACAAGGGTGTCCGCCCGGCGATCAACGTCGGTACCTCGGTCTCCCGCGTCGGTGGCGCCGCCCAGACCAAGGGCATGAAGAAGGTCGCCGGTTCGCTGCGTCTGGAAATGGCGCAGTACCGCGAGCTGGAGGCGTTCTCCGCCTTCGCCTCCGACCTCGACGCCGCCTCGCTGGCGCAGCTCGAGCGCGGCGCCCGCTGGGTGGAACTGCTCAAGCAGGACCAGTACTCCCCGGTCGCGGTCGAGGACCAGATCGTCTCGATCTTCCTGGTCGACGCCGGCTACTACGACTCGGTTCCGGTCGCCGACATCCGCCGCTTCAACGCGGAGCTGATCGAGGACCTGCACCGCAGCGCGGCCGACGCGTTCAAGTCGATCGAGGGCGGCAAGGTCCTCGACGCCGAGAACGGCGACGCCATCAAGGCGGCCACCGACAAGTTCAAGCAGGGCTTCCTCGCCTCCGACGGCAGCCGTGTGGTGAACGAGGCGGAGGCCGGCGAGCTCGACCACGAAGAGGTCGAGTCGCTGTCGGTCACCCGCAAGCACGTCGAGAAGTAATCGGGCGAGCAATGCGCTATTGGAATCTGGCGAATGAAGGGAGTGTGAACCGTGGCAAGCTTGCGTGAATTGCGCTCCCGCATTCGTGGTGTGAATTCGATCAAGAAGATCACCAAGGCCCAAGAGCTGATCGCGACCTCGCGAATCTCCAAGGCCCAGGCCCGGGTGGCGGCCGCCAAGCCGTACGCGGAAGAGATCACCAAGGTTCTCGCCGAGCTCGCGAGCGCGTCGAAGAACCTGGCGCACCCGCTGCTGACCGAGCGCGCCAACCCGCGTCGCGCCGCCGTGCTGGTGATCACCAGTGACAGCGGCATGTGCGGTGGTTACAACTCCAACGTGCTCAAGCGCGCCGAAGAGCTGATGACCACCCTGCGCGGCGAGGGCAAGGAGCCGGTGCTGTACGTGATGGGCAACAAGGGCCTCACGTACTACACCTTTCGCAACCGCCCGCTGGTCTCGGCGTGGACCGGCTTCTCGCAGCAGCCGAAGTACACCGACGCCTCGGCGGCCTGTGGCCACCTGGTGGACGCCTTCATGGCGGGCTCCGAGGGCCAGGTGCCGCATCCGCACGGCACCGGCGACATCGAGGGCGTCGACGAGCTGCACATCGTGTACACGCGGTTCGTGTCGATGTTGACGCAGACCCCGGAGGTGCGCCGCCTGGCGCCGATCCAGGTCAGCTTCGTCGACGAGAACTTCGACATGGGCGCGGACTCGTTCTCCGATTCGCCCACCGCCGAACCGCAGGCGCAGTACGAATTCGAGCCCGACGCCGATGTACTGCTGGCGGCGCTGCTGCCGAAGTACGTGAACACGCGTATCTACGCGTCGTTGCTCGAGGCAGCGGCATCCGAGTCCGCGGCTCGGCGCACCGCAATGAAGGCGGCCACCGACAACGCCAACGAACTCGCGAGTGTTCTTCAGCGCGAGGCGAACTCGGTGCGTCAGGCCCAGATCACGCAGGAAATCAGCGAAATCGTCGGCGGCGTGAACGCGCTGGCGTCGAGCTCGGACCGCGACTAGAAGCGCAGGAAGAGAACCAATCCAAATGACCGCAGCTGTCACTCAAGACAACACGAGCCGGACCGGCGCCGCCGCAGGCCGCGTCGTCCGGGTCATCGGCCCCGTCGTGGACGTCGAGTTCCCGCGTGGCGCGATCCCCGAGCTGTTCAACGCTCTGAACGCCGACATCAAGCTGGCGTCGGTGGCCAAGACCCTGACCCTCGAGGTCGCTCAGCACCTCGGCGACAACATCGTGCGCACCATCTCGATGCAGCCGACCGACGGCCTGGTCCGCGGCGCGACCGTCACCGACACCGGCAAGCCGATCTCGGTGCCCGTCGGTGACGTCGTCAAGGGCCACGTCTTCAACGCCCTCGGCGACTGCCTCGACGCGCCGGGCACCGGCCGCGACGGCGAGCAGTGGGGCATCCACCGCAAGCCGCCGAGCTTCGACCAGCTCGAGGGCAAGACCGAGATCCTCGAGACCGGCATCAAGGTCATCGACCTGCTGACCCCGTACGTGAAGGGCGGCAAGATCGGTCTGTTCGGTGGCGCCGGTGTCGGCAAGACCGTTCTGATCCAGGAGATGATCACCCGTATCGCGCGTGAGTTCTCCGGCACCTCCGTGTTCGCGGGCGTCGGTGAGCGCACCCGTGAGGGCACCGACCTCCGCCTGGAGATGGAAGAGATGGGCGTCCTCCAGGACACCGCCCTCGTCTTCGGCCAGATGGACGAGCCGCCGGGCACCCGTATGCGCGTCGCCCTCTCGGCCCTCACCATGGCCGAGTACTTCCGCGACGTGCAGCACCAGGACGTGCTGCTGTTCATCGACAACATCTTCCGGTTCACCCAGGCCGGTTCCGAGGTGTCGACCCTGCTCGGCCGTATGCCCTCCGCCGTCGGTTACCAGCCCACGCTGGCCGACGAGATGGGTGAGCTGCAGGAGCGCATCACCTCGACCCGTGGTCGGTCCATCACCTCGCTGCAGGCCATCTACGTGCCCGCCGACGACTACACCGACCCGGCCCCGGCGACCACCTTCGCCCACCTCGACGCGACGACCGAGCTCTCCCGCCCGATCTCGCAGAAGGGCATCTACCCGGCCGTCGACCCGCTGACCTCGACCTCCCGCATCCTGGAGGCCTCGATCGTCGGCGACCGGCACTTCGCCGTGGCCAACGAGGTGAAGCGGATCCTGCAGAAGTACAAGGAACTGCAGGACATCATCGCCATCCTCGGCATGGACGAGCTCTCCGAAGAGGACAAGGTCCTCGTCGGTCGCGCCCGTCGTCTGGAGAAGTTCCTCGGCCAGAACTTCATCGTGGCCGAGAAATTCACCGGCCAGGTGGGTTCCGTCGTGCCGCTGGAGCAGACCATCGACGACTTCGACCGTGTCTGCAAGGGCGAGTTCGACCACTTCCCGGAGCAGGCGTTCAACTCCTGCGGTGGTCTCGACGACGTCGAGGCGGCCGCGAAGAAGATCGCCGGAAAGTAGTCACCGATGGCCGAAATGTCAGTCGATCTCGTGGCTGTCGAACGACTGCTCTGGTCCGGCCAGGCGTCGTTCGTCAGCGCGCAGACCACCGAGGGCCAGATCGGCATCATGCCGGGCCACGAGCCGCTCCTCGGCCAGCTGGTCGAGGGCGGCACGGTGAACATCGTGTCCACCGATGGCGAGCGCATCGTCGCCGCCGTGCACGGCGGTTTCTTCTCGGTCACCGCCAACACGGTGCGGGTCCTGGCCGAGTCCGCGGAGTTCGCCGGTGAGGTGGACGTCGAGGCGGCACGCAAGGTGCTGGCCGACACGTCCGCGACCGAGGAACAACAGCGGGCGGCACAGGCCCGGGTGCGCGCGGTCGAGCAGGTCGCGAGCGCCTGAAGACCCTGACGGGTCGTGAACATCCCCATTGTCGGCGGCGAAGGTATCTTCGCCGCCGACAATGGTATTCAGCCCCAGTTGCTCACCCGTTTGTAGACTCGTGTTTGAATGTCGCAACGGATGGGTATCCGCCGCGGTTCGTGACGCGGATGCCGAGCGAAAGGACGGACAGCATTGCAAACCGGGATGGTTGTCCTGATCATTCTGGTGCTGCTGCTGGTCGCATTGGCGTTGATCTCCGTCTACCGACTGATCATGCTGCGCCGCGGCGGGACCGCTGCGATCCTGCGCGTGCTGCCCGCGAACGGCGGCCAAGGCTGGCGGCACGGTCTCATTCGCTATGACGAGGACCGCCTCGTCTTCTTCAAGCTCACCAGCCTCAAGATCGGTCCGGACGCCACGATTCGGCGCCGCGGCATCGAGGTCGGCGACCGGCGCGGTCCGCGCGGCGACGAGTACGACATCATGACCGACGAGATCATCGTCACCGAGGTGGCCGACACCGAGGGCAACTATGAGCTGGCCCTCGATCGCGGCGCCCGCGCGGCCTTCCTGTCCTGGGTGGAATCGCGGCCTTCGGACCGCACCCGCCGCATGCCCGGTCTGTAGCGAGCGGAGAATTTCATGAGTGAGCGCCAGCGAGCGAATCATCGACACAGCGCGCCCACGCGCGCGACGTGGCCGAGCGTCAGCGAGGGCGCGTCGTGAGCGTGCACCTGACCCGGATCTACACCAGGACCGGTGACGACGGAACCACCGGGCTCAGCGATTTCTCTCGAGTTTCCAAAACCGATCCCCGCCTCGTCGCGTACGCGGACTGCGACGAAGCCAACGCGGCCATCGGTGTCGCGATCGCGCTCGGCGCACCGGACGAGCATCTGCTGACGGTGCTCCGCCAGGTCCAGAACGACCTGTTCGACGCCGGCACGGATCTCTCCACCCCCGTGGTCGCCGAACCCAAGTACCCGCCGCTGCGGATCACGCAGGACTACATCGACCGGCTGGAAGGCTGGTGCGACGAGTTCAATGCCGAACTGGCGCCGCTGAATTCGTTCATTCTGCCGGGCGGCACCCCGCTGGCCGCGCTGCTGCACACCGCGCGCACCGTGGTCCGCCGCGCCGAGCGCGCCGCGTGGGCCGCCGTCGAGGCGCACTCCGAGGACACCAGCGTTCTTCCGGCCAAGTACCTCAATCGGCTGTCCGATTTGCTCTTCATCCTGAGCCGGTACACGAATCCCGAGGGCGACATTCTGTGGCAGCCCGGTGGCGGCAAGAAAGAATCGTGATGCCGACCGTTCGGATCGTGTCGCAGCACACCGGGATCGCGTACACGCGCGTGCGCGCCGCCGGCGGTGGATAAGCTACCCAGTGTGAGCGAACGGTTTCTGGTCACCGGGGGCAATCGGCTCGTCGGCGAGGTCGCGGTAGGAGGCGCTAAGAACAGCGTCCTCAAGCTGATGGCCGCTGCCCTGCTTGCCGAGGGCACGTCGACGATCACGAACTGCCCCGACATTCTCGATGTGCCGCTGATGGCCGACGTACTGCGCGGCCTCGGCTGCGAGGTCGTCATCTCCGACGACGCGCCCGGCGACCGTTCCGTGGTCACCATCACGACGCCCGCCGAGCCGAAGTACCACGCGGACTTCCCCGCCGTGACGCAGTTCCGCGCCTCGGTGTGCGTGCTCGGTCCGCTGATGGCGCGGTGCAAGCGCGCGGTGGTCGCGCTTCCCGGCGGTGACGCGATCGGTTCCCGCCCACTCGACATGCACCAGGCCGGCCTGCGGTTGCTCGGCGCGACCAGCGAGATCGAGCACGGCTGCGTCGTCGCGCGCGCCGACGAACTCCAGGGCGCGCGGATCCGGCTGGACTTCCCGTCGGTCGGCGCGACCGAGAACATCCTCATGGCCGCGGTGCTCGCCGAGGGCGAGACGGTCATCGACAACGCGGCGCGCGAGCCCGACATCGTCGACCTGTGCAACATGCTGGTGCAGATGGGCGCCCGGATCAGCGGCGCGGGCACCTCGGTGCTCACCATTCAGGGTGTGAAGCGACTGCGTCCGACCGATCACCGTGTGATCGGCGACCGCATCGTCGCCGCGACGTGGGGGATCGCCGCGTCCATGACCATGGGCGACGTGCGCGTCACCGGCGTGAACCCGAAGCACCTCTCGCTCGTGCTGGACAAGCTGCGTTCGGCGGGCGCGCGAATCTCCTTCGAGGTGGACGGCTTCCGTGTGGTGCAGCCGGAGCGTCCGCGCGCGGTGAACTTCTCGACCCTGCCGTTCCCCGGCTTCCCGACCGACCTGCAGCCGATGGCCATCGGCCTCGCGGCGATCGCGGACGGCACCTCGATGATCACCGAGAACATCTTCGAGGCCAGGTTCCGCTTCGTGGAGGAGATGATCCGGCTGGGCGCCGACGCCCGCACCGACGGTCATCACGCGGTGGTGCGCGGTATTCCGCGGCTGTCCAGCGCGCCGGTGTGGTCCTCGGATATTCGGGCCGGCGCGGGTCTGGTGCTCGCGGGTCTGGTCGCCGACGGCACCACCGAAGTGCACGACGTCTTCCACATCGACCGCGGTTACCCGAATTTCGTCGAGCAGCTGCAGGCATTGGGCGGTCTGGTGGAGCGGGTCGGGGCGCCTGATTGATCTTGTCCGCGGGCCGGAATCGATCTTGTCCGTAATGGATGTTGATCAAGAGTCGTCCAAAACCCGTATTGACCAGGCGATTTGACATCGTGCAAGCGGCCACGTAACTTTATTCAAGTCAGAGCGACACGGACACCGACCCGGGGCCGAGCGGAGACGCTGAGCCAGGGAAACGAGGTAGGACGAGGAGCGCCTGGCGGTCACACTAGCTCGATTGGGACCCCGATTTGGTTTCGGGTTACTGGCCGCGCTAAGCTGTAAAAGTTGCCTCACCGATTGATCGGGGAATCCCCGGGAGATGGTGTGTGCGTGTGTTCTTTGAGAACTCAATAGTGTGTCGATGAATGTCAGTGCCAAATTTTGAAATTTGGTTCCGGCTCTTCACCCCCCGTGTGGAGGGCTGGACATTTAAGTCAGCTAATTTCCGGCTGGCGATTG